>PAEG01000022.1 GCA_002703045.1 Acidimicrobiaceae bacterium
AAAGGACGAGATCGAACAACAACTTTTTGATGCTATCCACTCAATATGGAATAGAAGAGATCTATGAGAAACGTAATCACTGAACTATGGGAAGCCACTACGGATCTCTTCCCAAGTCGCAGGGAATCAAGAATGATCATGGGAGTGATTTTTTTAGCTGTGTGCATATCCGTTTCCGAGATCCTTTTGGCTCACTTTTTTTCGCTCTTAATTTTGCCTACTGAACCTCGCAATACGAAAAATCTTGTATTCCTCGGCGTGATTTTCCTAGTTCTATTCTCTGTGCTTCGAATCCTTGGCTTTGCAAAGGAACACTATCGACTGAATATTTTTGAAAAATCTTTAGTAAAATCTTCGTCAGAGAATCAAGTAGCGAACTCTTGGCGATGGGCCACAGCAATGGAACTTACGTCTCTTCTCACCTTGTACGGAAGACTAATTTTCATTTCTGGTCTACTTTTTTTCTTCTCCCCTGTATTCGGAATTTGTAATCTAATTATTGGAATGGGAATCTTCAAAATTCTCTCTTGGCAACTTGGGAAGCAATTTAGATCTCAATATAAGTTCAGAGAAAAACAGCAATCTAAAAAACCGGTAACTAATGCTGAAAAAGTCAGGACTAGAGTAATTTCGGGTGAGATAGGATCTTTACTGTCATCTATTGGGTTAGTTATTCTTCTGAGCGTTCTCATAGTTTTATTTGCGACGGACTCATTAAATCCTGCAAAAGCATTTGTTCTATTTATAGCTGTGAGAATGATCGGACAGATTTATTCCGGATTGTCTTCTGGGTTGATGCGATTTGCTAGAGCTAGAGTTTTCAGTGAATAGTCAATTAATCACTATTGGATATTCGAGTCTTGCAAGTCGCGTAAAGGAAATATGCCTGCCTCCGATAAGGGAACATGTTGAGATCCTCATTGCAGTCCAAGGAGGAACAATTCAGGACCTTCAACGCGAAGACGTAAGAATTATTTACCTAGATTCAATAGGAGCTGCTAAAAGCAGAAACAAAATTCTCACTGAGGCGAATGGGAAAATTCTCTTTTTCGGCGATGACGACATGAAGTGGGTTCAAGAAGGTGTAGAAGAAGTAGTGCATCACTTTTCATGCAATGATAACGTTGACTTAATTCTTGGCCAGTCAATTGATGAAAATTCAAATTTAAGAAAAAGGTACTTTCGGAATAGAAAACGACTCAGCCGATTTAATTCTGCCAAAGCGGCAACCTATGAAATAGCGATCCGAACAGAATCATTCCGCAGCAAAGAAATCGCGTTCGATGAGAACTTTGGTGCAGGCACAGCAAATTACCTTGGAGACGAATATATTTTTATCGCTGATGCGTGTTCAAAAGGACTTTCTTGCGAATTCATCCCCGCAACAGTTGCTATACATCCCTTAGATTCATCTGGAACTCGATTCGGAACTAGTGAAGACGCAAGAGCACGTTCATTAGTGTTCCACAAAGTTTTCGGTGCGCTCGCTCCACTAGCGCGACTAGGGTTCGTCCTTAAGAACCCGATGAGGTTTAAACGATTAGTCCTGATTCTACGGTTTATTTTTGGAAGATTTCCCAAATAAGAATTACGAAGAATTAAAGAAAGCTTAGAGCTTTATTCATTCAGAAGTGGCGGGGGCAGGATTTGAACCTGCGACCTTCGGGTTATGAGCCCGACGAGCTACCAAACTGCTCCACCCCGCGCTGGGAATTCAATTATGCCGAGGGAAACTTGAAGCCGCAACTTTCTGAAGGTATCCGTTGAAATTTATTCGCTTGGAAAATCCAGTATTGTTACTTCTCCTGAGGACCCATCAACCCGGATACGGGATCCATCTCTAATTACTTGAGTCGCATTTGCTACTGCTACGACACATGGCATTCCTAATTCACGGGAAACAATGACAGCGTGACTCATCTGGCCACCTACGTTAACAACAACNGCTTCAGCAGGAACGAATAATGGCGTCCACGAAGGNTCNGTNANCGGAGCAATTAAGATATCTCCTGTACCTAAAGACCCTGGGTCGGAGGGATCGGTTACTACTCGTGCGATTCCCTCAGCAATACCAGGGCACCCNCCGAAACCTTTAAGGGTATCTCCTACCTTNANGGCNGGGAAATTCTTAGAATTGACCTCTTCGCGGATCTGCCATGTNGATGGGTCTGGNAAATTACCTTCGAAAATAAATGGAGGNNCTCTTCTNGAAAGCTCATNCCGTACNTNNTTTCTTTCNGCGATTCGTTTNTCGAAAGCNGAAGGGTCTTTCACGAATTCNTCTAATTCAGTTTCTAGGATGAACCATAAATCGATGAGTTCCCCATTGGTTCGTTGTTGAGCTGTTCTTTCAGCAAGTTCGCGTGAAAAGAGTCGAGCAACGTGTATCAGATCAATGATCGTCGTTTTTGATCTCTCTCTGGCTTTTGAGAACGTAACCGATGCATGAAATGCTTTATCGAATAACCGCAATCTGAATCCCTTTAGTTGAGTCCTTGCCAAATAAAGAGCTTCCTCTCTATTCTTTGTGAGTTTTTCTGCTCTGTAGCTCGGTGCTTTATCCAAGTCAGCTAGCCGCATCCTGTCTATAAGAACTAATACTGAATAGGGATCTGTGCCCCACGTTTCGCATGCGGTTTCCCACTCATTGGGTCCTCGGCTGCCAAATTCTGAAAGAAATGTATCAAACTCCTCAACAAAAGTACTCGCATGATAGGAGTTACGTAATCTATCTTCGAGATCTTTCGTTCCTTCATCAAATAAATTTGTGAGTTTTGGATCTTTCGCTACTTTTCGGCCAAGTTCCCATAAAGCAAAGGAGGGTGCAGCACTATCTACGTCTCCTAAGTTTCCGAGGAGAGTTAACGCTAGTGACCTATCGTCAAGACGCTCTTCGCAGATTGTTGAAAGTAACTGGACTGCTCCTCCAGCTTGGCCGGTTATAACAAGATGGTTGGTAAAAAGATCCATCGCTGGCTGCATGATCTCTCGAAGAGCTGCGACTATTTCCTCATCAGTTGACTGAAGAATATCAGGAAGGCGTTGTTGCCAACCCTTGACTAACTCTCTATCTGCCTCGAGAGATGGTATTTCAGTGGTATTTAGCATTTTCCATCCGGTTCGGATGATTCTTAGGCTTGCTAGAACGTTTTTGTCGTCTGTGTGAGCAACATATTGTGGGGCTTGCTGTTCAGAACCGTAATACGTCGCGTCGCTCTTTTCGATAGTTGTTCCTGGTGTCCGTACCGCAATCATTCTTCCAAAAGAAAGGTTCAAATACATGTAGCCTGCAAAAACACCACCGAAACATGACGGCCCCTCCAGAATATCTTTTGAAGTAATGACCCCCGCTTTGATAGCTGCTCTTGCTGTTGCTTCTACTCCTGCAAAGTTGGTGAGGGTAATGGTTAGCGGGTAGGCGACTTCTGGCCACACCTCTCCAGCATTTCCTCTCGTATATATTGGATAACGTTTCGAGGGTTTTTGGGTTATGTATTCTCCCAACCCAAAATCCATCATTTCTGCTGGCCCAAGATTCATTTTTGCACAATATGCGATAAAGCTTATTTGCGCCAATGTTTTTGGTGCGCTCTAATGCTTATGAGCATTGGAGATCTTTTAATGGGTGCGAAAGAGATAGTTGAAAGTTATTGGGATGCACATTTCTCTCGGCATTGGGATGAAATGGCAACGTTCTTTTCTGAAGATGCGCATTACACGGATGTCGGGTTAGATGCTGTTGGGGCGACTGGACCAGATGAGATTATTTTGCGTTTGCGGTTAGGGATTGAACCTCTTTCGGGCTACGTGCATTTTCCTAAGAACATGATCTGTGAGGGAAGTTTCGTAGTAACAGAGCATCTTGAGCAGTGGCAATTCCATACTGGGGAAATCATTGATCATCCTTTTACTTCGGTGATGGAAATCGATAATGCTGGCATGATTTGCCGTTGGCATGATTATTCCCATTTGGGAAATCTTTTGCAGCAAGCTCCAACATGGTGGTTGGAGCATATTGCCAATGGATGGAGAGACCAGTCGTAGTTTTTTTATTNAAGTCGTTTACCTATCCATAACGATTTGGAGAATGTACCAAAACATTGTCATGAGTGAACCAAATAGAGTTACTGCTGCTCCGACGTAAGCTTGTTGGGGGTAAGAGTGAAGGATTTTTTGGGTGTTGTAGAGGATCGATACTCCCATTAAGGCAACCATCGCTACAGAAAACCAGGTTCCAATATTCATTCCAAATAAGAGAGCAGAGACAATGAGGACCATGGCTGCTACTCCTCCCCAGATAAGAATTGGCCGTAAGAATGAGAGGTCAGTTCGTGTTACCCAGCCGACAAGAGAAAGGCCGGCGAATCCCATTGCGGTAATGATGGCGGCAACCCATACATCTCCGGCGGCTTGTCGGACATTGAAGACGTAATATAGGAAAGGAGCAAAGATTAGGGCTTCTACAGCTGATATGGCGAATAGGCCTCCGTACTGTCTACCGACGTTTTCAAGGTCGTAACTGGCCTGTGTTGAGATCCACGTTCCCACCATGAACAATCCAAGGAATAGAAGCCAAGCTCCTCCATTTCCGGCAAGCATTTCCCATAGGTTCTTTGCAATGCCGCTGGCGAAGAAGAGATATTCGAATGCCATAAATGCGCCGATAGCTAGGGCAAGGTGTTGATATACCTTGACCATAAATGCCACTCTGTCTGTTTCTTGAAGATGGGCTACGGGGGTGTGTGTGGCTGGTGAATAGCTCATGTTGACCTTTCGATATTTGTTTTATGATTTAATTCTATACAAGTTTTAGCAAATTATTCTTTTAGTTGTGAAGCTACCGATTCAGTAGCTTCGATAAATTCTTCTACCATTTCATAAACTACTTGTGTGGTTGGTTTCGTCTTATTCATTGTTCCTACGATCTGGCCGACAAAGTAATTTGCAAGTTTTTCAGCTCCTGAGCCTCCTCGNTGGGCGGCGCGATCTATTCGGGCTATTGCTTCGTTGATCAAGATAGGTTGTAGTGGCATTCCGAGTGGCATAGGGGTTTCTGGGTTTTCCCATTCGTCTGTCCATGATGATTTAAGTTGTCGAGCTGGTTTTCCTGTTCTTGATCTAGATCGAATTGTGTCGGAAGATGTCGCAGTTAACATTTTTTCTTTGACTACTGGGTGGGTCTCNGCTTCTTCTGTTGTGAGCCAGACGGAACCGCACCAGACGCCCTGTGCACCTAATGCCATGGCTGCTGCCATTTGGCGGCCGCCGCCAATGCCTCCAGCTCCGAGGACTGGAACGTTTCCGACTGCGTCGACTATTTCTGGGATGAGGACCATAGTGCCGATTTCTCCTGTATGTCCACCGGCTTCGTACCCTTGGGCGATGATAATGTCAACGCCGGCGTTTACGTGACGTTGTGCGTGTTGCGCTTTTCCTGCTAGGGCTCCCACTTTTTTTCCTGCTTCTTTTGTTTTTTCGATCATGAATTGTGGTGGCGGTCCGAGAGCGTTGACGATGAGTGAGGGTTTGTGCGCTAGTGCTATTTCTAATTGGGGGGCGGCGGTTGAGGCTGACATGGGCGCGGCTTTTTCGTTTAGGATGTCAAATTGTCCTTTTGGGTCGTCTGCTAATGGTGGAACGTCGTAGCTTTCGAGAATTTGGTTGACGTATTCAATATGTTCTTTGGGAATCATTTCGACGATTTGTTTGACTGTGAGTCCCCCGTCGTCTGATCCGGCGTATTTTGCTGGAACGATAAGGTCAACCCCATAAGGTTTTTCTCCGATTTCGTTTTCGATCCATTGAAGATCTGTTTCTAGGCCTTTGGGAGTGTGTCCGACAGCTCCGAGGACTCCGAATCCTCCTGCTTTGGACACTGCTGCAACTACATCTCTGCAGTGGCTGAAGGCAAAGATTGGTAGATCGATATGGAACATCTCGGTTACGTCGTTTTTCACTTTTACCCTTTCGTTTCTTTGATTACATGAATGGGAATTTCCATTTGTCGACTTCGTAGCCACTCTCCGAGTGCTTTGGCTTGGGGGTCTTGGCGTGTTGATGCGGCAACACCCTCTTGTAGGAGTCCTCGTATTAGGAAATTTAGGGAGCGTATCTTTGGGTAGCGGTATCGTTCAATGCTTAGGTTCTGGGTTTCAGGTAGGAGATTTTTGAGTTTTTCTGTTGTTAAATTGTTATCTAGCCATGCCCATGTTGTGTCGTTTCGAGCGTAGATGCCGAGGTTGGCGTCGCCGCCTTTATCGCCTGACCGTGTCCCGCATAGTGTTCCGACCGGTACGCTACTCGTTGGTCCGACGGGCGATGGCGGTGGTTGGTCGCTTTCGTATTCAAGTGGGGGTCCTTGTGGGTTGGTGGACTCTATCATGGTTGTTTCCCCGTCGAGCATATGGACGTATTGGGGGACGAGTTCTGCTGGGACGGTCGCGGGTCTATATATTCCATATGGGGTGGAAGCTGTTGGGCCGCTGCTGAGACTATACATTCCGGGNATGCTGGCGAGCACGGTGTGNATCATCGCATCAGTAAATGTTCGNCCTACTTTTCTTTCGTCTTTGTCTTTGACCGTTACTTTCCAGATCGCTGTTGCTTTTTCTTGTTGATCGGCGTCTTCTTTGTCTGTTCGGATGACTTCGCTGCTGATGCTTTGAAAGTCTTCTGGTTTATATGGGCAGGAGTCCCAGAATGTGGCTTGTGCGAAGGCGGCTTTTTCTTCAATGTCTAGGCCTGTGAGGGCGACGGAAAAGGAGTTTCTGTATCCTCCAAGTTCGTTCATTGCTACTTTGAGCGTTGTGGGTGGTGCCTGTCCTTTTACGCCGGAGACAGTGACTCGGTTAGGGCCCGTATTTTCAATTTGGATTGTGTCGAAGCGGGCGGTGACGTCAGGGCCGTAATATTCGGGGCCGCCAATTTCGTAGAGGATTTGGCTGGTTACTGTTTCTGTGTTGACGATACCTCCGGTTCCGTCATGCTTTCCGATGATTGATGATCCGTCTTCTGCGATATCTGCCCATGGGAATCCGAATCTTGCTTTTCCACCAATTTCATTACGGTCTGCTATCTCTGAGAAATAGGAATAGTTGCCGCCGGTAGCTTGAGCTCCGCATTCGATGATGTGGCCTGCAACCACAGCTCCCGCTAGTTGATCAAAATCGTCTCGTTGCCAGCCATGGTGCCATGCGGCTGGCCCGCATACAACGGCGGCATCGGTGACTCTTCCGGTGATGATGATGTCTGCTTTCTGGTCGAGGGCTTCGACTATCCCCCAGCATCCAAGATATGCGTTGGCAGTAAGGTATGAATCTAAATCACCTAGAGGGGTATCTGGTAAAAATGGAAGTAGTTTTTCAGCTGAATGGAGTTCATGGATTCTTTCCATGATGTCATCTCCGTCCACGTATGCGATTGTAGGATTCAGTCCAAGTTTCTCTGCTACGTCGTGTACAGCTTCAGCGCATCCGCGAGGATTGAGTCCTCCTGCGTTACTGACCACTTTGATGCCTTTATCTAAACAGGTTCCCATCACTTGTTCCATTTGTGTGACAAAGGTGCGTGCGTAGCCACCTCCAGGGTTTTTGTTCCGGATCCTGCTGAGGATGAGCATTGTTAATTCTGCGAGCCAGTCTCCTGTGAGTACATCGATTGGGCCTTGTTCGACCATTTCTTTTGCTGCGGATGGTCTATCTCCGAAGAATCCTGAACAATTGGCGACTCTGATCGGGCCAGCTGTCACGATCCTTCACCCTGTTCGAGTGAGACCAGTAGATCGCCGGTGTCTACACTGTCACCTGGTTGGAAATGNACGCTCGTNACTGTTGCAGTTCCGGTTGCAATAATTTTGTGCTCCATCTTCATAGCTTCAACGACAACGAGAACGTCTCCCTCTTGGACTGTCTGNCCTTCAGTTACGTTGACGNCTATGACAGTTCCCGGAAGCGGACTCGTTGGGCCTGCTCCGAACTGCTCTGATTCGCTGTGAGTGAATTTAGGTTGTCGTGACCATGCGGCTGTTCCGAACCTGCTCTGGGTATGTACTGTGTCGTTGTTTATTGAGGTTGTAATTACCTGGCGGCGGTTGTCTATTTCTATTATTTGCTGGCCGTTTGATTGGCTAAGGAGTCGAACCTGAAGTTGTGTCCGGTTGTCTTCGGGGAGGGTTCCGTCTTCTTGTGGTTCTGGCCACGCTCCTAGGAGCACTGTGGCTTTGTTTTTGTCGATTGTGTATTCGATGTGATCTTCCCCATATTGGCTTTCCCAGATTTGCCTTTGGCCTTGTGTTCTAAGATTTCTCCACCCTGAGGGAGTGAATCCTGTGACCATGCCATTGGTTCGTTCTTGGAGCTCTAAGGCGAAGACGGCGCCGAGAAGAAGGGCGTTATGATCTTTGGGGTTTAATTCTTGTTTGTCGAGAACTTCGGGGTGGTCTTGGAGGTAACTGATTGGAGTATTTGCTTGTTGGTAGTCGTGTTCGGCTAATACTGACAAGATCATTGATTGGTTTGTTTCTATTCCGCTTATTTGGGTTGAGCGGAGCGCCCGTGCAAGTTTTTGTATCGCCTGTTGTCTGTCTGATCCGTAGGAAATAATTTTTGCGATGAGCGAGTCGTAATCTGTCGTTACTTGTGAGCCTTCTCGAATACCACTGTCAACTCTGACTCCGTCGCCGACGTGGAACCGTTCTATAGTTCCTATTGAAGGCATCCAGTTTTGGGATGGGTTTTCAGCTACGAGACGTACTTCAATTGCGTGCCCGTTAAAAATAATGTCTTCTTGGCTGGCGGGTAGTTGTTCTCCTGAGGCTACTCTGATCTGAAGTTCGACGAGGTCAAGTCCGGTAATTGATTCGGTGACTGGGTGTTCTACTTGGAGGCGGGTATTGACTTCTAGAAAGTTGATCTCTTCTTTGTCGTTTACAAGGAATTCGACTGTGCCGGCGTTTTCATATTTGACGTGTTTGGCGAGAGCGACAGCACCATCACAAATTAATTTTCGGACATCAGGTGAGATTCCACGCGATGGTGCTTCCTCGAAGATTTTTTGATTTCGACGCTGGATAGAGCATTCTCGTTCTCCCAGGTGGAGAACGTTCCCATGTGAATCACCGATGATTTGTACTTCTATATGTCGGCCGTGGGTGATATATGGCTCAACGAAAACTCTTCCATCTCCGAATGCTGATTCGGCTTCTCTGGATGCGGAGCTGATGGCATCTGCAAGTTCAGCCTGTTTCTCGACAATGCGCATACCGCGCCCGCCTCCCCCAGCTGCTGCTTTGACGATGACGGGCATCTTAAATTTCGGTGGTTTTTCTCCTGGGTGGACTTCGGTTGAAGTCACTGTCGGTACTCCTGCGTCAATTGCCGCCTGTTTTGCTAGCATTTTGTCTCCGAGGAGAGCGATCTGTTCAGGTGTTGGGCCGATCCAAATGAGGTCTGCGTCATTGACGCTTTGGGCGAATTGTGCATTTTCAGCTAAGAAACCATACCCGGGGTGGATGGCATCACAATGATTTTGTTGAGCTATTTCGATGATCTTGCTGCTGTTGAGATATGTCTCTCCTAATGAGTTCCCTGGAAGATAAATTGCTACATCTACCGTGTCAACGTGGAGAGCGTTTTGATCGGAGGTCGAATAGATACCGACGGTGTCAATGCCTAGCTGGTGAGCTGTTTGGGCTATTCGAACTGCTATTTCACCGCGGTTGGCTATAAGAAGGCGTTTGATATNACTCATTGTTAGTGTCTCCAAACCCCGTACTCTGTGGCGCCTTTTATCTCATTGCTGTGTATTGCTGATAGGGCCAGGCCTAGAACTGTTCTTGTATCAGATGGGTGGATGATCCCATCATCCCAAAGTCTTCCGGTTGAAAAGAGCGCAAGAGATTCGTATTCNATTTGGGCTTCNAGAGCTACTCGTCGTTCTTNGAGNGCTTCTTCGTCAACGTCTTGGCCTCGGCCTGCTGCNGCGTTNCGNGCNATAATGTCCATTACTCCTGCAAGGGGTTCGGGNCCCATGACGGCAATTCGATGATTTGGCCAGGTGAATACAAAACGGGGGTTATATGATTTGCCTGCCATTCCGTAATTTCCGGCACCGTAGCTTGCACCTACCATCAAATTAAGGTGAGGAACTGTTGAGTTCGAAACTGCATTGACTAGCTTTGCACCATTTCGGATAATGCCACCTTGTTCTGCTTTNGAGCCGACCATAAAGCCTGTGATGTTGTGCATGAATAGCAGTGGGATGTTGAGTTTGTTGCATAGCTGAATGAATTGGGCTCCTTTGCTTGCTTCTTCTGAGAANAGGATGCCGTTGTTTCCTAGAATTCCGATAGGGAAACCGCAAATGGAACCCCAGCCGCAGACGAGTTTNTCTCCGTAGAGGGGTTTGAATTCTTCGAATCTGCTTCCATCAAGAATACGTGCGTGGATTTCTTTGATATCAAATGGGATCCGGACGTTTGCCATTGCGCAGCCGAGCAGCTCNGCCGGGTCATATAGTGGGTTGTCGGCTGGGGCAGTGGGCCCGGGGCCTAGTTTTTTCCATTCAAGATGTCGAACGATTTGGCGGGCTATGCGTAATCCATCCATCTCATCCATAGCGAGATAGTCAGAGAGTCCGCTTGTCCGAGAGTGCATTTCTGCTCCGCCTAGTGTTTCTTCGTCTACGTCTTCGTTAATNGCCATTTTGACGAGCGGAGGTCCGCCTAGGTATGCGGTNCCTCGCTCTTTCACAAAGACGGTGTAATCGCTCATGCCTGGGATGTAAGCACCGCCTGCAGTGTTNGGACCGAAAGCGACACAAATAGAGGGGATGCCCATTTTCGATAGTTGGGTGATATCGCGGAATTGTTCTCCTCCGTAGACGAAAATGTCTGCTTGCCGCGGTAAATCGGCTCCAGCGGATTCATTTAGCAAGATTAAGGGGAGCCTATTTTCGCGAACTATTTCAAAGAATCTTTTTTGTTTATTCCAGGTGGTTGGATTTCCTGCTCCTCCACGGACTGTCATGTCCGATCCTGCTATTCCACATTCAACTCCTTCGATAACGCCGATGCCGTTAAATGTTCCAACACCTATAGGGTCTTGAGTTCCCCATCCTGCTAATGGGCTGAGTTCTAGGAGGGCAGTATTTGGGTCAATAAGTGCTTCGACTCTTTCACGGACAAGCATTTTTCCGCGGCTTCTGTGTCGNTCCACGTACCGTTGCCCTCCGATACCGGGAACTTTGGCCATTTCTTCCGCAACTTCATTCCATAAAGCTTGCATCTCAGCGAGATTCTGCTTGTAATCATCAGAAGTTACATCGATCCGGCTTTGAATTACAGATGCTTCTGACATTTGCTTCCTCTCAAAGACTCCATCTGATCAGGAATCCCCTATTAAAGATTACCATCGAGTTTTTAGATCTCCGATTCCAGCAAGAGATTCGCCATGATTGGAGGATGTTTCGACTTTCTTTCGAAGGTTCTTAGTCTCTTCTCTTGGTGATACTCTCTTGGAATGGATGTAGCTCATGTTCGGGACGATCTTCTGCAGGAGCAGATGGCGTTAGACACGATTGTGTCGAACTTATCGGAGGAACAGTGGGGTCTCCCCACTCCGAGTCCTAGGTGGTCTATAGCTGATCAAATTGGNCATTTAGCGTACTTTGATNANAGTGCCACTGTGGCTATAACTGATCCCGATAAATTCACGAGTCTTCTTCACGAGCTTCTGGAAACACAAGATGCTNATTCGGCTGAGGACTTTAGTTTGGCTGCTTATAGGGANATGGATGCTGAAGAATTACTTTCAAGCTGGCGACAAGGCNGAGAGAATTTAGCTTTAGCTTCCGAAACTCTCAGTAATGATGACCGTGTTATTTGGTATGGGCCTTCAATGGGGTCAAAGTCTTTTCTTACCGCCCGCCTGATGGAAGTGTGGGCTCATGGACAAGATATTGTGGATACTTTGAATATTGAGAGGACTTCTACCGACCGTCTTCGACATATTGCCCAATTGGGATTCATTACCAGAAAATGGGCCTATATTAATCGTGGCTTGACCCCGAATGAAGAACCTATTTACGTTTCTCTAACCAGTCCGACAGGTGAGAAATGGGAGTTCGGATCCCCTGAGGATTTGAATAGTATTACTGGTTCAGCTTTAGATTTTTGTCTTGTCGTAACGCAACGAAGGCATATGCATGACACTGAGTTGACTTTTTCGGGGGAAGCAGCGATTGAGTGGTTTTCTATTGCACAAGCTTTCGCAGGGCCTCCTACTGATGGTCCTCAGGAGTCGAAATAGCAGAACGCGAACTTATTGNCCTCTGAGAAGGTCATTTGCTTGGTCGACGTAATTTTGNCCTTGGTTAATCAGGTCTTGGTATTCGCCGAGGTTTCCTTCTTCTAGCGCTTCGTTAGCCGCAGTGAAAGCTTCTTGGGCTTGGGATAGAAGCTGTTGGNCTCGGTCAGTGGTGGAGGTTTCTGCCGGTTCTTGGCTTTCTGGAGTGTCTTCGGTGGTCTCTTCAGCGGGAGTTTCAGGTTGTGCAGGTGTTTCGACTTGCTCTTGTGAGGTTGGGGGCGAAGGGGTTCCTGTCAGTGAAACTGGAGTGACATTTTCGCAGTTGTCTCCTAGCTGGTTTTCTGGAAGTAGCAGCGCTCCGAGGACAAGTTCAACGGTTGCGCATATGCGTACGCTTTCGCCATATGCTGCAATGACTTGCTGGACTGCTGGCTGGCTTCCGCTCGCTTCTACATAGAGCGGCCTGAGGTAGAGGAGAGCATCCTCGTTNTCTCCTCCGTCTAGTGGAACGAGTAGCATNTTTCCGAGTTTTACGCCTGAGCCTCTTTGGCCAAGGAGTGTGGTTGTTTCAGCTACTTCTGGGTCTGCGAGCATGCTTCTATTGGCGATTACTGGCCCGTCAACCTTTAATCCAGGCACTGTGTAGGCGACAATTCGGCTTTGGCCTTGTTCGTCTGTCTGGGCGACCATGAATGCTTCAAGTTGCTGCCGGCTATCGTCGCTTGAACGTGGGACGAATGGACGAAGCAAGACGAATTCCTGTGATGTTTCACCTGGAAGTTGCATCTGCACGTAGTAGGGGTCCATTCTTTTTCCTGATGCGAATGTGACGAATCCTGATTCTGTGATGATGGCGGTTGGGGCGTTATCTAAGTCATCACCTGGATCAAGAGAAACGACCCATGCTCCTGCTGCTTCGTAGAAGTCATTTGCGTCATCGAGATGGTACCTTCCCCACATATTTGTCTGGACCTTGAAGAGGTCTTCTGGGTAGCGCAGGTGTTCCGCAATAGCTTCAGGCATTCCCTCATCTGTTCCTTCGGAGGGGAATGCAAGAGTGAAGAGATTTGGGAACGCTTTCATATACGCTTTGATGATTGGGTCGTCCTCATCGATTACGTAAAATGTGACATCGCCGTTGTAGGCATCGATGACAACNTTGACGGAGTTTCTGACATAGTTGAATTCGTTAGTTAGGCCGCTGCTTAGAGGTACGGAATTGTCATCTGCAGACTGNGAGTATGGGTATCTATTGGATGTGGTGTATGCGTCAAGGATGAATTTGATGCGACCATCAACGATTACTGGGTAGGAATCAGAATCGTAATCTAGGAACGGGGCGAGCTCTTTTGCCCTATCNGATACATCTCGGTTGTAGAGGAATTTGGAGTCATTGTTTATTAATCCTGAGAAGATGGGGTTTAAATCCCCGAACCGNAGAGCAAAGGCTATACGTCGAAAAAATCCTCCTGCCTTTACCCCGTCATCTCCGTCGTATTCGAATAACAGGTTCTCGCCAGACCCGTCGCTGCCGGCGCATGAATTTTCGTTCGTTTCTGTTGTGGTTTCGAGCGATTCTGTACCGGTTAATGCAAAGTCAATTTCACATCTGTCTGTATTGACAATCGCATAACTGTCGAGTTCTTCCCCGACATAAATTCTTGGCTGATCTAGCTCGACGTTGATGCGNTCTGTATTGACTTCTGTGGGGAGTCCGCCGATAACGAAATCGGGTTCGCCTTGTGATGTAACCGTGTTCGCTGGGGCAAGGGCAATACCGTATCCGTGGGTGAACGAGACGTGTTGATTTTCCCANCCAGAATTCACGCCATCAAGATTAAGTTCTCGGGCAGCGATAACAACGGTGCGGATATCGCCATCTACTTCATATCGGTCTACATCTAGATCGTTTGAGAANCGGAACTGTTCNCGCTCAACTTCTAGAGCTTGGTATGTGGGTGGAACAATGCNTGGGTCGAGGAGCCGAAGGTTGTTTAGGGTAGANGCGTTCAGCTCCANAATGTCCATGGTGAGTCCNTCTTCAACGTTGGGAGTGAACGTTCGTTCTTCAATNTTTCCGTCAGNTCCTGCAGAAACTTGTAAGCCGTACGCTTGNCGAGTTGCTTCTATGTTTCTATCTATGTATTCAGATTCTCTTGAAGACTCTGAGGGCTCTACTACGAATCGTTGNAATATTGCTGGGTAGATGCTTCCGATTGCTATTGCGACGAATGCCCATAAGCCGACAGAGACTACTGGTAGTACCCAGCCTCGTCTCCATATATTGATGATAAGGAGTATTGCGGCAGCTAAAGAAATCAGTATNAGGAGTTTGATAGCGGGTAGTTTGGCGCTGACGTCTGTATAGCTAGCACCATCAACGATTCCNCNGCCGGAGAAGTTTAGGGAGTATCTCTGGTACCAGTAATCAGCTGCCTTGATTAGTGCGAGGACGGCGAGAAGCACTGAAATGTGNACTTTTACTGGGGCTGTTACTCGACTTCCAGGTGTGTTGACTCTTATCCCGCCATTGAGATAGTGGGCGATTGATGTAATGACGAGGACAACTATAAAGGCAGTAAAGAACCAATTAATGAGGAATTGGATGAATGGAAGTTGGAAGACGTAGAACCCGATGTCGATATTGAATTGAGGGTCTTTAATTCCGAAATCTTCCCTGTTTCTGAAGAGAATCCAGTCTTGCCAGCGGCCNGCTGTTCCTACACCAAGGAAAAGAGCGAATAGTGCTGAGACGGCTATACGTATCAGACCTGAACGTGATCCAATTGTTTCGTGGTATCGACTTACGAGTGCTTCTTCGGGACCTTCAGGTCTATTTTGGGGAGCTATTCGTTCTGCGATATACAAATTNGCCCATAAGAGAAGAAAAGTGAATCCCATAAAGATGCCGGCTAGAGCAAATTTTGTTAGGAGAACTCTTCTCCACACTGAACTAAAGCCTAGGGAGTCAAACCATAAGTAGTCTGTATAAAAACCGGCGATGCCTCTGAGTGAGACTATGAGGACTATGAGTGCGANTATGCCGAGGATCAGTAACGTTCGTGCTCGGCGCGAGAATCCTCTGCGCTGCCCTGACGAAGGTACCCCACTGATATCGGTCATTTTCTGCTTATTGTCCCATGCTCGATGATTTTCGACGCTGCTGGCGTCATAGGGTTATCCTACCGTCATGATGTGCGCTTAGGCCCAGCTCAGCTATTGTTTGCTGACTCTGCCTCGGAACAGGTTGTGATGCCGTCTTCTTCATCTATTGGGCTGTCAGAGAATTCTAGNTTTGATTCCCCTGCTTGTTCAGCTATTTCAATNCCGTTNCCGCCATATTCGCTTAGTACTAGAATGGCGTCCGTAAAGGTTTGGACACATCTAATGTTCATTCTTTCATTCGCTATTTCTAAAGCGGCAGCATATTCGGCTGGGGGGACGAGGAATAGGTCTATGCCTGATTGAATCGCGGCTTCTGTTTTTTGTGGAACCCCACCTACTGGGCCGACATAGCCATATCGGTCGATGGTTCCAGTAGTGGCTATTCGGAGGCCTCCGGTGAGTTCTCCCTCTGTTATGACGTCAAGAATTGATAAGGAAAATGCTAGACCTGCGGAGGGGCCACGAACGTTGCCTACGTCAATGGTTATTTCGAAGGGAACGTCTGCGCGTACAGGTGTCTCAATGACTACCCCTAGGAACCCTACTCCTTGTTTTTCTGGGTGTTCTGCGAGTGTGATGGTTTCGGTTGTTGACGACGCATTTTCATCTGCTCCTGAGCCACCGAGGGCAGATGGTGACCGCAGGTACGTGATTTCGACGGCATCTCCTGGTTGTTTTTCTTGNATGAGGTTCCCTAGGTCTTCGGAATTTTGAACTTTTTCTCCGTTGACATCAACGATGAGGTCACCTAGCTGTAGGGNTTTTTCGGCTGGGCTTCCTTCGACGAGTCGGATGACAAATGCCCCGTCAACTTCTGGGACTATTTCGTACCCTAGGAAATTGAGTGCTACGAGCGCTGCGGTGCTTTGAGATTGATCCATCTGAAATTGGGTGACTTTTCGTGTTTCACTGACGGTTCTGTTGCCATCTATGACAGAGGGGCTTATGAGCTGTTTCGTTTTATCTCTTTTAGCCTTCCACCATTGCCAGATTGTGGTTTCGCGTTTAATTGAAACAGTGGTGTATGCGATTTCTCCTTCAGGTGGGTATGTGTCTGTTCCGTCAACGATGATTGCTTGCGCCGTGTTGTTTGCGCTTCCTGGCGAAAGTATGTAGCTGTCATCACTCACCCATGATGCAGGAGCAAAGCGAATAACTAGTACAGCAGCGATAACAAGGAGAAATATCCCAAGGGGGATAATGGAGTAGCTCGTTTTGAATTTACGAACTTTTATAGAAGGCACTTCTCTATCTATATCTGAATTTGGTTCCTCTATTGGGTCTTCGGTATCCACTCACTTCTCCAGAAAAGTTTCACGCAATACACTTTGCCACGTGATGCGTGATATTCCATTGCAGGAACTATTAATATTTGGTTTGTTATAAAAAAAATGGCTCTACAAGTAGAATATGGGTAATCGTTGAGAGGGATAAATGCTTAGTACACCCAGAAGGCCGATCTCTAAACTTTTCGCTCAGCGTGACCCTTTGGCCAAACATCGGGCAGTTACAGGNATAGGGGCTCGTATCAGGTGGTGGCAGCGAGTAGGAAGTCTTATTGGTGTTGTTATAGTCATCGGGATCATGGGACTGCTTTTAGCGGCATGTGTAGGGTTAGTAGTTATTGGTGGTCGTGTGCTGTTAGATGTTCTTGTTAGTTGACGCCGATGGCTCCTTTACAACCTGATGAGGGATCCGAAGATGCCAATGTCACACGAATTCGGCAAAGAATCATCGAACTCTCTTTAAATGGAGAGTTCCAGCTCGTTACTGAGTATTTGGAACATCCGGAGCCTGATGTTCGAGCTACAGCCCTCAGAGTTCTTGACAATGAAGGAAAGCTCGAAAAAAGCATCGTAGAGCGTTCGCTATCGGACTCTGCGTTTAAAGTTCGTAATGCGCTCGCCTATTTGATTTCGACAAATCGAGATATTCCGGCAATGAAGTTTTTACTCGATGAAGATGCTGAGATCGTTGAGATCGCGTGCTGGGGTGTCGGGGAGCGTGGAGACACATCAGCGGAGATTCTCGACGTTCTTCAAAGTATTACTGAATCGCATAGTGATTCTCTGTGCCGAGAATCAGCAGTTGCTGCTCTGGGAGCTCTTGGGGATGAGAAGGCGTTAGGTAGTATTTTGAAAGCTGTCGAAGATATTGCTACTGTTCGACGACGCGCGGTTCTAGCTTTAGCTCCTTTTGACGGTCCGGAAGTCGAGTTGGCGATAGCTAAGGCATTAGAGGACCGGGATTGGCAAGTTCGACAGGCCGCTGAGGACATCTCGAAGTAGATTCTGGTTACATCACTATTTGTTCGGTTAGTGTTCACCCATTTTTAAGAAGCCTTTTATTTCTGTCTCACTTCATACTGGAATCCTAGTTCATATGACAAATACGCATTCTCGTTTCGTTTCTGAAAGTTGTGTTAATTTCCGTGATGTTGGCGGTTATTTAAATCAAGATGAAAGGATGATCACCCCTGGCTTGTTGTATAGGAGCGATTCACTTCATCGGCTAAGTAGAGAAGATGCCGATACTCTTTCATCGGTCTATGGAGTGAAACGTGCAATAGATTTACGTTCTTTGAATGAGCAGAGAACATGCCCTCTACGTTCTGTGACGAACTTTTTGGATGTCATCTCTCTTCCTATCATCGATCAGACGATGCAGGCACCAATGACTCGGCCAAACGTTCAATCTATGGCTGAAGGGTACATCATTATGCTTAATGAATCTGGAGGCCACATTGTTCAAGCTATTCAAAGCATTTTGGAAAAGGAAAGCCCTGTTGTTGTTTTTTGTACAGCTGGGAAAGATAGGACAGGAGTATTAGTGGCTGTTATTCTGAGTTTGCTAGATGTGGGAATCGACCAAGTCATCGCTGATTACGAACTTAGTCAAGAAGTTATGCCTTCAATACGACGTAGCATTACTCAAGAAACACCGGATCGTGTCAAAGCATGGGCAGATCTACCCATCGATGTGTTGGGGGCGGACGGAACAAGTATTCAGGACCTTTTATCGTTTTGTGATACCGAGTTCGGGGGTGTGGAGAGTTATGCGATACAAAATGGTCTCTCAAAAGAAGACATTCTAAAGCTCCACCGGTGGCTGGTTAAATAGCTCTATTTCTTGGGAGTTATTATCTTCTCTGGCGTGCGTTTGGGTCTTCCATGAACATCGCTCGGACGGATTCGAACGATTCGATGCAGCGTCCAGCGCCTAGAACAACTGCTTCGAGAGCGTTTGGGACAATATGAACGGGAACGTCAGTTTCTTCAGAGAGGCGTTTGTCAAAGCCCTTTAGAAGAGAACCTCCTCCTACCAAACTTATCCCTTGGACAATGATATCTTGGGCCATTTCGGGGGGAGCTTTCGATAGGCATGATGTAACTGAATCGACCATTGTTGATACTGGTTCTTCGATCGCTTCACGTATTTCTGATGGGCTAACTACTACGACTTCTGGGAGGCCGCTAGCAATGTGTCTTCCTCGGACCTCTGCACGAAGTTCTCCCTCGTAGGCGCTGGCGGATCCTATGGTCAGCTTTATTTCCTCTGCTGTTCGTTCCCCGATCGCTACTCCAAATTCTTTCTTAATGAAGTTTTGAATTGCGACATCAAGGTCGAACGATCCGACTCGGACGGCTTCTAGCGCAACGACACCACCCATGGAAATCAGGGCCGTTTCACTAGTTCCTCCTCCCACATCAACAATCAAGTTCCCAATAGGTTCATTTATGGGAAGACCAGATCCTATCGCTGCGGCGAGCGGCTGCTCTATCAATCTTGCATCAACGGCACCTGCTCGGCGTGCCGCTTCTGTTACTGCTCGCCGTTCAACGGCAGTAATAGCGGAGGGAACACAGATCACAACTCTTGGACGGTTGAATCGGCTAACTCCTACTCGTTGCAGCAAGAGACGAATCATTCTTTGTGTGACTTCGAAATCAGTTATTGCTCCGTGCCTTAAGGGTCGCACAGCGATAATGTGGCCTGGGGTTCTTCCGATCATCTGCCATGCTTCGTCGCCCATCGCCAGTACTTCATTTGATTTTTCATTCAGGGCAATAACTGATGGCTCGTTTAGGACGATTCCCCTTCCTCGGGCGTAGACCAAAGTGTTGGCTGTTCCAAGATCAATAGCGAGGTCGCGTGCCAAGATTAGTTCCCTTCCTTATCTTTGAAAGGGGCGATGGCGTCAAGGTGGGCACGGAATTCGTCTATTGAGGAATTAAACGTTTTTTTTCGTTCACGCTGAAAGATCCAAAGAAAAAATGAAGCGAGTAGGAAGATCCCTAAAGCTCCCGCAAGGAAAAGAAGTGGATTCATGTAATTAATTCGCTCTCTGAGGTAAGGATTTCATGTTTGTTCTAGCTCTTCGATTTCTCGTAGGTGTTGTGGTTCTAATCCCCAACTTTGCCCATCTTCCCATTGTTCACGTTTCCAAATAGGTACCGTAAATTTCAGCGTATCAATACAGAAACGTGCTGCGTGAAAAGCTTCATCACGATGAGGTGATCCTACTGCCACTACAACCGCTGCTTCACCGATATCTACCGGCCCTATTCTGTGCAGTAGAGCGACTCGGCCTATTGTGGCCCATTTGGATCTGGCTTCTTCGACAATACGTTCCATCCGTGGGACAACTTGATCTTCGTAGGCTTCGTATTCAAGAAGAGTTACATTCTCTCGGCCTTCTGAGTGGTTTCTTGCTACGCCGCTAAATGTCACCACTGCTCCAATATGAGGTTCCGTCACCCAACGACTTGCCTCTCCCTCAGGAAGAGGGATTTCACTTAGCCCAAGCCATGTTGAGGAGTTCTGTGGAGGTTTCATTCTTCCTATGCTAGAGGTGAGAATTACGTCTACTCAACTTTCTATAAAGATCTGAACCGCGGATAGTATCTTATGCTTTCAGGCTATTGTCATAGTGTGGATGCTGAGCAGGGGGAAAGAGGGGATGAATTTTCCGAGCTTCCTATAGAAAGAGATCGATCTTGGCGGCATCCATCAGAGATTGCTCGTAATACAAGGCTGAATAGAAATTTACGGATCGTTAGATTTCTGGGCTGGTTAGCGATTTTGGTTGGGTTGATTTTGATAGGTTCGGAGCTTTTTTAATTTTCTACTTTTCTCGAAATGACCGGATCAGTCGAGATATGAGGTATGAGAAGAGCGCTCCAGCGATGATNGCTCCCACTAATGCTGCTCTTTGTCGTTGTTTTGCGTTCAAGTTTGACCATGGTTTAGGGGATGTTCCATCGACGTACGCTTCAGCATTGGTGTGTTCAGGAGTCCAGCCTGTTTCTCGTAGGCGAGAATTTGAGATGATCCATGGGTGAACTGTGTATGGAGTGAGGCCGGGTGGTGTTGGAGCTATTCGGTGGCGCCAACTGAAACGTCCAAGTCGATCTGCGACTTCTTCTTTGACGCGTAAACGGGGAAACCTTCCGCTGAGTTCTCTACATACTTCTGCTTCGATGTACCCGTCGGGGGCGACATTATAAATTCCGCTCATTCCGCCTTTTGACGCGAGCACGACTGCTGTAGCTAAATCATCGAGATGAAGGAATTGGACAGGTGGGTCGTTGTCTCCTGCGTCGATGACGGCTGAGGCTCGAAGAGAGCGTGCCACCCAACTGATTTGTCCTTTCGCTAGTGCGGTAGTCGGGCGGAGAATAACGAGTTCTGAGTCGGGGTGTGATTGGTGCCATTCTTTGGCTAGGTTTTCTATTTCTACCTTGACTGAGGCGAAGGAAAAATCTGGATTTGGGTCTACTGTTGTTTCTTCGGTTACTGGTATTGGGTTGTGGGGCCATGCTCCGTAGACCATGGCTGATGAGAGTATGACGATGCGTTTGACGCCAGTGGCTGCTGCGGCTTCTAATACGTGGCGTGTGGCATCAATTTCTTCTCCTCCTGCATCTACACCATCGCTGCTGGGCCCAAAGGATGTTGCGAGGTGAACAAGTGTTGTTGCTCCTTCAAAGATTGGTTTTAGATCTTCGTGGCGTAGGTCGGTTTGGTGATGGTAAATGCGGCGATGGTTTGGCATTTCAGGTCGCGTATCTATGCCAAGGATTGCATCTATGCCATCAGTTTCTGCAAGTGTTTTGCATACTCGAGTTCCGATTGAACCGGCAGCGCCTGTCACTATAAGGGTTTCCATGGCTCCCTCGACTCCTTCTAAAAACTGGGCCTGTTGCTCGCGGGTCTTAGACGTGAAATCAAACCATAGCGCAAAGGTTTCGTAGAGACGAGTCTTCACAAAACTATTCCGATTTTACTCTTTAGNGTATGGGTTCTCTTTTAGGAGTAATTCACTCGTCTGTAACCTTTCGAAAATATTCTGTTCATTTCGTTCCTAGAGAATGACAATATGCGAAAACGAATAAGGAAATTCTTTGAAAGTTTCGGGCAATACATCATTAAGTATGGATGGTCTGATGGTTTAGGAAACCATATTCCACCGATACCTAGTAGCGACTCGGATACTCCGAATGAGAAAATCTCTAGAAAGAGTTTCATAGACTCTGAATGGGACTCTGAATGGGACTCTGAATGGGACTCTGAATGGGACTCTGAATGGGATCAGTGCCTCAACCTGCAATTAAACTCTAGGAAAAACTCAAAACTGCAGACCTTGAGATAAGCCTTCAATAATCAACTTCCCCTCCCCCACTGAGTAAATTAGGTCACCAGGANGGTGGCCTAATTTACCGTTATTACTTTTGGTAGAATAGGATTTCAACACAGAATTTCACCAAAGAAAGTAAAGAATTATGGAGAATATAAATCCATTTGGGGGTTTCCCATTTTTCGGAGACTTTGAAAGACTATTTGGTAATGCTGGCCAGGACCATTGGGGTGCTGCAAAGCAAATAGCTATCCAACTGGCAACTGGTGGAGATTCAGAATCTAATGTTGATCCATCTCACCGAATCGAAATTGAGGAACTATCGCGAATTGCCCAACTTCATATTTCTGATGCGACAGGTTTGGGTATTGAAAGTGTTTCGCTTACAGCTTCAACTCGGACCCAATGGATAGATAGCACATTGCGTGATTATGAACCTTTACTTCGAGAACTTTCTGAATCCTTAACGAACAAACAGCCGACCGATACGGAAGTTACCGATCCCATGTCGGCAATGTTTAGCCAGATGATGCAACACTTAGCTCCCGTTATGCTCGCTATGACATCTGGGTCAATGGTCGGGCATTTAGCTTCTCGGTCGTTGGGGCAGTATGACCTTCCTTTACCACGGGGGGAAAATTCGGAAATCTTAATTGTTACAGGCAATATCGCTACTTTTGGAGAAGAATGGAGTCTTCCTACTCAGGAGCTATTTCTTTGGGTTTGTCTTCATGAACTCTGCCATCATGCTGTGTTACAAGTAGACCATGTTCATTTAAGGCTGCAGGAACTACTACTGAACTATGTTCGTAATTTTGAAAGTAATCCTTCGGGTTTAGGGGACTTAGTTGAGGGAATCGATATGGAATCCCCATCCGCTTTTGAAGACCTTCAGCGTTCATTGGGTGACCCAGAAGTCGTGCTTGGAGTTATTCAAAGCGAGGCTCAACTATCCCTACTTCCTGAGCTTCACTCCCTACTTGCGGTAATAGTGGGATACGTGGACTATGTGATGGATAAGGTCGGGGCTGGCCTCATCGGGTCATATGACCAATTAACTGAGGCGCTTCGTCGACGTCGTGTCGAAGCAGACCCATCGAACCGTTTTATTGAGCGAATGTTTGGACTTGAATTGACTCAGTCCCAATATGAGCGAGGTACTTCGTTCATTTCAGGGGTAATAGAACGGGCTGGTGATTCTGAACTTTCAAGATTATGGGAGAAAGAACAAAATCTTCCTACTCCTAATGAGATTGAAGCTCCTGGATTGTGGCTTGCAAGAATCGACCTACCTGACGATTCCTGATAATTAGTTCAACCTTTGGCTAGAAAAGTCGTGGCGGACCATTGGGGTCGTCCGGCTCAGGGAAAGGGAGGAACTCTTGTGACCTCTGGGGTTCCGTTTTGTTTTGCTGAGGTTGAGTGCTGGCCTGTTCAGAGGATGTGGATTTTTCTCCGCTAATTCCAAGTCCTTCCAGCAAGGATTTTCTATTCATTTTAGAGAAATTAGGATCGTCTTTTTTACTCGAAGGGCCGTATATAAGTGAAAATCCGGCAAAACCTGCTGCAAGAGAAAGTATAAGAAATCCAAGACGAGCAGGGATAGTAAAAATGACTGGAATAAGAGCCCCAATTACCCAAAGTAGCTGGAAACGGGTTTCAAAACGTGCGAACGAACGTCCATAGTTTGCGTCAGGTGCGTCACGTTGGACTATCGAGTCAAATGCCTGTTTCCCAGCGTTGGCGGAAATTGCTACTGCGAAGCCGACAAGTAGAGCTCCGCTGATGCCTCCGCTCCAGAGCCCTAGAAGAGTAGCAACGAAAGTGGTGAGAAGCGCCCCAAGAAGAATTCTCTCCTCATCTATTCGTGCCCGCAGCCGGGGGGAAATTGCTGATCCCGTTAGGCCACCTAGAACTCCGAAGGCAATTACAGCTCCTAGTTTGATGGCTGATGCCCCATCGGCGCCCAAATCAACTCCTAGAAGTTCTTCGTGCAACTTTGCGCCTATGGCAGTTCCTGTTCCAGAAAGGTCCAGGTCATCTGTCCCGCCCCTATAGGCAAATGCGACTAGGAAGGTAAAGAACCCAATCATGCCTCTAAGAACGCCCATACCGGAAGCTGCTTGGACAATACCTTTGGATCGGAGTTCCTGTCGTTCTGTTTCATCTTCAGGATCGGCCGCGATCTTGACTTTTGGAAGCCTCAAAGACACTGCGGCTGCAGAGAAAAATGCAATTACGGCTAGGAGAACAGACCATTCTGGCCCTCCAATCCACTGCAGCAGAGCGGCAGGAGCTGCCCCTACGAATCCTGCGATACCTGAGAGCAAAGAGAGTCTTGAGTTTTTCTCGACAAGCTCTTGATTCGAGGAAACCGTTGTTGGGACAACGGCTGCTTTCGCTATAGCGTAACTTTTTTGGAGGATAAGAATCGCGAAGGCAAGCGGAAACAGGAATAGAGAATCTAAATTGGTAACCATAAGAGCGGCGACGATTACTCGAAGAAGATTAATCCCAAAAATCATGATTCTCCGGCCTCCCGCATACCTATCGATAATTGGCCCAATCAAAGGACTTATGACGGCAAAGGGGGCGATCGTTAATGCGAGATAGAGGCCAACTCTCCAACGGGCAGCGCTTGGATCAATAGAGAAGAATAAAGAGCCGGCGAGGGCGACTGTAATCATTGCATCTCCAGCGGCAGAAAAGGCGTGGACGCGGCTTAACCGGACAAAAGGGGATACGGCGACCTTACGTTTTGATTTTTCGGGCGTTACCTGCTGTTCCCTATCTGTAGCTGCAGATGAATTGGCCCATTGCTCATTTTCGTTCACAGTTCAATTCTAGATCACTAATTGAACTCGATCATCCGAAGGTAGAAGGATCTTAACTTATTTAACTTGTCTAAGAAATCTGTAGCCGACGCCTCGAACAGTATGAATCAATTTTGGATTTTTGGGATCAACCTCTACCTTCGATCGAAGACGTTTTATGTGAACGTCAAGGGTTTTCGTGTCACCGACATAATCAAATCCCCAAATTCGATCTATTAACACATCACGAGTAAGAACTCGATCTGCATTCTCAAGGAGGAGAACTAAAAGCTCGAACTCTTTGAGTGGCATTTCGACGTATTCGTTTCTAATCTGCACCTCGTGCTTATCTAGATCAATGGATATTTCTCCCTCCTCAACTCGAACACCTTCTTTCTGTGCTTCAGAATCTTCAGTCCAGTTTGACCGCCGAAGTAACGACCTCATTCTTGCTACGAGTTCACGCAATCGGTAGGGCTTAGTGATGTAATCATCTGCACCAATTTCTAATCCAACTACGGTATCTATTTCCTCACCTTTTGCCGTGACCATTACTATTGGGACCCGTGAATGTGACCGGATCTCTCTACAAACATCGATGCCGGATAATTTGGGAAGCATCACATCCAGGATCACTAGGTCAGGCTTGTACTGTTCGAACCGTTCTATAGCTTTAATCCCGTCAACGGCTATATCGACTTCAAAACCTTCTCGAACTAAACCAATTTGTAGAGCTTCAATGAAACTAGGTTCATCCTCGACAATAAGTATTTTAGGGGCGTTATTCTTCATATCTGCTAAACCTCGTTACTAACTTGGGGTTCTATGGGTTGATTTTTGTCAGGTGCTAAATTTTCTTTAGTTATATCTTTATTACTATTCGGTAATTGGATGGTGAACGTCGTCCCAACTCCTTCATGGGACTGAACAGAGATCAATCCTTCATGGTTTACTACCACATGTCTCACGATTGCGAGCCCCAAACCGACACCGCTGCCTGAATGGCTCCTGTCAACACAGTAAAATCGTTCGAATATTCTGTCTTGATCTTTTGTCGGAATTCCTATTCCATTATCAGAGAAGGATAGTTGGACAATATCTCCTATATTCTCAACCTTTATTGTCGTTTTTCCTCCACCTCGTTTGGAATATTTGACACTATTTTCTAGGAGATTATAGAAGGCGGATGTTAGTTGAATGGCGTCTCCGAAAATTGTCGGAGAGTCCTCTGGAAGAATTACATTAACTTCTAGGTTCTTTTGCGCTGCAAAGGTCAGGACTCGGTCTTGTGCTTGCATGATAGGGCGCAGCAAGTCGATTTCAGAAAAATGCTCTCGTGACCCATGTTCTATCCGACTCAGTGTTAGCAGATCATCAATAGTGTCCGTTAGTCGATCAGTTTCCTTAATTATTTTTGGGAGGATTTTTTTGACGATTTTTGGGTCGGGTTCGTCTTCTATTGTTTCTGCAAGCAAGGCTATTGCGCCTATAGGTGTCTTAAGCTCATGGCTAATGTTTGAAACGAAATCCCTTCGAATTGCTTCTAAGCGTTCCTGTTCAGAGATATCGTCAATGCTGAGGATGCTGCCGATATCTTTTCCTTCAGCATATAAAGTCTGCAGGATGAGATAGTAGGTTTTTTTTCTCGAAGTGAGGGGAGAAGCTGGGTGCGGAGTTGTATAGATATCTACCTCTCGCTCAATGATTTCGTGGCTTACTCGAGAGAGGAACATATCATCAACTGCATCGGCTACTAGCGCATCGGAATGCAATCCGGTGAGGAAGGTATCGGCGTACGGATTTTTGAAAATAGTTTCGTTATTCTGATCATAAATAGCGATGCCGTAATTGAGCGTTTCAAGTGATGAAGAGAGTCGCCTGGTATGTTTTTGTTCGGTTCTTCTTTCATCGAGAATGTGCTGAACAGCTCGATAAAGCGTTCTAGTTGCTGAAGGGACATCGGAAGAAAAGATTTCTTCTGTTTTAAGAATTTTTCGAGATAGCGAATCAATATTCTCTTTTAACTTTTGGGTATCGTTTTTCCATTTTAATAGAAACCCTAAGGACAGGAGAATAAAGATAGCTACCATTAACCAAACCATATTTAGTGACCCCTTTCTATAGAATCAGATTCCGTTCAGTCAACTTCCATCGACCTCATTTCTCACCTTTATCTTCGTTAGCTCGCGCTGCAGCTCTCATGGCGCCAGTATTTTCTGGCATCCAACCGTTCACAATGTAGGTAACACGTTCGCCTATATTCACAGCGTGATCTCCGATTCGTTCGTAGTACCTACAAACAAGAGCAAGCTGAACGGATAGCTGAAGATCTGGTTCTGTTGTGTTCTTATGTGAAGCGAAAATGGCTTCTACTGTGTCTTCGTTGAGCTCATCTAACCGGTCATCGATGTCATCTAGAGCTGCAGCCAGACCGGAATCACCTTCATTGTATGCGTCAATAGAAAGTCTAAAAAGGCGGGCGGCTTCTGCGCTCATTTGTTCGATTAATCCTCGCACTATTGGATCTATCGTCTTTCCATGGATCCTTCGGGAGGCTTTACATACATTCGACATAAGATCAGCTGATCGCTCTATTTCTCCATTGATCCACAAGGCCCCTGTAATTGCCCGTAGGTCAGAAGCCATAGGTTGCTGCAATGAAAGAACTTGATAGCATCGTCCTTCTAAATCGATTGACATGGCATCGATGGCATCATCGTTTTCGATAAGGGCCAGAGCTGCATCAAGATCTCCTGATAGAAGTGCATCTGTTCCTCTGACAATGGCTTCGGATACTCTTCCAGCCATGCGTACGGTCGCATTTTTTATAGCATCGAGTTCTTCGTGAAATACCTTTCTTAGCTCTTCTGTCATGAAGTTGCTCCTTTCAATAAATTATCCAAATCTTCCAGTCACGTAATTCTCTGTCCGTTCATCCGTAGGATTGGAAAACATAAGATCAGTTGATCCAAATTCAACAAGTATTCCAGTCCGTAGATCTGACTCTTCAGAAACTTCGACAGAAAAAAACGCTGTTTTATCTGATACTCGGGCAGCTTGTTGCATGTTATGGGTAACGATAACTATGGAATATTCGTCTTTTAGCTGCGCCATCAGTTCCTCGATCCTTCCTGTAGCAATAGGGTCCAAAGCTGAACAGGGTTCATCCATAAGAACAACATCGGGGTTTGTAGCTATGGCCCGAGCGATACACAGACGTTGCTGCTGGCCACCTGACATCCCTAAAGCCGAACTTTTAAGGCGATCCTTTACCTCATCCCACAGAGCAGCCTTCCTAAGAGAAGATTCAACGAGGTCGTCCATTTCTGCACCTTTGGAAACGTTGCCAGCAATTCTTGGCCCATAGGCAACATTGTCATAGACGGATTTAGGAAATGGATTTGGTTTTTGAAAAACCATTCCAATTCTTCTGCGGACTTCAACAGGATCAACTCTTTTATCATAAAGAGAAACGCCTCTGTATTTTAATTCACCTGTGACTCGGGCAGTAGGGATGAGGTCGTTCATCCTATTAAAACTCCGAAGCATGGTTGTCTTTCCACAGCCTGATGGACCGATGAAAGCAGTGATTTCATTAGCTTCTATATCTATGCTCACATCTCGAATAGCACGAAAATCACCGTAGTAAACATTCACATCCGATACTTCAAAAATGTTTACGTTGTCAGTATCTTCTGTTTCAGTTTCAATAGTCATTTAGTTCTTCTCTTTAGTTACTTCGTTTTTTCTCAAAATGGTTACGTAATAGAATGGCGACAAGATTCGCAAATATTACAACTACCAGCAATACAAGGATGGCAGCAGCTGTTGCCGAATTCCAATCTCCGACAAAAGCAGGTTTTTTCGCTAGTTGCGTAATCATGAGTGGCATAGCTGTAAATCGTTCACCCAATTGTTCAAGTTCAAATAGGGAACTCTTAGGGCCTAAAGAACCAAGAACGCCTCCTACTAAGATTAATGGGGCTGCTTCTCCTAACGCTCGCGCAAGAGATAAAAGCGTTCCTGTAAAGATTCCTGGTGCAGCATATGGAAGGACATGGTGACGGATAACTTCCCATTTCGTTGCCCCAACGCCAAACCCTCCTTCGCGGAGAGCCTGAGGCACAGCGCGAATAGCTTCAGCGGAGGTAATAATCACAATGGGGAGGACAAGTATTGCTAGGGTCGCTCCGGCAGCTGCAGTTGTTGAACCTAAATGTTTATCAAGAGAGTTCGGGTAAAAGCCGTCTAGAGCTCTGACGAAAATGGCTAATCCGAGAACTCCATATACTACTGATGGAACTCCAGCAAGATTACGAATATTAAGCTCAATAAATCGTGTGACCCGATTATCCGGTGCGTACTCTTCAAGGTAAATTGCGGCACCGATTCCGATAGGAAAGGAAAATACTACTACGAACACCCCGATCCAAAATGTTCCTCGTAGGCCTTCAAAAATTCCGTATTCGTCTGATCTGCTCTTGGCATTTCCTGTAATAAAGTCCCACCCTCTGTCGAATAAAAATCCTGTACCATCACCTAGAACGTCCCACATGACAGCTCCAAGAATAAGAATTCCAAAGGCGAGTCCTGTTAATAAACTAAGCCGGAATACTGCTCCAGCAAAGTCGAATGATTTTCCTTGAAGGTCAGCTGCTACCTTTTCCTTGGCATATTCTGCGCCTGAATTGAGTGTTGAAAGTGCCATGATATTCCTAGTAAACCATTCGGACTTTTCGGACGAACCGGTCTGCAATCAGGTTCAGAAGCAGTGTAATAACAAAAAGCAAAAGCCCAAGGAAATAGAGGCTTTGAAGGGCTACGCCTTCTGATAAGCGATCTGACGGAGCTGTAGTGGCAGCCATTGCTGCAGTTACAACTGTTCCTGATTCAAATGCTGAGGCTGTGAATTGTGCCTGGTTGCCCCCACCGCCTGCTGCGAGAAATACAACCATCGTTTCTCCGATAGCTCTTGAGACCCCGATGATAAATGCTGCAACTAAACCAGAGATAGCGGCTGGGATCGTAATGCGAATGGTTGTTGTTACTCGTTTGGCACCGAGTCCAGCTGAAGCTTCACGAAGTGAACTTGGTACTGCAGCTAAAGCATCTTCGGAAACTGACGCAATCAATGGGACAGTAAGTATCCCAACACCTATTCCGGCAGCTGCAAGAGTGAATCCGGGGGCATCTGCGTTGAGATTTTGGACGATGTTAGGAGTAACCCATCGCAAAGCAAAGAAACCTAACACCACTGAAGGGATTCCGGCGAGGATTTCCAAAAGGGGTTTTAGCCATTTCCTTACAGTAGGGTTTGCGTATTCAGAAAGGTAGATTGCCGAAGCTAGCCCAATTGGTATCGCGACGAGCATTGCAATACCAGTAACGATCAAAGATCCCACCAGAGGTGTTTTGAGGTCATATTCGTTAAACGGCGGCGCCCATTGATCTCCCCATAGCCATCCAATCTCAATTCCGTCAATAAATGTCCAAGCTTCGAACACCAGAGAAAGAACAATTAAGATACTTACGAGCAGTGAAACATACGCTGTGATACGGAATGTTGTGCTGACGATCCGTTCTCTTCTGTTCCTAGCTGGCGAGCCGGTAAGATCACCGATTTCTAAATTACCAAACGTCTGAGACACTACTACTAACTTTCTTTTAATTTGATCGGGACTGGGGTAAATCCCCCAGTCCCGATCTCATCACACTTTTAATGACTTTGCAGAATCTTTAGGTAATTAACCCTTAGCGCCTGCCCAGGCTGCGTCTGAAGCTGCCTTGATGTCAGAAGGTAATGCTACGTATCCAACACCGGGTCCGAACGCATTTTCGACACCATCTTGGTATCCATCACCTAGGTAATAGTCTACGTATGAGACGAGAGCTGGATTTTCAGCAGCTTTGTCAGTGTTGACGTAGATGTAAAGTGAACGGCTTACTGGGTAACTTCCATCAGCAATAGTTGCTAGTGATGG
>PAEG01000023.1 GCA_002703045.1 Acidimicrobiaceae bacterium
ACTTTTAAGAATCTTTCAAATCTTTCTGTAGCCCCTTTGTATCCCTCATCAGAGGTACTCGGTATTAAGTCTTGAATTTCATCCCGTGTATTCTGTTGAAAGCCTACGAAGGTAGGCCGAATTTCCTGGATTGAGGGAGAAGTAGGAAGCGTGACCCATTTTTTATAGAACGGAGTAAAGACTTTAGAGATTTCACCTTTTTGGGTTAACACAGTTTCAGGGGGGTGAACTAACCCACTCCAAAATGTATTAATGGGAATACTGATATCTTTAGCTAGCTGCTCGTCTCTGTGTCGAGAAAAGGGTGTTGTATCTGCATTGAAATATATGCAGTCAATGCTGTTCTCTCTGATATATCGGGGAAGTACATCTTTCGCAGGTCCTTGTATGACACTTAGCTCGCCACCTATTGATTTGATTTCTGCAGCTAGAGCGGAAACATTTAAGAAAAATAGTCGCCTTCGGTATGATCCAGCATTTGAAATAAGCTCAGGTTCTAAAACTAATACTGGGTGGACTCTATGAGCTTCGCATGCCTTCGCCCATGCGAGATTGTCCTTCAATCTAAGGTCTTTTCTGAACCAGAATAAAGCAGTAGTCATAACGTGTTCCCTTTGGGATTAGGCATGTTCTCAATGTATCTATTTGGCTACAGTCTGCATGGCTCATAGGATCTAGATTATGGATCATTTCGACGTAGTGGTTCTTGGGTCAGGAGCAGCTGCCTTAGCCGCGGCAGTTGCTGCATCAGGCCACGGGGCGGAAACAATTGGAGTTTTTGAAAAGGCTACTGTGATAGGGGGAACTTCAGCCATGTCGGGTGGGATGATCTGGATTCCAGGAAACCACCATATGAAGAACAAGCAACTTAACGATTCTCGGGAAATGGCGTTGGAGTATTTAGGCTCATTATCCCATGGCCGAATGAGAACTGACCTGCTGGAGGCTTATGTTGATGTTGGGCCCACCATGGTCCAATGGTTTGAAAACAATAGTGAAGTAGTCTTTGAAATCGTGGAAAATTTTCCTGATTACCACCCTGAAAATCCAGGCGGAAATCAAACTGGTGGTCGATCTTTAGAGTGCCCCCTATTTCCATTCGATGAGCTAGGAGAGTGGGCTAATCGAATAAGTCAGAGTCGTCAGATGTCTCCGTTTCTTCTAATGAATGAAACAACCCTTGGCAGAGGCCCATTGGATACAGCTCCAAAGGAAGTTCTCAAACTCCGATCAGAGAAGAACCTTCGGGGATGTGGACAAGCGCTAATAGGGCGCCTCGTGAAGTCATGCTTGGATAGACAGATAGTAATCGAAACCGAACATCAAGCCGACGAATTAATCATCGAGCAGAATAATTTACGGGGAGTTCGTTTTAACACACCTTCAGGTATCAGAGACGTGAAGACCCAATCCGTCATCATCGCTACTGGTGGTTTTGAATGGAATAAAAATCTAGTTAACAATTTTGTGCGAGGACCACTTCAAAGACCTGTTTCTATCGAAACAAATACAGGCGACGGGCTAAAAATGGCCATGCGAGCAGGAGCAGCACTTGGGAACATGCAGGAAGCATGGTGGGTGCCGGTTATAGACATCACGAATGACGAAGGTGCAACGATCCCGTGGATGGTAAATCGAGAACGGGTCAATCCGCGGTGCATAATGGTAAACAAAAGTGGTAAGAGATTCGCAAACGAAGCTGCAAACTACAACGCATTCGGTGCCGCATTCCACCAGCTAGATCCCGGAACTTTTGAATACCAAAATATTCCAGCATGGATGATCTTTGACCAAGAATATCTAGTGCGCTTCGGGTTATGCAGGTTTAGAGGTGAAGGTCAGATACCTGACTGGTTAACATCTGCAAGTACCCTAGCCGAGCTTGCAGACCTCATAGGATGTGACGGTGTGGGCCTTGAAGAAACAGTAGAGTGCTGGAATGCGCAAGCAGCCGATCTAGATGATGGTGACTTTCATCGAGGGAAAAGCGTCAATGACATACATTGGGGCGACGGAACGAAAACAATAGCAGCAACACTCGGACCCATTGATAAACCCCCGTATTATGCCGTAGAAGTCCGCCCTGGTGCATTAGGAACCAAAGGTGGGCCACAAACTAACGCAAATGCGCAGATTCTTGATGTAGATGGCGAAGTTATCAAAGGGTTATATGCTGCGGGGAATGTAATGGCATCAGCTATGGGAATGGCTTATGGTGGGGCTGGCGGAACGCTTGGGCCATGCATGGTGTTTGGATTTATTGCCGGAAAGCACTCAGCTGAGGAACTATTCCAAAAATAGCATCTCTATGGGTGTAAGAAATCACATCTGAAAACGTCTCTCTTTTGAACAACAAAGTTCAAGAATGGAGACAAAATGAATAACCACACTGGATCAACCACGATGTCAGGGCAGGCGGCACTTTGGGCCTTATACCGAGGCAGTCAAAGCCAAGTTCCTAAACGTTCGACCTACCGGTCTTGCAACTTCCGCAAGGAATTTCTCGACTGGTGTGAAATCCAAAACGATGAGTTAATGTCAAACACAGGCGCCCTAGCCTAAGGATTTTTCCCTTTAACCCCAACAAGATATACGATAGTGGTATGGCAAAAAACGTATTAGGGACAGATCTTGTCGACTGCAGCCTCGATCCCCTCACAGGCTATTACCGAAATGGATGCTGCGATACAGGATCAGGAGATATGGGTGTACACACTGTATGTGCGATCATGACTGAAGAATTTCTAGCCTTCTCTAAAGAATCAGGGAATGACTTATCTACACCTATGCCAGAATACGGATTCGGAGGTCTAAAACCTGGAGATCAGTGGTGTCTTTGCGCTCCACGTTGGCAAGAAGCTTTTCTTCAAGGTAATGCCCCTCAAGTAAGACTGGAATCAACGCACATAGCAACGCTTGAATGGGCACGTCTAGATGATTTGAAAGCCCATGAAGCAACTGAAAACTAAGAAATTTCTAACATCTACCTCATAAGATTTATTTTCCATGTAATGTCAGGTCATGACCCAGCCTCCGGAGAATCAACCATCCAAAGCTGAGATACTAGCTGCTCGCATCTCTATTTTATTTCAAGATAAACGAGTACGCGCCGGCGCAGCGGTTGCAATCCTGGCGATAATTGCCCTTGTTACCAGCCTTATTGTGGTTTCAAATACTGGAGATGATGAAAAAGTCGCATCCAACCTTTCATTTAGTCTTTCTCCCCAAACAGACTATGTATTCCAGCCAGCGAATTCCTCTGGTCCCGATCCNTTTACTCCCTCATACGCCAACTACACAATCAANCTAGAAACANAAANTTTGGAAAGCGGAGAAGTAAGCGGAGCTAGCACTGGACTATATGGCGGNACTGGTGAAAATGCCTGTGACATCGATAAGCTCATCGCCTTCCTGCAGGCAAACCCAGATATAGGAGCAGCCTGGGCTGAAGTACAGGGTATTACTCCAGAAGAATTAGAGGACTTCATTCGTGAGCTAACTCCAGCGGTTCTTCTGCAAAACACTTTAGTTACGAACCACGGTTATGCGGATGGAGAAGCTATACCATTCCTCGCTGTACTTGAGGCTGGGACTGCTGTCCTAGTCGATGACGAGGGGATCCCACGCGCCCGCTGTGCATGCGGAAACCCCTTACTAGTTCCGGATGAACCTGAAGAGGGAGAAGAGCCGACTCCAACAACTGAAGAAGGNCCGACNCCAACAACTGAAGAANGCCCGACACCAACTCCACCCGAAGAAACTCCNGAAACTGCCTGNCCTGAGCCAAACCCNCCATATGGTATCCACAAGAACGCTGATGATGACTGGGAACTTAAAACTGAAGAGGGGGTCTGGGTATGGAAGACAGCTATCCCTGGATGGGAAAATATCGCTGACCCTTTAGATGTGTATGANACCGAAGCTGATGTTCCGGGATATATCGAAGAGTGCTTTCCATGCCCAGAAGAGGAAGATCCTGATAACCCGAATGAGGATGAAAAACCTGATGACCCCAACGGGAATAACACCACATCTACCTACGAAAAAGATGACAATGGCAAGTACAAAACAAGTAAATATATCCTGAATACCTTCAGCAGCGTCAGACTAACCACTTACGTAACTATCAAACCTATTACGACAAATGAGAAGCCCAAAATCACCCCCATCGAAGAGGATGACACCGAAGACTACGACGATAACGAGTATGACGATGGAGGCCCTTACGACAAGAGTTACGATGGCTGCTTCCCTCCGTGCCCTGAAGATGGAGAGTGGGGATGGGATTTATTCGGACCATTCGGATACACCTGGGTTGACCCTGACGGATACCGGTGGTACTGGACTGAAACAGGATGGATCCTGTTCGAACCCATCCCCGTCGACAGTAGTGACGATGGAGAAGGTGCCGAAGAAGATGAATCAAGCGGCGTAACCTACACGGACTATCGAGAACTCCCGGGCTGGTCAGAAGACTGTGAAGAATGTCCACCATGGGGCTGGGAAAAAATTGAAGACGGGTCGTGGCGATGGATAGATCCNGGAGGGCGTAGATGGCNTATGCCTATTGGCCCTTCCGAAGAGCCTTGGGAAATTGAAGATGGGGATGGNGTAATAACAATTTCAGATATTTCTGATTTACCTGGGTTCGTCGAGGATTGCCATGAATGCCCTGAATGGGGATGGCAACAAAACGAAAATGGCGGATGGGAATGGCATGGTCCGAATGGGGTCGTATTTGACATGGAGCCCGACGCACAGGGAGCCATATTGGGAATTGCGCCAAATGGGCTAAACGTCTTAATTAATGATTACCCCGATAATGACTACCCCGACCTTTCTAAGCTGCCAGGATTTGATGAGGATTGCCATGAGTGCCCCGAGTGGGGATGGCAACAAAACACGGAAGACCAATGGGAATGGCATAGTCCCGGCGGAACTACCTACTCGATGATCCAAGGCGAAGACGGGATGATCTGGGGAAGCTCGAGCGGAGATTCAGTAGGAAGAATCAGCGATTTACCTGGCTACATCGAAGAGTGCGAAGATTGCCCTGAATGGGGTTGGGAAAAGAAAACTGATGGAGTTTTCGTTTGGGAAGATCCGCTTGGAAGAGTATGGTTCCCACAGCCTGATGGAACTTGGTACCATCCGCCCGAAGACAGAACNCTTATAAATTACCAATACCTTCCCGGATGGATTCGAGACTGCCATTGCGATGAGCAAATGTGGGGATGGGTAGATGTGAATGGAGACGGAATTGAGGAGTGGTATGGTCCNGACGGAACCGTTTGGGGTGAATTTGGAGGTATATGGCGGCCCGTCGGCAACATTAATGACGAGTTCAGCGGGGAACTTAGCCCATCTGAAAGCAGCTCGGAAATAACTGTATTTACCAGATTGCCCGGATGGGGCGATGATTGCTTCGAAGGTCCAGAACTTACAACGGAGCAACCAACACCAACACCCGAGCCAACACCGACATTCCAACCAACGCCAACACCTCTTCCAGAAAGGCCAGCGCGAGCAACAGTGTCTGATACTTCCTGTAAGGGAATTTGGGTCAGTTGGTTCCTCGCTGAAGGAACCCCAGCTCCAGAGGCTTGGAATGCCTATTTAACTGTTGAATCCGATCTGGGAACAGAAACTGTAATGAAATCACAAACGGTGCCTCCAATAAATGTGACCAATCTAGAATTCCTCGCTAGTGAGTTTTGGCCAGAAATGGCTTCCGGTGAATGGCCATGGTTAGACCTAGATGGAGCCCAATATGAACTAGTGGTCTATCGTGTTGATGCAGGCGTTGAGAACTCTCCTTCGACACTAATTTCCGCTGTTGTTGGCGTTTTTGCTGGACCAAACCAATGTACTGGTGGCGGGACATAACCGGAGAAAGTGCTGCCTTTGCGCTAGCTTTGATATATGGCACGAACAGTTCTTAAAGGAGCACGGTATCCAGGAGATATTGCTTTTGAAGGCAGTAACATCACCGATATCGGGACGATATTACCTAGAACTGACGACGTAGTCATAAATATCGATGGGGATATTATTACTTCTGGGTTAATCAACACCCACCATCACCTCTATCAGTGGATGACACGGGGTCTCGCTACTGGTTGTGACCTTTTCCAATGGCTCACAACCCTTTATCCTATTTGGGGTCGTATGAGTGTCGAAGATGTACATGCCGCCGCTCTAGTTGGCTTAAGTGAACTTGCACTGACNGGTTGCACAACAGCATCAGATCATCATTACATCGTCCCCAACAATGATGATGCTGTTTTCGATGCCATTGTAGAAGCAGCAAAAGCAGTGGGTATCCGGCTGTTTTTGAGCCGAGGATCAATGGACTTAGGAGAATCAGCTGGTGGCCTACCCCCCGACAATCTAGTGGANGANCGCGATGATATTCTCTCCTCAACCGAGCGAGTGATAGCCGAGCATCATGACGGAGATATGGTCCATGTTGTCGTTGCGCCTTGTAGCCCGTTTTCAGTTTCAACCGAATTAATGATCGAATCGGCAGAACTTGCCCGAAAACACGGACTTCAAATGCACACGCACTTATGCGAAACGATCGATGAACAAGAGCATTGCTTGGAACGATTTGGGAAACGGCCTGTAATGCAATTAGTTGACTGGGGCTGGGCTGGAAGTGACGTATGGCTGGCCCATGGAATTCATTTAACTACTGATGAAATCTTATTACTTGGTAAGGCAGGAACAGGAATTGCCCATTGCCCTTCATCCAATGCTCGTATAGCTGCTGGCTTATGTCCGGTTGTAAATTTTCGTGAGAATAATGTACCAGTTGGTTTAGGGGTTGACGGAGCNGCTAGTAATGAGGTTGGTGGCCTATTCGGTGAGATGCGTCAGGCGCTATATACAGCTCGGATACGAGAACAACGAGCTGATGCCTTAATGCCTGAAGATGTTCTCGACATGGGAACAATGGGAGGAGCCAAATGCATAGGAGAAGAGAGACTAGGCGAAATCAATGTTGGAAATCCCGCAGATCTCGTTGTATGGCCAGGGAATGATCTTGGAGGGATCACGGACCCGATAACTGGACTTATTCTAGGACCTGACAGACGAGCAAAACATGTCTTCGTCGCTGGAGAACAACGTGTTAAAGATAGTGAACTCCTTGGAGTCGACATCAATACAGCGCATCGAAAACTTGCAGAACGGTCGAAACGCTTATGGGATTAGGAGGTACAAAATGGGCGTGAAACTAATCACCGGTGGGACCATTATCAATGCGAACCATATCGGAGAGGCAGACGTACTAATTGAAGATGAAAAAATCGCTGCGATCATCTCACCTCAAAGCGATATAGCTCTATCCGCGCATAATGGAGATGCCGAAGTCATTGATGCTTCTGGAATGTATGTCATACCTGGTGGGGTCGATGCTCACGTTCACTTGCAGCTTCCCATGACTTCTGAAGCCACATCAAGTGATACCTTTGCTTCGGGCACAGCTGCAGCCGCTTGGGGAGGAACTACTACCGTCATCGATTTTGCNGGGCAAATAAAAGGAACAGCTATACCCGCCGCTATTGAGAGTCGGCTCGAAGAAGCATCTGGCCAATGCGCGATAGATTATGGGTTTCATCTCTCTATAGGAGATGTCAACGAACAATCGCTGGCTGACCTATCAAATCTTCTTGATGAAGGTATTAGTAGTTACAAGTTATTCATGGCTTACCCTGACTCGTGGTATTCAGACGATGGCCAAATACTCCAAGTGATGCAATTAGCAGCCGATACTGGTGCAATGATCATGATGCATGCGGAGAACGGTATCGCTATCGATGTCCTCCGCGATCAGGCTTTCAAACGGGGTGCATCCGGTTCTATCTGGCATGGCCGCACAAGGCCTCCTGAGCTGGAAGGAGAAGCCGCCCACAGAGCGATACAGCTTGCTGTAGTTGCCGGATCCCCGCTTTATATCGTCCACCTTTCCTCCTCTAATGCACTTAATGAAGTGGCCCGAGCTCGCAACGATGGGAAAAACGTTTTTGCTGAAACTTGCCCTCAATACCTATATCTAAGCTTAGAGGAGCATCTCGATCAGCCAGGAATAGATGGCGTTCGCCATATATGCTCGCCTCCGCTTCGTAAGTTAGCAGACGGCCATCAAGATTCACTTTGGAGAGGATTACGTACCGACGACTTATCCGTTGTTGCAACGGACCATTGTCCATTTTGTGATGCGGAAAAGATGCTTGGTCTCGACGATTTTCGGCAGACCCCTAATGGGCTTGGAGTGATCGAACATAGAATGGATTTGCTATTNCAAGGGGTTCTTCAAGGAGAAATAAGTCTTCAGCGGTGGGTCCAGATATGTTCCACTACCCCAGCTCGCCTATTTGGCTTACAAGGGAAAAAAGGTGTCATTGCACCTGGGGCCGATGCCGACATTGTGATTTACGANCCCAATAAAGANCACGTCCTTGGTGTTGAAACGCATCATATGGCTATTGACCACTCTGCNTGGGAAGGNGTCTCGGTTACGGGNCAAGCTNTCAGCGTGCTGAGCCGTGGTAACTTTGTAGTCCAAAATCGGGAATTTANTGGANGACAAGGGCATGGAANATTTCTTAANCGAAANATTCCAGATGCCCTTCGATAAATTACCAAAAGGCAGCTTNTCCGCCTTAAGCAATTTATTGAACANCCTCAAANGAAATNGCTACNACNCCAGTACCTTTATCCAGCGAGTGAATTAAATCAGTAAGGGCGTTTACCTTTCGTTGNTTCTCATCATTAACTTTCGTAATTGCAACACAAAACTTGGCTTTCATGGGCTTAGCTTTCTTCTGCCCNTCAGAGTGAAGAATTACTTTTGCTGCTCTTTCAGGTGTCAGANGTTCATGCGGCATACATTCTGCCAGTTCCGCAACACGTTCGGGCCGGTGACAGTAGCTACTAATTACTTGACCAAGTGCATCTGCCCCAATAGTAGAAATCATAAGATTGCTGGAAGATGGAATAATAGGTTCGAATTCCGCAGGGGCCTTAAAGGGAAGCCTTCGAGACCCATCAGCTTCAACCACTACATTATCTACGCTCCGNAACCANTGNTCACATAATAAAGGNTCAACTCCTATAGCCTTTTCACCTTGGACTTCCTTCCAAATCATAATTGGNGTTCCGTTTGAAATGTTCTGAATAATTTTATCCTCTGGTTCAAAATAGACGGNCAGAGAACGGTTNTGATCAAANCCCATCTTCGTNGTGGAAGTTAAGATCGTCTTACCTTGAAGCTGCTTACCAAGCGCGTGAAGGATAGTNGTCTTTCCTCCCCCTCCAACAATTGATATGTGATTTTTNGCTGGTGGCTCATTTAGGCCTAGATGATTAGCTAGCTTGGAAATTTGTAGCGGGTCGTCCATAGAAACTTAACCAAAGACTTTCANAAATNCATTATTACGCAAGTGCAGCTCCATCGATCCTCACATGCTCTCCATTAATATGGCGGCCTTCGTCTGAAGCGAGATATGCGATAAGACTTGCGACAGCTTCTGGTTCGACAAATGGCGTAAGTGGATTCTGACGAAGAAGCAAGTCCATATCGATGTCTTCAATAGGAGGCATTCTCGTCATTGCCGTCTTTATTCCTCCAGGATTCACACAATTAACCTGTAGACCNTTTTTCGCGTATTCAACGGCTAAAGACTTCGTAAGTGCGAGAACTCCGGCCTTACTTGCTGCATAGGCTGCTGAATACGGTATGCCTGCAAGCGCCGTTGTGGAAGAAATATTAACTATTGAACCCTTAGTCTCTAGTAAATAAGGAATTAGTTCTCGGCAAACAAGAAATGTCCCTGTAAGGTTCACAGCTAGAGTTCTTTCAAAATCGCTTGTCGGATGATCAGATGTGTGATGCCACAACTGGATTCCTGCGACATTTGCAACCACATTGACTTTGCCAAATAACTCCAACATGTTGTTAACCGAACCAGAAACTTCAGCCTCATCTGATACATCACAGACCTCAGATTCAACATTNGCTCCAAGCCTGCGACACTCTTGANCTGTTTTTNCCAGTTCACTTTTGTCTACATCAACGATATATAGCGAAGCGCCCTCGCNNGCCATCCTTTTTGCTGTTGCTTCTCCTATACCTGTTGCAGCTCCAGTTAGGTAGACGACTTTATTCTCAAAACGTTCCATATTACTTATTTACCTTTTTGCACTTGTTTACGGTTTTCTTCATTTGTTAAATTAATGATGCTACTAACGGTCTATGGATGTAAAGTATCACAGGCCATAATTCACAGGGAGGCACTTTACGATGCCAGACATTTCTTCCTTGAGCCTGTCGTTTGATAAAATCACCATGACATTTCCAGATGGCACTGAAGCTTTGCTTGATGTCTCCCTCTCTGTTGGTCCTAATGAATTTGTATCTGTGGTCGGCCCTTCTGGCTGCGGGAAATCCACCCTATTGAATATTGCCTCAGGACTGCTGAAACCTACCTCCGGTTCGGTAGAGATTGCTGACACAAGCATGGGATATATCTTCCAAGACCCTACTCTTCTGCCATGGAGAACAG
>PAEG01000024.1 GCA_002703045.1 Acidimicrobiaceae bacterium
TCATGTGCTGAAGTATGGGAGTGATGGGGGTCATCAAGGAATATTTTTTCTCCAACACCGATGCTGTCTTCTCCAAACGCAACGCGGAGATTCGATTCTGTTAGCACCTCATTGGGAGTTCCCAGGCAGCAAGGACAATTATTTAAGAGTAATACTTGGTCTGCTCGGCTAGCGTCGCTGAGGTTATGGGTAGTAATTACGATTGTGCGCCCTCCGTCAACTTCATCTTTAATCATTTCGAGAATGATGTCTCGTGACACAATGTCTAGTCCGTTGATTGGCTCATCCAGTAAGAGAACATTACTTTCTTGAGCTAGCCCCTGCGCAACTAGGGTTCGTTGGCGTTCTCCACCAGAAACTTCATGCAGCTGTTTTTTGGCAAGATGTGAAAGATTAAGGCGGTCTATCGCTTCATTAATGGCGTTGTGGTCCTCAGAGCGAAAACGTTTGAAGGGCCCTCGGTTCGAATACCGGGAAAGCGAAACAACATCTCGGACACTTATNGGGAGATAGCTGTCAACGTCCGTTGACTGCATTACGAAAGAAGGGGAGGGGCCGTTGATCTCGACTGTTCCTGAGTGGGCTTCAACCGTTCCCGCCAAAGCTTTAAGGAGCGCAGATTTTCCAGCCCCATTAGGGCCGATAACAGATAGTAATGCACCTTCNGGAACTTGAAGGTTGACATCAGTCACCGCAACGGTCGTNCCGTATCGAACTTCAAGTTCGTTCGTAGAAATAGCGTTATCGCAGATAGTCATTTTTTATAAATTTGTCTGTTTTGGGGTGGCATATTACGAAATAAGTGTAATAATGAGAACCGTTCTCATTTCAAATGGGAATCATTCTTATTATAGGAGGTCGGAAATGTTTCGCAATTCCATGAAAAAAATACTGTTATCGACAACTGCTNTAGCAGCTGTTCTCTCANTAGCGNTAACTGCTTGCAGCGATNACAGGTCTATGGAATATGACAATGGGGCTAGCGCATCAGCGGAAGCGAAGCCATCAATTGTTGTAACAACGAATATCCTCGGNGATGTTGTANCAAGNATGGTCGGGGANAGCTTCGATGTTGAANTAATCATGCCTCCCGGNTCTGANCCACATGATTTTCAAGCTTCAGCGCAGCAAGTCNCAAAGATGATGGAAGCAGATCTCCTTGTAGTAAACGGNGCGAATTTTGAAGAAGGCATGCTCGATGTTATCGAAGCTGCTGAGTCAGAAGGAGTNATGNTTTTTGAAGCCATCAGCGNCGTNNAGCAGCTNGAAGGCGGTGACGACCATAGTGACCATGGCGACCACGACGATCATGAAGAGGGCCATGATGACCATGAAGGTCACGACGATCACGAAGAGGGCCATGATGACCACGATGACCATGAAGGTCACGACGATCATGAAGGTCACGACGATCACGAAGGNCACGATCATGGAGGCATAGATCCCCACTTCTTCACAGACCCCGCCCGCATGGCACAGGTCTCCGAAGCACTAGCTGACTTTCTAGTCGCTAATTTCCCAGNNGTAGATGAGNGNTCCTTAACGTCGACCGCAAATAGCTATCAACAAGNACTTGAAGACCTTGACNCTGAAGTAGAAGAAATACTCTCTGCAATACCNNCTNATNCAAGATCATTAGTGACGAATCACTCAGTATTTGCCTATTTCGCAGACCGGTATGATTTCGAAATACTGGGATCAATTATTCCAAGTTCCTCAACTCTTTCCAGCGCAAGCGCTCAGCAACTTGCCAGCCTTGCTGAAGAGCTACGATCGGAGCAGNTCACTGCTATCTTCGCAGATGCCTCATCTTCGGACGCTCTTGCTCAAACACTGGCAGGAGAAGTTGATGGTGTACAAGTTATTAACCTGTACACGGAGTCATTAGGTGAACCCGGCTCTGATGGGGNTGATTACATCAGTATGGTCAGGTTTAATGCTCAAGAGATAGTGCGAGGATTAGTTGAGTAATATCATGCATATATGAGTTTTCTCATTGATGCCTTTGAACCAACATTCATGCAAAGGGCGCTNATAGGCGGCCTCATAGCAGTCATAGCAACATCTTTAGTCGGCACGTGGATAGTGTTACGTGGGCTTTCATTTCTCGGAGATGCACTAGCCCATGGAGTNATTCCNGGAGTGGCATTNGCTGTTCTGTGGGGCTTTGACCCNGCGCTGGGAGCATTNGTNTCGGCACTTGTTATGAGCGGTCTCGTAACGTTTGTTTCCGANCGCGCNCCNGTNAGCGATGACACAGCTATCGGACTTCTTTTCGTCGGNATGCTNGCNCTAGGTGTGGTNATTATNTCNAAGGCAGGTTCNTTTAAAACTGACGTTACTGCGGTTCTATTCGGCGACGCGCTTGGAATTACCAGAAGCGACATTCAAAACCAGATTATCTATACAAGTATCGTCGTCGTCGTCACGGTGTTGCTTTACCGACCTTTTCTTGCACTTACTTTCAATGAAATGAAAGCTCATACCTTAGGTATGCATCCTCGAATGAGTCAAGCTGCTCTTCTCGGACTCCTGTCACTAAGTATTGTTGCTAGTTTTCAATCGATCGGGACCCTGCTGGTCTTCGGATTGCTTGTAGCCCCGCCAGCGACCGCGACGCTACTGGTTCGGCGAGTACCGCAAATAATGGCTGTTTCTATCCTGATGGGCTCGCTTGCTGTAGTAGCTGGCTTAACCATAAGTTTCCATCACGGCACTGCTGGTGGCGCAACCATGTCTGGAATTAGCGTCTTGCTATTTTTCATAGTCTTACTGGGGCACACTGCAGTTACCTTTTTACGCAAAGTGAGAACGTAATTAAACTTCAACCTCTCTTCAGGCTTTTTTAGTAGTGAAGTCAGCGCCTGATTGTGATTCCCTACAGAACTGCACTTGAAGGCACTTCGTTATATTTTCCACAATTCTGGCATCTCAGTTTCTTTTTGGCTAAAAGAGCGAACCCACCTAGAAGAAGCACCCTTCGAATTGGACGTCTTGCGGCGAATTCTTTACCGCTACAGTTCCAGCATCTCTGTTCGCCGTATTCGTCAATTCGGACATCGTTCATGATTCAACGATATGGGAGGATCATGCGGCAAACAATTGTTGGGCAGTTCAAACGACGATAACTACTGCAATAGCTGCTCTGATTGTCCAACCTATTGTTCGTACCCAATTTGTCGCAACGAGTTTTCTAACAACTTCTCGTTCATATCCTTGTGAGAGTTTTTTGTGGAGAGGAATTTGAAGAAAAATTGTTGATAGATGAATCTTCAACAAGACAAGACCACCTAGTAGTGGAAGGAGACGACCATCAATCGGGTTGAAGAATAACCAAAGAGTTGTGATGCCCTCAACCAGCATTGGTAGCCCTACTACCCATGCAGTGCGCCGCTGATGCTCGGCGGCGTATTGAATTGACGCGTCACCTGAAATGCGATTGAACAGGGGATAGTGAACAACCTGGACAAACCAGATCAACCCGACCATAAAAACTGTTGCTACGAGGTGACAATTCGCCATGAACACATCCTCAATCTACTGACATTGTGGCCCAAGCTTCTTAGATGTGACCGATTTAACGGCCTATACGCTGTAGGAATTGTTGTATTTGGATGCAAGATAGAATCGTGACAAAAGCGCAGCAAGCTCCTAAGTCAACAGTCCTGATTTTGGGTGACCAGATAAATAGAGACATAGCGTCGCTCTCCGGAAGGTCCCCGCAGGAAACACGAATTCTTTTCGTNGAGTTGGGAACAAAANTNCAANAGAAGNANTGGCACGTNCAAAAAGTGCATNTGTTGTTATCGGCAATGCAGCATTTTGCCGAAGAGCTACGTTCCGAAGGATATGAAGTGGATTACCGCAGAGCCGACACTCTTCGTGATGGGGTATCTGCCCATATGGACGCTTTCGATGTAGTGAATGTTATTGCGATGGAACCAATGAACTGGAACGGCAAACGCGTNCTTNAAGATCTCAATGTTGAGTTGGTCAAAAATAATCAGTTTCTCTGCCATTATGAGGAATTTGCTGAGTGGACGACCACAAAGACTAAATTCAAAATGGAAGACTTCTATCGCTGGCAGAGGAAACGGCTNGACATTTTGATGGANGGNGCCTCTCCGTGCGAGGGGAAATGGAATTTTGACCATGAGAATAGGGAGCGACCTCCACGTGATGGGCGTGAATGGCCGCAAATAACGTTCTTTGAACATGACGAAATTGATGACCGTATTTTGCAAGATCTCGACGGCTACTGGGGTGCTCCGCCGAAAGGCATTTGGCCGGTAACACGAGAACAAGCGCTCGTTCGCCTAGAGGAATTCATTAACGGTGCACTAACCGCCTTCGGGCCATACGAGGACGCAATGCTGACAAAGGAATGGAAATTAGCCCATTCAGTTCTCAGCTCATCGCTTAACATTGGTTTGCTGCACCCGCGGGAAGTAGTTCGAGCAGTAGAGAACGCATATACAAATGGCGACGCCCCTATTAACAGCGTTGAAGGTTTCATTCGCCAAGTTATCGGGTGGCGCGAGTACGTATGGGGTCTGTACTGGTTATGGATGCCCGAATATAAGTCTGAAAATTTCTTAGAAGCACGCCAGCCTATCCCACCAAGTTTTCTGGAAAAAAGGAGCACGGACATGTCGTGTATCAGCGGGGCGGTAGACCACCTGCACGAGTTCGCTTACACGCATCACATTGAACGCCTGATGCTTTTTGGGAATCTCGCTCTTACTAGTGGTATCAACCCGCAGGAGATGACCGAGTGGATGCATTCACGATTCATTGATGGAGCTGAATGGGTGATGCTGCCAAACGTGGTAGGGATGGCGACTTTCGCCGATGGTGGGAAAATGGCTACCAAACCATACGCCTCCGGAGGGGCATACATAAACAAGATGAGCGACTACTGTAGGGACTGTGTGTACGATCCGAAAAAGCGCACAGGAGACAACGCGTGCCCATTCACTACTCTGTACTGGGATTTTCTGGCACGAAATGAAAAACAACTGTCAGGCAATCCTCGGATGGGCCAGCAGTTTGGTGGACTGAGACGCTTATCTGACCTGGCCGATGTCAGAACTCGTGCAGTAGACGTGCTAGCTCAGCTTGATGAAGGAACTCTCTGACGAAAGGTTCCACGCAGAGCATTGGAATACCCGCAAAGCTCTATTTACTTAAAGACCATATTTGGGATTTTTAAAAAAAGAACTGGGACTTGAATGCGGCTCAACGCCACACCCAAGCCCCAGCCTCATTAGGGCCTTTTGACTACAGAACTCTCTGAAGAAAGACTGACTCAAACTGTGGCTCAGCGAATTCGCTTGAGCGAGAAAATATGGCTAGATAATCCTCATTAGCAAACAGTTTCTCATCAATGTCTTGTAGCTCCTGAAGTGAAGATCCAAAATGAACAAACTTCACTTCATACCTGTCACCTGTAACCGGAAGCATTACACCAACTTCACGTCCACTAATCTCTGATGCCAAGTCTGCTATCTCTGTAATAAAGGACATGGCACCTACAAAGTTCGTTGCTAGGAGCCTTCCAGTGCTAACGTGCGCGAAAGCATCGCGGTCTCCCGGCGCACGATGTACTCTAGCGATCTGGTCAGAGGTGAGTGTTACTACGGAATCTGTAATGCTTGTCGCAGCAACAAATTGCTGATCGGCAAAGAACCCTTCCATGAATGCTTGGTATTCTCCTAGTGATTCCCATCTGCCATTAAGCCAAATAGCATTTGGGTCTCCACCTATTTCTGTTCCTAAGCCAAGGGTGGTACCGAACTTTTCATTCATTCGTTCGGTCACCATCGCAGCAAAGGCAGTTGCGTCAGCCATTCTTCCATCAGCGGCTGTAATTTTTCTAGCTGAAATATACATTAATTGACCTCTTTCATTAATAGATTTTTAGCAATTTTCTGCAATCATCTTTTTACTGNACCTTTATTTCAGGAATATTTCAGATATGTGAACAAACAGTAAATATTAGGTTTACTTAACAAATGGTTCTCGAAAAGAGTTACGTAATTAGCTACGGGGCTGATCAGGTGTTTCCACGAATTTGTTCAACCCCAACACAAACTACGACTCTNTTTTCAGAAGCCATAACTTTGTCATACTCTTCAAAGTCGTCATGTACCCCTCCCGCTGAGATAAAAACATCACGCAAGAGAATGCGAAGCTGCTCAGGGTCGAAGTTNTCTGGNAGATGTTCTGGTCCAAAAAGATTCGCCTTGCCGCTTACTGAAACCCATTTCCATTCTCTTCGAATAGCAACTGTCACTTGTGAGCCACGCTCAATATGTTTTAATCTTGCGGCATTTCCAGCTGAAACGAAAGCAACGCAAAGTTTTTGAGTGGTGGGATGGGGGAGAACGCCACAATTAACGACGCTGGATAAAATTCCACCGTCTTTTTGGATAGTACTGACCGTGGCAAGTCCCGTTTCCTGGCCGAGAAATCTCTGAACGTCTTCTATCGAACCCATGTTTCTAGTTTAGGGCGTGACTATGTCGCCGTATATAGGGCGAAAGTAGTTTCCTCACTGGTCGGGCCGATGGAGGTCTCGTAAGGCTTGGTATTTGACGATTTGTAAATCGTAGGTGGGATAGGGAGTTTATGCGTTTACAGTAGTTGAACGTATGATTCGATAACCCAAAATTAAATAAGTCTTGAGGTATTTGGAAGGAGCGTTATGGCTGATCGNGTATTGGTAACAGGAGTAACAGGGTATATAGGACAGCATTGTGGCGCTGAACTCCTTCGACAAGGGTATGAAGTTGTAGGGACTGTTCGTTCGTTGGAAAAAGCTGAAGCAGTTCGAGAGGGAATAGCGAAGGTAGCACCTGTAGAAAATCTCAAATTCGTTGAAACTGACCTCACAAAAGATGAAGGCTGGAAAGAAGCGATGATTGATTGCAAGTACGTTCTTCATGTTGCTTCTCCATTCATTATCGGTAACCCAGATGATGAGAATGAAATCATGTCTCCCGCNGTAGACGGAACGTTACGCGTTTTATCGTCTGCTAAGAAAGCGGGCATTGAACGAACCGTTGTCACATCTTCTTTGGTAGCGATTATTGCCGGTAAGCCAAGCGGCCACTATGGGACAGNCTCGTGGTCTGACCCGGAAGCTGAAATTGGTACCTATGCCAAAAGTAAGGTCTTGGCTGAAAAGGCTGCGTGGCTCTTTGCTGAAGAAAATGATCTTGATCTAGTCGTGATAAACCCAGGGGGAGTTATGGGCCCAACACTCACAGGGAAAGTCGAAGGATTTAGCCTCTCGATGATTTCTGACATCATTAGCGGGAAGTACCCGTTAGTTCCNGACATTACTATTGGCTTTATCGATGTTCGCGATGTCGCCAAGTTACACGTTGCAGCGCTCACAGCTGAAGCGGCGGTAGGGAAACGCTTCATCGCATCTTCAGGTGAGCCACTTCACTTTACAGAAGTGACGGCAATACTAAAGGACGCAGGTTTCAAAAAAGCTTCAACAAGGAAAGCGCCCAAGTTTCTTTTAAGAATAATGAGTATTTTCGATGAACAAGTTAAGGGACTACTGCCTATGGTTGGTGAGCGCCAAACCGTGAACAACGCAGAAACATATGACATCCTTGGTTGGGAGCCAACTCCCATGGCCCAGTCTCTAGTAGAAACTGCACAATCAATCACCTAACAGTAAGTCAAAAAGTGTCTAAAGTGCAGAGGCTTGGATTGTAATCGGCTAGCTTAAACTTGGCTCTTNAGNAACGTNACTTTTGTNGTTTCAACATGNACTCCTGCAGCGATACGATCCGCTGTGAATTGNTCATCTGACATGAAGGCTCCAACAGTTTCNTGNTCNGGACTCTCCATAACTANGTGAAGCATGTTTTCGTTTTCCAGCTCGACNCCTTGGACCAGAACNCGNCCACCAGCAGCTTCAATTTTNGGNACTGCTTCGNTATTGAACCACGNAGTGAANTTTNCGTAGTCGTCTATTTCTTCCTGTAGTAAAAAGATCATTATCTTCCTCCATAAGCTCTTTGNAGAACATTACCGTGCNGGNAGTAATCTTNGGAAATTGNACCCNANAGTTNATNCNCTCTTAATCAANCGTTAAAGATGGNTCCANGAGGNTTTCNCTCCTCNNTGAGNTGTNTAGGGGTGNTTTGTTACTCGAAGGTATGGTCGGATNTCATCCCAGCCNNCTGGGAAAAGCTCTNCGGCTTCCTCANTTGAAAGAGACGGCGAAATAATGACATCCTCTCCNTGTTTCCANTTCACCGGTGTNGCTACTTTATTTGCATCAGTTAACTGCATTGAATCGATNACTCTNAGAATNTCATCNAAATTTCGCCCNGTGCTCGCCGGATAGGTNAGAGTTANTCGGATTTTGTTGTTNGGNTCAATGATGAANACCGATCGCACGGTNAGNGTGTCATCTGCNTGAGGGTGAATCATTTNATACAGTGAAGCTACTTTTCTCTCTGGGTCGCCNATNATAGGGAANTTCACGGTTGTNGNTTGCGTTTCNTCAATGNCGCCTATCCANGANTTGTGGTCAGNGACNNTATCNACTGAAACNGCTANTGCTTTNACGTTTCTTNCCGTGAATTCTTCACTCAAAGCAGCCGTATANCCNAGTTCGGTAGTGCATACGGGAGTGAANTCTTTTGGNTGNGAGAANAAAACNGNCCAGGAGTTCTCTTTCCATTCGTGGAATTGGATTGGCCCTTGGGTAGTTTCTGCTGAAAAATCTGGGGCTGTATCGCCTAACTGTAATGCCATGGTACTCCTTCATTATTTTTACTAATTTTCAAAATATCGTTTAAAAGTGAAAAAATTATGAATGACAAGTTAATTTTTTGTCGGCATATTGCTTTANCAGATAGTTCTTATAGTTTCCGTTAGGATGATGCCGTGTCGCAGATTACCGTAGGAAACATTATTTCCCTTGGGGTTGGCTTACTTGTGCTGGCTTATGTGATGTATTGCTTGATAAATCAGAAATTCTGGAACCGAAGAGTAAANGGGTGGGGGGNGAGAGANGAGTATCCGAAGATCTTCATGCTCAACATCGTTATCGGAACGCTGATAGTACTTTGGACGATTCTCAGCGCTCTAAAATCTAGATACTTCTAGCCATGTAGCGCNATCAATTTGAACGAACTGGAGGTGCCNGAAGANTTCTCCTACNATAANGNCATGCCGGAGAAGCCAGAATTNGACCCTTTTTCTGACGAGGTCTTGAAGGATCCTTTTGTGTTCTATAAGGATTTNCGAGAAACNTGCCCAGTCCATAAACANGAAGATTTCACCTANCCGCTCTATACAACAACCAAATACGATGACGTTACTGCAATGCTCACCAACGTCGAATTATGGTCAAGCCACTATGGGCAAATGCCTAGATACTCAGTCGAAGGATGCCTCAAAAGCGACCCTCCCGGGCATACGTGGTACAGGAAACTCATACAAAAGAGCTTCGCCCCTAGACATGTAGCTGCAATGGAAGATGAAATCAGCCAGCTAGTCAAGGAACTCGTAGATGAAATGGCTGAAAAATCACAAGGTGACCTTCATGACGATTTAGCATGCCCACTGCCAGTTATCGTCATCGCCAAAATACTTGGAATACCAACGGACGATATAGACCAATTTAAAGCATGGAGCGACGCCCAATTAGCCGGATCTAATACTTCAGAAGATGGCCGAAAGGTTCCTCGCGAAGCCATGAACGCATACCTGCTTGAACACTTAAATATAAGGCGTTCCCTCCTAGATGATGCCGGAGTTGACGGCACCGATAATGCCGAAGACTTGATGGGGAATATCATTCCTGACGATGTTATTAGCGGTATTTTGCTAGCTGAGGTTGACAATCGGATGCTTTCCGACGAGGAGCGTTTAGTGATGCTCAATCAACTACTCGTGGGTGGGAACGAAACCACNACATCGTTACTAACCAACCTCTTCTGGAGGCTTCTTTCTGACAGGTCCTTGTATGAGCAAGTTCGAGATGACCCTTCCTTGCATCAGGTGGCGGTCGAGGAGAGTTTGCGTTTCGACGCCCCTGTTCTGGGTTTATATAGAACCAATACCGCTGATGTTGATTTATATGGAGAAAAAATTCCTGAGCGTTCAAAGGTNATGGCAACTTTTGCAGCAGCTAATCGCGACCCAGCCGTTTTTGACGACCCTGAAACTTTCCGTCTTGACAGAGAACCAGAAGAGTTACGGAAGCATCTCTCCTTCGGTTTAGGCGTCCACTTCTGCCCAGGAGCCCAACTTTCACGGCTCGAAGCTCGCCTTACCCTTAAAGAAGTCACGGAACGGTTCCCTAATCTTCGTCTCATAAATGAACCCGAGAGAATCGAACCGTTCATCTTATGGGGAAGAAGGAAATTTCCAGTCGCTTGGAAGTAAGGACTGTTTTCCCTAACTTGCGAGAGATCCGGAATACACTTGCCACGCTAAAAGCGATTTCGCGACGAAGCTCAGAATGATGTAAATCCGCTCTCCATGGAGATAATTCGCCCACTTGCCCTTTGCCCGGTATTGCTTCCATTGCACTAGTGCAAAACAATTAAAGAACAGAAAAATTGAGATAACGATGCCGTATACAAACCCCGGTGTTGTGGCTTCAGCTGGTCCTTTAGGGGTGATAAGGTTCAGAGCTGTTGCGATCCATGGAATAGCCCCGGCGAAGCAGCCGAACCAGAATGGTAGTAAATCTCCATGGCCCGCTTTTACGTACCGTTCTTGAAGCCAGCCGAACAGAATCATGCAGATATTGACTCCTGAAATTCCTAGTAGAGCGATGTAGTCTGCGGTTCCATTTAACTGAAGAATAACAATGATCATGATTGTGGATGACAAGGAGTATTCGATCCACCGGTATGAATTTATTCCTCTCTTCAGGCCCGTTGTGTATTTTTTGAAGGTTGATGGGAGGCAGATAAAGAAGTGAAAGAATGCTGATAGTGCCATGAATGCGGCCACCATGTAACTGATATTCAGATTAAATAAATTGACGGGGTCTGAGAAGTTTCCGGTACCTGGGGCTTCCGTTAGGTAGGTCGCGACGACAGGTAGTGAAGCGTCATTCGATAGGGCAAGGATCAATACAAAGGAGATGAGGTGAAGGCACCCTGCCCAGAAGTTCAGTTTTCGGAAGTTGTTTATGTCTAAGTTCATATGAGAAGAGTAGTAATCAAGTTAGGCCTAGACCTATGTATCCGTTAGATTTCTTAGGTTTGTAGACTTGAGCGTTTCCTACTATCAGGAGTTTCCCGCAGCGGGTATNGGCTCTTTTTTCTTGATTGAAGAGCAGAGTATCCCTGTTATAGCTCCNGAGATGATGATTGCCCATAAGGACCATTTGTGGGTGGTGACTGTTCCTATCGTTCCCGATTCGAGGATGGCGGCAACGACCGCTGAGCCTAATGAGCCGCCAATTCTATAGCCGGTCTGCAGTATCGCCGTTCCGGTTCCAACAAGTGAAGGTTCGAGTTCTTGTGTCCCAACTGCGGTTGTGTTTGAGAGAATTGTGGCCATGCCGATGCCTGCTGCTACCAATGCTGGGAGCATTGAGGGTATAGAAGGTGAATCTCCGGCTGCTAGATTTGTTGCGAGAAAACCTACGGTGAAGATGATNGCGCCACCGGTCATGATGCCTCGGAANCCGTTTCTGTCTGCGAACNNNCCNGNTGGNTGNGCNATAAAAATCATGCTTCCTGGCATGANGGTCAGNAGGAGGCCTGTTTTCATAGGGCTGAAACCCCAGACATCAATTGCGTAGCTTAGAAGAGCCAACCACATTCCAAAGAACATNAGAGATGANATAAAGCCGATGATTGCGCTAAGGACAAATGTTNTATTTGAGAANACATGTAAGGGGATAACGGGNGAGTCGTGTGTCTTCGATCTTCTCACTACTAACGCTATAAATAGGAAACCGCTTGCAAAGGAAATGCTTGTCTGAGGGCTAGCCCACCCCCAGTCATTTCCTTCTAGGAGAGCTAGTACAAACAACGAGATGCCCACCATCGCAGCGATTGTCCCTAGGTAATCTATTTTTGGTTTTTTAGTAGAACGGTGGTCAGCGTTCCAGTATGGGGCCCCTAGGTAAATGATCATCGCACTGATTGGGATGACCGATAAGAATAAAACCCTCCAAGAGGCGTACTCGATAAAAATTGATGAGAGTATCGGACCTGATACACCTGCTGTAGCTGTCCAAAAAGCCCATCTCCCCATAGCAGTAGCGAGGAGGCCAGGTTCGGTTTCTCTGACAATAATTGCTATGGAACTTACCCCAAGTCCGGCTAGGGCTGCTGCTTGTAATCCTCTGCCTGCTACAAGTAGGAACAGGTTAGGGGAAATAGCGCTTAGTAGCGACCCGGCTACGGATGCTCCCGCCGAAGTGATCATGATCCTGTTATGGCCGAAGCGGTCAGCTAGGTGTCCGGCTTGGAGAAGCACGGCTGCACTCACTATGCCCACTATTGTCAGTATCCAAGTCGTAGCCGCCGTATCTCCATTTCCGAGGCTTGATCGTATAGCAGGGAAAAGAATAAATGTGCTCGTTGAATCGAAACCAGCGATGAAACCACAAATTAATGTGGCCCCAAGCAACCGATCCTTCATCTTGGTATTTTTTTTAAGAGGGTTTTTAGACCATTGCCGCACTCTTGAACACTAGGCCATATGTGCATATTTCTAAAGACTAAAGGCTGATGTCTTTACAGGGGCGGAGTCGTTTCTTGAATCCTTGTGTCTTAATCTGATAGAACCTAGACCAACGAATAACGGTATGAAATAGTAGCCAAGGGTGAACTTTGAAAGATTCGAAAGTTGCATGCTAGGTTTCTTCTATGAAAGTCACGAAGCTGAATAATTTCTTTGGTGCAGAAATCCACGGAATTGATGGATCAAACCTTGCAGACCAGCATGTTGATGACATCAAGGAACTATGGCTTACACACAAGGTTCTAGTCCTTCGGGACCAGGTATTAACACCGGAAGAGCATGTAGATTTCTCTCGAAATTTCGGCGATCTTGAGGCTCACCCACACGTTCAGAAAAATCGGGGGGATCCGGATATCCCAGAGGTACTCATTCTTGAAGCGGGTGGATCAAAGAGGGCGCTCGCAACTGATTGGCACTCTGATGTGACATTCAAAGGAAGCCCGCCAATGGGATCTATTCTCAGGGGAGTAGTTATCCCAGAAGTCGGTGGAGATACTTGCTTCGCTGACGCGACCGCTGCATTTGACCGTTTAGATTCGGAAACGAAAAGAAAAGTAGGGGATCAGTCTGCGACCCATGATTGGTATACGGAAAGTAACCCTTCAGCGCCCAAAGATGAAGATGAGGTCGATAGGGAGAAGTATCCTCTTGTCCACCACCCAGTGATACGGACACACCCTGAAACAAAAGCAAAGGCAATCTACACCAATAACTTCTTTACGTCGCACATTGATGGTGTCGAGAAAGAAGAAAGCCAGTATCTGCTGAGGAAATTAGCGGACGCGATTCGTGACCCGAGTATCCAAATCCGAGTTCGATGGGACGAAACGACCGTGGTTATGTGGGATAACAGGTGCGTGCAACACACAGGAACTGATGATTTCATACCAGCCCATCGCAGGATGGAGCGAACAACAATTATCGGTGACCGCCCATTTTGACTCGGTCAATAATGACCAGGGCCGTTAGTCTCAGGTAAGTGCTTGAGCGTTTCTTTCAGTGACTATTCGACGTCAAGAAAGATGCATTCCCCTGGACATTCCTCAGCTGCGTCGATTGTTGCTTCAACAAGGTCGTCGGGAACATCGACAGGTTCGTGAAAACTGTGCGTCGGTTCTGTAGGGGCTTCCGTTCCCGCTTCTCTGACGTAATAAAGTCCATCTTCAGCACCGAAAAAAATCGCTGGAGCAATCTCCTCACAGATACCATCTCCGGTACACAAATCCTGATCTATCCATACCTTTATTCCGCTCATAGGGCCACCATACACATTCGGGATCGCGCTGTCGATGTTATCATAGTTCATCTTACAGGAGATATGGTTCCTGTAGGTAGGTCTTCTGTCACATTACATTTTCTTTTTTTGTATCAGAGGTGCTAAAGGTAATGTGTTTATAGATGGTTAAAAATTTCGTGGTATCTTCCTTCTATGAAAGTCACGAGGTTAAATAATTTCTTCGGCGCAGAGATCCAAGGAATTGATGCAGCAAATCCTACTGACGACAATATTGAGGAGATAAAGCAACTATGGCTCACACACAAGGTCCTAGTTCTCCGTAACCAAGTCTTAACTCCGGAAGAGCACGTAGATTTCTCCAGAAATTTCGGTGATCTTGAAGTGCACCCATTCGGGACCATCCATCCAGAGCATCCGGAAGTGCTCGTTTTAGAATCGGGTGGAGACACGGGGAAACAGGCATACAGCGCTACCGATTGGCATTCGGATGTTACTTATAGGGAGAAACCGCCTAAGGGATCCATACTTCGAGGCAAAACGATTCCACCCGTTGGTGGAGATACATGTTTCTCAGATGCAACAGAAGCGTACAGTCGGCTCGACCCTGAAATTCAAAGCATGGTTGAAGAGCTATCCGCCGTCCACGATTGGAGCATAATGACCGGTAAGGGGAAGAATCCTCTTCGAGACGACGCATTGAATGAGATGCGTGAAACATTCCCGCTCATGTCCCATCCGGTAATACGAACACATCCTGAGACAAGCGCAAAGGCAATATTTACCAATAACTTCTTTACGTCGCATATCGAGGGTGTTGGCGAAGAAGAAAGCCAGTATCTGCTGAGGAAATTAGCTGGGGCGATTCGCGACCCAAGCATTCAAATCCGGGTTAGATGGGATGAGACGACAGTAGTTATGTGGGATAACCGATGTGTGCAACATGCAGGAACGGATGATTTCCTGCCAGCACATCGCAGGATGGAGCGAACAACAATTGCCGGTNACCGCCCATTTTGAATTGAGGCTTTTATGGTGTTACACATGTAACACNTCCATCTAGATGGAAGTGNAATTCCTGAAGATACTTTGAAGGTATGAACAGAATTGTTCTCATATTTCTGCCAGTTGCAATTTTNAGCTTTGCCTTTGTGTCTTGCAGTACCGAATCAGATGCTAGAGGCGATGTTTTAAAAGAAAGCGAGATTTTTCTTGCTGATAACTTTCAGCTTGAAAGCTCTGAAGAGTTTCTTCGAGACTGTCTCTTTCCAGTCGCTTTTCGAGAAAAGTGGTTAGGTAACTGGGAAACTACGCTTCAAGCTATGAGGAATGGATCAGGAAATCCACTTCCAAAAGAAGATTTAATAAATCGGCTAGACGTAGTCCATCGAGAATGTGGTGGAAACACATTGACGGCAACAGACTATGCCAAACTCCGAGGCATCGTAGCCCTCAATCGCTCCTTAAACTAAAGCAAAGGCTAACGGCCCCTTTCTAATTTAGAGATTGGCGTACGGTAAGCGCCCCTGACGCAATCAGCTTCAGGGGCTTCGAGAGTGGCTCTAAATGAAAAGGGTTGCAATTAAGTTTGGTACTGAGATAAAAATTCCCAAATAAAAGTATTCATCGGCATTCCGTCTACGTTGAAGCTGAACCAGACATGACCTCCACCATTAATGATGAACAGTTGGATTTCCGTGCCGGATAGCGTTACGTATGTTGTTCGTTCGACATTTCCTTCTTGAATGGTTTGCTCACGAATGCTGCTATTTTGATCAGCCCACCATTCAGCTCCTTCCCGAACAGGTATTGCGTATCCAGGAATTCCTTCAAGGGGTCTCGTATCATCATCTGTCCCGTTAAAGATAAGCCCACCTGTTTCATGTGTGATATTGCACGGGTAATTGGTTTCGAGGGGAAAGTTGCCTGACATTACGGCAAAGCCAGCTATCTGATCGTTGAGGTGGCATGCGATCTGATATGCCATAGCAGCACCATTGGAGTAACCAGCTACATAAATGCGAGAAGTGTCTATCCTGCTGTCTTCACTCAAGCGGCTGATAATTGCCTCAATGAATCCAAAGTCATCAGAACTTACTTTGTTTCCTTCCGACGCGTGAATGGTATTCCATACTGAACCTGTACTCGTTTCAGCTTGCGGGTACACCATGAGGATGCCTTCTTCGTCAGCGGTAGCATCAAAGTTGCTAGTGAAGTACGCATCCTGCGCTGTTCCGGCCCCGCCATGAAACTGAATAATCACGGGGATAGAACCGGATGCGCTTTCAGGCATGTATGTGAGGTACGTTCTGCTTATACCATTGACGTCGATTGTGTTGGTCGAGACTGATGCAGGCGTTACAGCGAGCGTTTCTTCTTTTTGATTAACTTCTTTGCTCTGATGATTAGCTTTCTGCGCTTCCTGTGGCTGGGCATTAGATGTTGTTTCCGTACAGGCTGCAAATAGCAAAGTCAGACATAGCAGCATGGCAGATAAAGTTTTAGTCATAACAATTGGCCTAACTGCTCGTCGAAAAAGCAACAGTGATGATGTTTGTGGCGACCCATTTAACCATGTGTTCTAGTTTAGGGTAGAACTGATTTTGTTACATGTGTGAGTGTTGTCACATCGCTTTACTACAGGTGAACTATCGCTTATATTAATAAATACCCCCCCTAAGTAAGCCCCCTCCAAGCGAGGGGGTTTTCTATTTTTGTTACATGTGTGGGGGTACTAGAGGCGCTAGAGGGCATGTATTTACAAGGGTTTAAGAATTGAGTGTTATGTTTTTCTTATGAAGCGTTTTATTTCTGTTCTTGTCTCACTGGGTTTAGTGGTTGGTCTTGTCGGTTGTGGTGTTCTTCCGAGAATTCCTTTAATTTCGTCTGGAGCAGAAAATGGTGACGCGGGTGATGACACGTTTCTTCAAGTAGAAGATGCTGAAAACCGCGCATCCGAATTAGGTTGTTCGGGTGTTCATGAGCACCTGATAGATGGGAAGACATGGCACATGCCTTGTAGCGACCATGCAGAGTGGATGAGGTTGACTGGAGACAATCACGACCATGATGAGGGTTTGATAGATGGACTACGTGAAGGTTAGGCGCTGTCTAAAGCTATTAACTTCGGTCCTTCTTCTAGTTGTTTGTTGCATGTGTGGGGGTGCTAGAGGCGCTAAAAGCTATGTGTTCACATTTATGGAATTTCTAACAGCTATCCGATGAAACGTGAATACGTGACGTCAAATGAACTCTCAAAGTACTCTGACCCTTGAACAAACATATCTTGGTACGTTTCGTCAGTACTCCAGTTCTCTACCATTCCTCTGAGTTCTTGAAGAGAATCTGCGTAGTTAACAAA
>PAEG01000025.1 GCA_002703045.1 Acidimicrobiaceae bacterium
CCATGATTGGGAATTTGAGCCAGTTGGTGATTGGACTGCAGCCTCGAGGCATTCGCGGATGATCTCTGGTTCAACTGCTCTATCGAAGTCGAGTCGTTTCCTTACAGCTCTTGTTGTTGAAAGCGCTTCGTCAACAGTGAGGTTTAATTTCATATTATTCTCCTTTGCGAATGTCCGAGTTTCACTCCTCTTCTAAACGCTGCTGGTATTGGTATGCCCTGTGAGTTCGACCTCCTGCAACAAGGATATTCCTTCCCGTTATCCACCTAGAAGCAGGACTTGATAGGAAAACAACCGTATGGGCTATGTCGTCAGGGGTTCCGAGGAACCCTAAAGGAATAGTTGCTGCAATTTCGTCTTGAGCGTCTGCTGCTCCAAGGACCTTATCAAAGGCTTCGGTGACGACTGGTCCAGGAGATACAGCATTTACTCGAATCTTCGGAGCTAGTTCTATAGCTAACGTTTCGGTCATGTTGAGCATCCCTGCTTTCGCAGCAGCATAGGGGCCTGTATATGGGGACCCTCTCATCCCCGCTCCAGAAGCGATATTAATAATGCACCCGCCATCTTCCATTCTCTTCGCCGCTGCTTTTGCACCCTGAAATGCAGTAGTTAGATTGAGCTCTAATTGACTGCGAAAAATTTCATCTGGGGTATCAATCAGGGTCCGGGTATTTTTTTCATCTGAACCACCAACGTTATTTACCCAAATATCTATTCTTCCAAATTTTTCAATGGTCAAATCTGCGAGCTCTTCTGATTTATCGCGAATATCTGATGCGAAAACTAATGCTTCTTGGCCACGTTCGGTCACTCCACGAGCTGTCTCTTCGAGATCATTCTCTCGACGAGCGTTCAGAACCACATCACAACCAGCATCGGCAAGGCCCCATGCGATACCACGCCCAATACCTTGCCCTGAACCAGTAATAACAGCTACTTTCCCGTCTAACTTATATTGATCCATGAAGCTCATTTATGCCTCCTAAATGCCGCCTCTAGCACACTAGTCGAAAGTTTTAATGATGGCCCTATGGAACCGAAGACAAATTCCTCCCAGCATGAGCCGAAATACGAAAGAGAAGCTACTGTCGTATCATGAACCGTTTAAGTGGCAAAATCATCGTCGTAGTTGGGGGTGCAACAGGGTTTGGCTTGGCGTGTACAAAGCGTTTCTCAGAAGAAGGAGCCAGTGTTGTTATAGCGGGACGAAGAGCTGACCTTGCCCAAGATGTAGCTAGTCAGTTCAATGGGATGGGCGTGCAGTGGGATGTAACGGATTTCCAGCAAGGAGACAACGTCGTTTCAGAAGTCATGAAGAAATATGGCAGAATCGATGCTGCCATCAACTTTGCGGGATACGACGATACAAGCTTGATCAGAGAAATGACCCCTGAGCATCTGGAACCGATGGTTAACGTTCAATTTAATGGGGCGATCTATTTCCTTCGATTTATGTGCAATGCTATGGCTCTAGGCGGAGGGGGGTCAGCAGTTCTTTGTTCCTCTCTCACAGCTCAGAGCCCAGCTATCGGACGGGTTGGGTATGCCGGATCAAAAGCAGGAATCGAGTATGTAGCTAAGATAGCTGCGGTGGAATACGGAGATGATCAGGTCAGGGTTAATTGTATTGCCCCGCATGTTATTGAAACCGACATGACTGCAGAAGCATTCACTGAAGAGAACCGACTTGCTATTGAGGCCGTGAGGCTCCAAACACCTGCGAAAAGGATGGGGCATGTAGATGATGTAGCTAACTGTGCTCTGTACTTGGTAAGTGACGAGTCAAATTATGTCAACGGTGAAACGATTCGTATTGATGGTGGAGCCCATACACAAAAACTTCCATCTGATTGGGATTACGCATTTCTCGGTGTTGTGCGACCAGATTTAGGGGAACATCCTCGGGCGATTATGCCTGATTGGTATCAACAAGAAATAGATCAGAGAACTGAGAATGACTGATTTCATATCAGTAATTTATCTGGCAGGACTGTCCAGAAATTCTATAACTGCTTGAGTAAAGATATCGTTTTTGTCTCCAGCTACCATATGTCCAGCACCGCTAACATCAACATACGAAGCCTGTGGAAATTCAGTAAGGAATTCTGCAGCTTCAACTTCTGTTACGAGATCACTCAGCCGCCCCCTCACCAGAAGTATTGGGGCTGAGATTGATAAACAGAGCGAATTGAGAAATTCGGGGTCTTGCATTTCTACCCTTTGTTTCGTATTGGAAGTTTCTAAAAATGCAGGATCCCAGTGCCAGTACCATCTTCCATCACGTTTATGAAGGTTCTTCTTCAACCCCTCCAAACCTGCTGGCATTTCTCGTTCAGGATTATATGCAGCTATTGCTTCAGCAGCCTCTTCCAAGGTCGCAAAACCTGACTGAAGATGCTCTAACATAAACGACTTAACTCTTTCAGCCCCTATCCGGTTCATGCGTGGAACGATATCAACAAGAACTAAAGACCGAATCGACTTGGGGCGTAAGTGACCCTCTAAATACATGCCTGTGAGACCCCCTAACGAAGCACCTACCAAAACTGGGACTATCCCTTCCTCGCGCAGAATAAAGTCAATATCTGCAGCAAAACCGTCAAGACCATACTGTTGGTCCGGAACCCAACTCGATCTACCATGCCCACGCAAATCTATTGAAATCGCCCACCAACCCCTTTTAGCAATCTCCGAAGCAGTCGAACCCCATGAGTGACGTGTCTGTCCCCCACCATGCAATAACACAACAGCGTCTTCACTCTTTTCACCCCAAAAGTCAGCTTCAATTTGCACACCAGAGGCTGTCTCGAAGCGCTTAGTTACACATCTAACTGTTTCCATTCGTTCTATCTTTCAAAGAGTCTCTATACGACAATATTGGAGTTTCTCAGATGGCTAATTTCGTTAGGGCCAAAACCTATTTCAGAAAGAACTTCATCCGTATGCTCTCCGTAAGCTGGGGCGGCACTTGGCTGAACGTTTTTCTCAGCTGAAAAACTAGCTCCCTGACGAGGGACGCGCATCTTGCCAATAGTTGGATGGGCTACTTCTATGACAGCCTCTCTAGCTACCACATGGGGATCACTAGAAACATCGCTTGGATCAAGGACAGGCACGGCCGGAACATCAGCATCTAAACATCGTTCCAATACTTCATCGCTTGTAAATTCGGAGACCATTTGTGCAAACGCTTCATACCAATCTGTAAAGTTTTTACTTCTGTTGGAAGCTGAAGAAAAGCGATCATCTTCAGCTAGATCTTTGCGACTCAACGCTTTGCAAACAGCGTCCCATTGCTTATCGGTTCCAGCAGTTACCGAAACCCACCCATCTTCGGTTGCGAAAAGTTGATAGGAGCCTAAGAGGTTGGGAAAGTGTAATGCGTCGCTATCGAGAAGAGTTTCATGCATCATCACATCCGGCCAGTTAAAGGCAATGTTCGCTTCGAACATGGAGATTTCAACATGCTGGCCTTCTTTCGTATCGTTTCTTCGAAACAACGCTGCTGTTATCGCCTGAGCGGTAGTTAAAGCAGCGACCTTGTCGGCCACCATCCCGCGAATAAGCATCGGCTCATTGTTCGTTCTTTGTGCGCCAGCCCAACCTGACAATGCTTGGATTACGGGGTCATAAACGGGTCGTTCACTGTATGGGCCAGAGGCTCCAAACCCTGATGAGGAAACATAAATCAACTCAGGAAGGTCATTGTGTACCTCTGGATAGGAGAACCCTAGGCGGTCCACCGCACCTGGTCGAAAACCTTGAATGAAGACATCCGCTTCCTTCAATAATCTCCAAAGCACTTGTTTCCCATCTTCAGACATGAGATCGATACCTATGGAACGTTTCCCCGCATTTGCATTTGCGAACCAACCAGAGATGCCGTTCTTGCGACTACCGTACATTCGGAGATCATCTCCACCAGTTGTGTTTTCGACCTTAACAATTTCTGCCCCCTGAGTTGCAAGCAGATACGTAGCTCCAGGTACCGCTATCATCTGACCTAGTTCTACAATCTTTATTCCCTCTAAAGGACCAGCCATCATTCTCCTTGCACTTAGGCCAATTTAGTTCTGATTGAACCGGATACTCAACTCTCCAACTGCCATAACCAGATTTTGGTTAACTAACATAAAAATGAGATCTGGGTCCATGTAAAACAGAACACTCAAAATCAATAACTCTTTGTAACTTCGTCTGCTTCAATGGCTTTTCAAGAAAAGGAAATACAAACCACAGGACGTAATCCTTTTAACCATGGACGAAGTACGTAGGATCCTGTTCTGGGTCAGCGGTTCGATTTACAGGACAGTCATTTGCGATATCTAGAACTGCCAAAAGTCTTCCCATGCCGAGACAGAAACCTATCAAAGCGAGAAGTTCAAGTATCTGTTGATCGGTAAAATTCGTTTTCACTCTCTCCCAGAACTCTTCATCGTCCTTTAACGCAACATGATCGAAGACAAATCTCTCAGCCATCTCAGCTGCGAGTTTCTCTGGAACAGTGAACGCTCCTATCTCTTCGTATTCAGATACCCGATGATATAGATCCTCTTCAAGTCCTTGCTGCATCGCCGATGCAGAACGAGTATCCATTCATATGTGACACTCATTAATTTGGGCGATACGCATACGCGCAACCTCGCGAACACGAGTATCAAGAGAGATCTGCGTATAAAGGGCATTCCCTGCAATACCAATCCCTTTCGCTACGTTTGCCTGCAAGGCCCACATTCGGCTTCGTTCAAGACCTTCACCTTCCGGAATTCCGATACGCGCCATGAGGTCTCCTTTCTAATCGGATTTTTTGGTAAATCCGAACTAGGTTTAGCTTAGCCCATGACAGATTTTTGAGAAAGACAAACTTACTTGTGACACAATTTGACCTAAAACAAATAGACCACCTTCTGTCAACTACACGAGCAGTAAGAAAACGCCTTAACTTAGACAAACCAGTCCCTAGAGAATTAATACTTGACTGTGTTCGTCTCTCTACACAAGCTCCGGCTGGAGGAAACTACCAAAAATGGCGATGGGTAATAGTTGATGACCCATCAAAGAAAAGGGTTATAGCTGAGGCATACCGTGAAGCTTACGCCCCATATATAGAACAGCAAAAAGGGGCTGTGGCGTCTAAAGTTCCTGAAAGCTCAACCATTGGAAAAATTATTTCGTCAAGTGATTACTTAGCGGAGATACTGGAAAGAGTTCCTGTTCTAGCTATCCCCTGCTCTCTGGGTAGTCCAGAAGACATGGAAGAGGGGCTTGGAGGAGGACGCCAAGGATGGTGGGGCTCAGTTCTACCTGCAGTTTGGAGTTATATGCTCGCAGCTCGTTCGAGAGGGCTAGGAACAGCATGGACCACACTACATCTTCGCTATGCGAATCGCGTTGGTGAACAACTCGGAATTCCAGAAACTGTTACACAATTAGCGTGCATACCGACAGCGTATTACACAGGGGATGATTTCCGACCTGGAGCTAGAAAACCAGCTGAAGACATCACCTACTGGAACCATTGGAAAGAAACTGAAATTTAAGAACCTGACTTTTCTTCAGCAGCGCGAACATGGTGGCGAATCACTTCATCTACGATTAGGCGAAATACTTCTACCGAGAAATCTGGGTCCATCCCAACTTCTTTAGCAATTTCATGAAGGCGTTCAATTTGCTGCGCTTCTCGTTCAGGGTCGCCGGCAGGCATTCCCTCCTCTGCTTTTAGAATTCCCACAGCCTTTGTGATTTCAAACCGTTCAGCTAGCAACCGAATAAGTTTCTCATCTAGCTGATCTATCCGTTGTCTATGTTCAGAAAGTATCTCTGCACCCATATATCCACCCGTTTCCATATATCCATCCAGTAACTAACCGGTTACATCTTCAAACACCTACATTTAAATCCTAGTCCAGACAAAACACTGATACGTTAGCAATTCACCCAGCAGAAGGAAGGCTTCTTTCGTAGAAGAAAGATATAACTAAAAATAGCCTGAAGGGGTCAATTATGAAAAACTACCTCCATGATCCCTAAAGACGAAACATTTAATGGAACATGGCCCTATCAGCCCCATTTCAGCCAGTCTGCTGGTTTCAACCAGCATTACGTAGATGTCGGGCAAGGAGAAACCATCATCTGTTTACATGGTGAACCCACATGGGGGTATCTTTATCGAAAAATGATCCCACCATTAGCTGAAACTAACCGCGTTATAGTTCCTGATCACATGGGCTTTGGGAAAAGTGAAACACCCTTGGATCGTGAATACACCCTTAAAGAACACACTGAAAACTTGACTGCACTCATCGATGACCTCTCATTAGATAAAATTACTTTTGTCATGCAGGATTGGGGAGGTCCAATAGGGACAGCCTACACAGTTCGATATCCAGAGAGGGTAAAACGCCTCGTGTACATGAATACNGTTGCTGGNTATGGAAGGGTTTCAGATTCAGTAACTCCAATCAGTGAATCGCCNTGGTTCAAGTGGATAGGTGAAGGGCTAGATTCTGGTCGGACTGAGCAAGTGNTACGAAACGCCGGATCAACAGTGTTATCGATAATGAAAATTATTGGCTTCCAGAATTCAAGCATTATTGATGACACATGGATTAAGGCATACAGCATGCCATTTCCAAGCTATGAGAGCTCAATTGGCGCATATGAATTTCCTATTGACGTTTATCTTGGCCGAATAGTCGACTATGTCCTCGAAGGCGCTGATGGTGTCCCTGCGCTTCAATCAAAACCAGCGATCCTCCTTGAAGGGCTTGAAGATCGAGCGATTCCTCCGGATCGCGCTATAGAAGGTTTCAGATCACTATGGCCAGAGGAAAATATTGTTGAACTGCCAGGTGTTGGCCATTTCTGCCAAGAGGATGCACCAGATCTTCTCGTATCACATATTCAAAACTTCCTACAAGTAAATCCATAATGAAAAACGAGGATCTTCAACGAAACCAGTTGGCAACATGAAAAAGAAGGGAGACAGAAGCCTTTCTCTTCCTGAACAAGTCCGGGCAGAGCTTTGTGGTGACGGGGGGCCGTGGGAAACAACCCTAGAAGACGTCCTAGGCGAGCAGTTGCTCGTATTCCGAAACCGGCAACGAAATTTAGAAGATATGTTTGACGAATTTGCAGAAAAATGGAGTGGGCGTGAATGTCTCGTCTTGGGCGATTCAAGAATTACCTATGATCAACTACCGGACATGGTTAGAGGAGCCTCTTACCGGCTTAGCAAGAAACTAGGGGTCCGCTCCGGCGACCGAGTTGCAATACTTGCAGCCAACTCGCCAGAATGGGTAATTTCTTTTTTTGCAGTTACTTTTCTAGGTGCTATCGCGGTCGCTATCAACGGCTGGTGGACAGCAGCAGAAATAGATCATGCGCTTCAGCTCACGAAACCAAAAGTACTAATAGGTGATAGTCGTCGTCTCATGCGTGCTGACAACGTTGATAGCGAAACAGTTATTGTTGATATTGATGAAACTCCCGACTTTTTTGCCCCTATCGAGGTAAGCAAAGCTCAACACACTGTTCTTGAAGACGATCCCGCACTAATTCTATTTACTTCTGGAACTACTGGAAGATCTAAGGGAGCTCTACTTTCCCACAGAGGCCTCATAGGGTTTGTAGACGGCACTGTGCATAACGCCCAAGAAAAAACAACCATTGCTCTAAGGCAACTCGGAATAGATCCATCTTCTCTCCCAAGTCAGCAGGATATTGTGCTTGCCACTTCTCCCCTATTTCACGTATCCGGCCTATTAGCGGGAGTTCTCATGAACATGGCGAATGGCGCCAAAATCGTATTTCGCAAGGGGCGTTTCGACGCAGAAGACGTTCTGAAAATAATCGAAACAGAAAAAGTCACGAATTGGACTGCAATTGGCGATATGGGACCCCGAGTTATGTCCCATCCGGACCTCCTTAAGTATGACACGTCGAGCCTTACAAGAATGAGCAGCGGTGGAGCTCATCTCTCTCAACATATGCGAGATCAAATAGAGAAACATTTTCCTCAAGCTGCCCTATCAATTGGGCAAGGATACGGGAGCAGCGAGTCCTGTGGTGTTGTTACCTCTATTGGTGGACAAGAATTCAAAGAGCACCCTTCATCTGCTGGGAAAGCTTGTATGGGCTTCAAAATTGAGATTCGAGATGAAAACAACAACGTCCTCCCAGAAGGAGAAGAAGGGGAAATTCATGTGAAGTCCCCCTACACCATGTTGGAGTATTGGGGGGATCCTGATGCAACTGGAGAGACAATCAAACTGGGCAGATGGCTTGCTATGGGCGATATCGGACGAGTCGAAAATGGACTACTTTTTATCAACTCCAGAGCTAGAGATATGATAATTAGGTCAGGTGAAAATATCTACCCTGTTGAAATAGAGCATCGTTTAGAATCACATTCAAGCGTTTCTGAAGCCGCAGTTATCGGCGTAGACCATCAAGACAGAGGCCAAGAAGTCAAAGCCATAGTTGTTCCGGAAGGAGAAATAAGCCTAGACGCAGATACTTTACGAGAGTGGTGCAGTGAAACACTTGCTGATTACAAGGTTCCGGTCATTTGGGAATGGAGAAGCACTGCTCTACCTCGAAATGCAAGCGGCAAGGTAGTTAAAAGAGCATTGACAGGAGACACGGAACTTAGTAACCATCAAGACTGAGTGCAAAAAAGCTTAACCCGNAGTTTGTAATTCTTCTTCAGAAATCAGACGAATTTGAACAGGAATGGCGCTCATGANGGGAAGTCCGGTTATTCGATCAAANCCATTNTCACTTGTNACTAGCCTATTTGTTGGAGTCCCTATATCTCGAACTTTCTCGTCAGTCAACGAAAGGCCTCCCCACGAATGGGACATAGAAACAACTCCACGTTTAATTCCCGGGTCAGTCTCAGCTACGCCAACAACTGAAGCTCGGGGCGAAGAAATCTTTAATAAGTCACCGGGTTCAGCACCAAAATTATCTAAATCCTCTGGGTGGACATACGCATAATTAGTCGTTGCCACATCAGCCAAACCGGGAAGTTCAGAACCAAGAGAATTCAATGCATGCTTTAATCTCCTACCAACAAGCCTGAATGGATATTCCTTATGATCTATCCCCTTAAAAATCTCTAGACCTGTTTTTTCATTCTGCACCTCTAATAACTCTTCGTAAACATCAGGGGGGCAAACAGCAAACCTAGCGCCACTCATAGGATCACCATCAATTACGCGAATAGGTTTATCGTGGATAACTCCACGATTTTTTCTCCATTCTGAAATAGGAAGCCTTGCATCAGCGTAAACATAGTCAATGACATCACCATCACTAAGAGCATCTTCTACTGGCAAGTCGCCTCCTGGAAGCACAATTGGTGTTCCTCGTCTGGCAGCTAAACCCGCATAGACTTCCCACTCATTTAAAACATCGTCACCGGATGCAATAATCGGGTCAGTGTAGTTTGTGTAGACTTCTGGGAACCGCCTATCCATCACGTTTGGAACATCTGCACGCTCTAACTGAAGACGAGGGGCAAACACGTAATCAGCTAATTCTGCTGTTGCAGTCATACGGTGATCGACAACGACTAGAAGCTCTAGGTCTTCCATAGCTTCTAGAGTTTTCTTTTGATCAGGCCATGCCTGTATCGGATTTCCGCCGGAAACAATTAAAGCGCGAACTTTTCCTTCCCCTTCCAAGAGGATTTCATCGTTCAAAGCATTGGTCATCATTTCGCCAGCGAGACCTCGTAACCCACGAACTCGATGTGAAGCTCCCGGCGTAGGGTCACTTGGAGGCACTACCTGTGCGCGTCTTGTATCCCCAGGAAATAGCATATACGGGCTTTCCAGAGTCTCGCCAGAACGTAAAACTCTCCCACAAATAACATTTAGTGTTAAGGCTAAGGTCTCCATTAGCGTCCCATGTGGGGCCATATTTGGGCCGGTTCCTGAACCCGCAGTTCCCCTAGGTCCCGAAGCGAAAGTTACCGCAGCAAGATGAATATCAGCAGCCGAGACTTCACACCTCTGTGCAGCATAATCAGCTGTAAAGGGAGCAACAGACTTTCGAAGCAACTCCAGCTGATCCGATTCGACATATTCTTGACAGAATTCTTTGTCATGGAGTTCGCTGGTCAAAATTATATTCAAGATCGCGGCAAGTAAAGTCGGGTCTTCCCCAGGTTTTACCTGAAGCCAAATATCTGCATGGTTGGCAAGTTCACTTTTTCGGGGATCAATAACGATAAGCTTCAAACCCCTATCCTTTGCTTGACGTAATTTCACAAAGGGATCCGTCCCTTGGAGGCCACTGGCTGGGCCGTAACTCGAAACAAGTGGGTTATAACCAACAGCAAGAAGAACATCAGAGTTTGAGAAGTTCTGCCACCCGGCTTCCCAGGAGCCAAGTCGAGATAAAGAACTCCTATGAGCAGGCTGATCGATAGTGAGGGACGTATAAAAAGACGGCGAGTCGAAACCCTTATGCCACGCTGCGCCTACAGCAACTCCTACGCTATTTTGGTAAGCGCCGGTACCGATATACGTTGCTATAGACCTTGGACCATGCTGTGAAACAATATGATCTATCTTCTCAGCTATTTCATCAAGGGCATCTGAGGAACTAACAATGTCAAACGTTCCCTCAGGGTTTTTCTGCAATGGAGAGCGGAGACGACTAGGGCTATGGTACTGATCTGCGAGTTGCCGACCTTTGATACATGTGTAACCACCAAAAAGAGGATCGCTTTTATCACCACGAACTGCCACAATTCTTTTTTTATCTTCTATATCAATTTCCATCGGACAAGCGGCATGACAAATACGGCAGAAAGTTTTAGCTGTTTCAATCATTAGTCCAACTTACAACATTAAAAAGAGAAACAACAGAAGAGAGAAACTTCTAATTAAATACCACTCCAAAGTGGCAGATATTTCAAGAACATGGGATCGTTAATCATGACCTATGAATGCTTTGACGTAACAAATGTTGGAAAAATTGCTCATGTCCAGATGAGTCGCGGAGAAAATTTAAACACTATGGTCCCTTCATTTTGGAAGGAACTACCTGAAATCATCAATGCCATAAGTGACGAAGGGAAAGCAAGGGCAATTGTTATCTCGTCAACCGGACGCCACTTTTGCGCTGGAATGGACCTTGCAGTGTTTACCGGAGGAAACCTTTCTGGAGAGAGCAAAACTGAGCGAGGGCGACTGAACGCAAACACTCGGAGCAGTGCGCTTCTTCTACAGGAAAGCTTCAACTGTCTTGAACGTGCCCGCATGCCAGTACTCGTTGCTATTCAAGGCGGTTGCGTAGGTGGAGCAGTAGACATGGTAACTGCCGCCGATATGCGATATGCAACTGCCGATGCGTGGTTTTGTATTCAAGAGATAAACATCGGCATGACCGCTGATGTAGGAACGCTTCAACGTCTTCCAAAGTTAGTTCCCGAAGGAGTAGTTCGTGAGCTTGCGTATACTGGCCGGCGCATGTCAGCGCAAAGAGCACATGAAGTTGGATTAGTGAACGAGATCTTTGAGACACATGAAGAACTTGTTGAAGGTGTTCTTGATATCGCAAATGAGATAGCTACGAAGTCCCCGCTCGCTATCTGGGGAACAAAAGAAAGCGTGAACTACGCCCGAGACCATTCTGTCGCCGATAGCTTAAATTTCATTGCTACATGGCAAGCAGGGATGTTTCAGCCAAAGGATATGGCTGCGGCTTTCGAAGCTCAGGCAAATAGCGAAGATCCCGACTTTGATGACCTTCCTCCAATGAGAAAAGGCCTAGGCAGTTAATCGCAAACATTTACCTCGAAAGTAACCTTCTGCCGATCAGTTTTAGACAAAGTGTCTCATCTGCGCCTTCGAAGATCGATAACACTCTTGCGTCAACATACAGGCGACTGACCACATACTCTTCGGCATAACCAAAACCCCCATGGATCTGCATCGCTTCTCGTGTAACCCATTCGGCAGCTTTGCATGAGTACGCCTTAATCATCGCTGCTTCCAAGGCACCGCTTCCCATCGACATTTTTTCTGCTACATCATACGTGTACTGTCTGCATGCTTGAATAACCGCCGCCATTCTTCCAATCTTTACCTGCGTCAGCTCATATGAACTAAGGGAATTATTGAAAACATTTCGCTCTTGGCTGTAGGTAACCGCTTCCTCATAAGCTCTCTGCATCACCCCAACAGCTCGGGCTGCAGTTTGAAGTCTGCCATTCTCAAATCCAGCCATTTGAAGGTAAAAACCCTGTCCCTCACCCTCAACGCCACCAATAAGTGAATCTTCGGGAACAACCCAATCCTGAAAGGCAATTTCGAAACTATGCATGCCCCTATATCCCAACGTTGGAATAGCCTTCCCTTGCATCCTTCCACCAGACTCCTGTTGGAAATCAAAGCTGTGGCCATCAGCACGTTCTTTCTCAACAACAAAGACACTCAGGCCTCGATGCCCTTGCGAAGTATCAGGATTTGTTCGTGCCAGCACCATTAAGAGATCAGCCCTACCAGCAAAAGTACACCAAGTCTTTACACCATTGAGTTTCCAACCTCCACTTGGCTCAGGCCGGGCAGACATGGCTATCGACGCTACATCACTTCCATGGTCTGGTTCAGTTACAGCTACCGCAGACATCAGATCACCCGAAGCAATTTTTGGAAGCAATACCCGTTTCTGCTCGTCTGTGCCCCCATTCTCAATTGCTCTGGCTAAAATTTCGGGGCGGGTGATAAGTGATCCGCCGATACTTAACGATGCTCTGGAAAGTTCTTCAGTAGCTATAACCATTCCATACATATCTTTAATAGAACCAGAGGCCGAACCTCCATACTCTTCAGGAATAGACAGACCAAAACACCCCATCTGAGCTAGACCGGCGATTATCTCCTCTGGAACATCTAGGTCTTTACGATGGACTTGCTCTGCGAGATGCTCGATATGGTCTTTACCAAAACGTCTGAAGGTCTTAGCTACAAGTTCTAATTCATCGCTTAAATGCGATTTCTGCGAAGAAAGAGAAGCTATTGAATACTTCTGAGGTGTTCCGTGTTCAGCAACATATTGATTTAATACATCGAGAGTTGAACTCTGTATCCTCCAAATATCTTCACGCCCAAAACACATTGCTGCTACGGCACGCAATGTATCAGCACAAAAAAGTTCAACAATTCCCTTTTCTTCTTCCCCTTTTTCAGCGAATGAAAGAAAGCTTTCAGCAATCGCAATTGCCGAACTGGCATGCGACAGGTCATAAAGAAAAACCTGGTGCTCTTCTGGGTTACTGTGTGAGCGAAGGAAGTCTAATCCTCGTTCAGTAATCTCTTTTGCACTATCGAGGGCCTCCGAAGCTGTATTGAGGCTCATTGGTCTCCTTCTAACCTTTGGGAAAGTACCTTTTCACGTGTAGGCACTTTGAATCCGACATACCAAACTCCTACTAATCCCACTCCACCAACAATGATTCGAATACCTATTTGATCTATCGCAAATACGATACTTAAAGCTGTCGCTATCGCCATCATTGAAATTGCAATCGTTTTAGCTTTTCTAGGCATCCCTAAGCCAGATCGATGATCGCGAACCATGGCACCTACAACTGGGAGATCAAGAATCCATCGTTCAAATTTCGGGCTCGATTTTGCAAAACATGAAGCAGCCATAATCATAAAAACCGTAGTTGGCAACCCAGGAACGACAATTCCAATAAAACCTAATGCCGCAAACACGAAACCGAAAAAAAGAAAGAGGTATTTGATAGGCCCTGTCCTAACAGAACTTTCAGATTCTATATCCACTTTTCCCTTTCATCCCCTACAAAACGATACCCCGAACAAAGGGGTTAGTTGGTCGTAAATTAGAATTCGCTTGGTCAACGGACAATAGCGAAATACGGAACCAAAAAATCTAGAATTGAATGAAGAGCGCGTTAGGCGTTAAGATTCACCCATGGAAAAGCTCCCAAATATTTCTGAAATGGTCGATCTTAGTGGAAAACGCGCTTTAGTTACTGGCGGCGGGAAAGGAATAGGAGCAGCAATCTCCTCGCGCCTAGTTGAAGCAGGTGCTGAAGTAACAATCGCGGATGTTGACCCTGAAATTCATAAATTAGCTGAAGAGCTTTCCGTATCGTTTACTAACTGTGATATTACCGTACCCGAACAATTGAAAGCAGCGGTTCAGCAGGCAGCGGATGGTTCTTCTCTCGATATTCTTGTAAATAACGCAGGTATCTATCCACCCACTGGACCAATAGCTGAAGTGAGTGATGACTTTGTAACGAAAATGCTTGATCTCAACGTCCGTGCTCAATACAGCGCTTCCCGAGAAGCCGTAAATTACATGAGTAGTGGAGGCTCAATCGTTAATATCTCTTCGATTGCAGCACTTCGGGGTGGCGCAAGTATCACTGCGTACAGCACATCAAAAGCAGCTATCATCGGGTTAACTAAGGCCTTCGCAAATGAACTTGGTCCGAAAAAAATCCGAGTCAATGCTATAGCACCTGGGATTATAGATACCGAGGGATTAGCTAAACAGGGTGAAGCCCTTAAAGAAGGCGGTATAGATGTTTACGCTGCGATAGCAGCTAATCCCCTTAGAATCCCAGGAGACTCGGACTACATAGCAAGAGCTACCCTATTCCTTGCTTCTGACCTCGCTGAATTTATCACTGGCCATTTATTGGTCGTCGATGGTGGATCCACGGCCTAGGAGCTGAAAAATGGACTCTAAGACGATCAATGAAATAAAAGAAAAGATTCATTACGAAGTTTCGCGAACTGCCCCTCCTGAAGGGTTCCCGAAATTTCATGACATCCCAAAAGAGCGATATACCACTGACGAGTTTTATGAACTAGAAATGGAGTATGTCTTTAACGATTCTTGGGTGATCGCTGGCCGCGTTGAAGAAATTCCNAACCCAGGAGATTACTTTACTTTTAAAAAACTTAAAGAACCAATGATCGTGATNCGNGGAGCTGATGGNGNTATCCGCTGTTTTTATAACACCTGCCAACATCGTGGAGCTCCTGTNGTTAGAGAGGAAAAAGGATCTGACNGACGTCTCCGCTGTCAATACCATTCATGGACATATGACATAACAGATGGAACGCTCATAGCGTTACCCGATGANCGTGATTTCGTNGACTTAGATAGGTCAACTCGGAATCTACCAAGGGTAAGTTGCGATACTTTCGGAGGATTNATCTTTATTAANAAAAACCCCGAAGCTACTCCTCTTCTTGATTACCTTGGCGATGCCGTGCAGATGCTTGAACCTCTGGACTGCGAAAACCTTCGCGAGGTATATCGTCAAAGCATTATCGTGCCCTGTAACTGGAAAGTGACCGCAGAGGCTTTTCTCGAGGTCTACCATTTTAAACATATTCATTCAAACAAAGATGGCTGGTCAGTTTTGGATAATCGTCGTTCTGTCATGGGTTTATTTGATGGTGGACATAGCAGAATGACAACAGGCTATTCAGAACAGCATGTCAAACGGCAAGGGATGGACTCTTGGGATGATTGGAAGCCGCTTGACAATGGTGACTTCGCTATTATCCAAACTGAAAATAAGGATTTCTTGAACATGCTGGATTGCACAAGCACAGCAGTCAGCTATTTCCCTAACTACATCATTCCTCTAGGATCTTTCGGTTTCCCTGTTCTTCTTTTCTGGCCAATCGATAAAAGAAATACTTTATTGGAATGGTGGTATTACGCGCCTAAGGACTGGGAAGGAGACGAGCTACCAGTTCACTGGAAGATCCGCTCTGAACAATTCGACCAGATAATGGATGAGGACAAGTACAACATGGCTCCCATGCAAGAATCACTCGAATCTCCAGCATTAACCGGAATCCCCATCAACTATCAGGAGAGAAGAATCTGGCATTTGCATGAACAGATAGATGAAAGAATAGGAGAAGACCGAATCCCAGAACATCTGCGAGTTCAGAAGCTTCTCAGTCCTTACATAGAGAATGCATAGAGAAGTAATGTTTAATTTCCAAGAAATTTTTCATATAGGGATCCGAGTTCCAAATCTCCAACGAGCCATGGAGGAAATGGGAGAATCTTTGGGAGTTACTTGGGCACAAGCAGTTGAAAACCCGGGTCAAAGCCTTTGGACTCCTGAAAAAGGCCAACAAGAGCTTCCACTCAAATTCGTTTACTCATGTGAAGGTCCTCAACACTTAGAGCTCTTAGAAGGCCCAGAGAATAGTATCTGGGACGGGAGTACTGATTCAGGAGTGCACCATGTAGGAGTGTGGGTGGACAGTGTTAAAAAGGAAACTAACCGATTACTCGAACTTGGGTGGACCTTACTGGCATCAGCGATATCCCCTGAAGAAGGTTACGGAGGAATGACTTACCTTGCCCCACAAAACGGAACAATCGTAGAACTCGTTTCGTCAGCTATCAGACCACGGTTTGAACAGTGGTGGGCCGGTAACCCATTGTTTTAGAGCGATCCTTTAACCGAATAACTCAAAGAGTTCATTAAATGCTTGGAATTGGCCCCCGGCGGTTGATGAAGGGACCAGTATTGGAGTAGTCAAACCAGCATCATACCAAGCCTCCAGTCCGTCGAGTACTTCGCTATGTGAACCAAATAGCGACACATCAGCCAGCCATTCGTCAGTCATTAACGCCGGCAATTGCGCCCTGTCACCCTTCGCAATAGCTTCCTCAATCGCCTCCATCTCTTTTCTATAGCCTGCTGCTTTCCAATAATTTCGATAATTNGGTAGTTGNACATACATCCTTAAAGTTCTTCGGTTAACTTCCATAGCTGCATCTCGGTCGTTAGATATACATGTGGGAATCATCCCACCTATAAAAAAATCCTCAGGAATGGTGTGAGCAGACCGCATTCGATCGATTGCTGCTGGTAGAGCACTACGAGCTCCATTCGCTAGAACAACTCCATCGGCTATCTCAGCTCCTAGAGCCATCATTCGATCTCTCATAGCCGCAAGAACTACTGGAGGGAGGTCCCCAATACGTGAGACCGCCTTATACTCTTCAACAAAGGCTCGCATATCACTCAACGGCTTTCCGGTCGAGAGCCCAAGCCTCGCATTCATTGGAGCATGACTTACACCAATTCCCAAACGGAAACGCTTTCCGGAAAGTTCAGAGATGAAGGCCGCGGAAGCCGCAAAATCTTCGACATGGCGAGTGTAGATATTCACAATTGATGTTCCGAAAGGAATATTTTCTGTTTCAGTAGCCAGACCATGGCATAACCCCACAGCATCACCGAAACTAGGGCAGTAGACACCGGAAAACCCCATTTTTTCAATCTCGATAGCAAGATCTAATGTTGCTCGTCGCCTACCTGGAACAGCAGCAAGGGAGACAGCAGGTAATGGCCTACTCAATACGCATACCAGAGATGGCTCGGCTAATAACTAGTTGTTGTATTTGCTCTGTTCCTTCAAAAATATCATGAATTTTTGCGTCACGGTGCCAACGTTCAACTGGGTACTCTCGGGTGTAGCCATATCCTCCGAGAATCTGAATGGCCCGTTCAGTCACATGTGTAGCAACGCGACCTGCCTTTAGTTTTGCCATCGACCCTTCGGCATTTTTAAATTTGCGCTGCTTACCAAGCCAAGCTGCTCGCCAAGTAAGCATCCGAGTTGCATCTATCTCCGTGGCCATATCAGCCAACATAAATGCAATCGACTGATTTTGGATAATTGGCCGGCCAAAAGCATGTCTTTCTTTCGCGTATTCTAGGGAATACTCATATGCAGCTCTAGCAACACCAATCGCTTGCGCAGCAACTGCAGGGCGAGTAGCTTCGAAGGTTTGCATAGCTGCCTGCGAATTTCCCTTTTTCCCGTCACGGACTCGAGCGAGGCGCTCATCTAATTTTTCTTTACCGCCCAGTAGGCATCTGCCAGGCACCTTTACATTGTCGAGAACCACCTCAGCTGTATGACTAGCTCGAATCCCGTGTTTTTTGTATTTCTGACCTTGGCTCAATCCTGGTGTATTTGGAGGAACAACGAAACTTGCATGCCCTTTTGATCCAAGGTCTGGGTCTACAACACCTATCACAACATGAATATCGGCTATTCCTCCATTAGTAATCCAAGCTTTTGTGCCGTTAAGTGTCCACTCGTCCTTTGCCTCATCGTATTTTGCTGATAGACGGTACCCTCCTACATCCGANCCTGCGTCAGGCTCAGACGCACAAAAAGCTCCNANCTGGAGATTATTTGCATCCCCATAGCACTGAGGNACCCATTCCATTACCTGCTCAGGTGTACCTGAGGACGCTATTCCTGCAGCCGCTAGGCCAGATCCCATAATTGCCATTCCAATACCTGCGTCACCCCAGAAAAGCTCTTCAAGAGCAACACACATGGTAAGCCCAGTCGCGTCATTCCACATTGCCTCTGCCATGAATTCCCAACCGTAAAGGCCTATTTGCGCAGCTTGCTCAACTATCGGATATGGAAATTCTTCTCGCTCATCCCATTCTTCTGCTGCTGGNCTTACGACTTCTTCTGCAAAACCATGAACCCAGNTTTGAATACCTAATTGATCTTCNTTTAAAGCGAGTGAAAATTCTATTTTTTTGTCTTCTTTTATCTCTTCTGAAACATCTGTCATGATTACCGCATTCTATAAAGTAATAAACTTCCCTAATATTAAATTAGCCTTTGGAACTTTTATTTCAAACTTAACGAAAAGTAACAAAAGTCACCTTTCTTTGTCTCTAGCATCACTCGCTCCCTAAACGCCATTAGCCTTATTTCGATGGCACAAGTACAAGGACTTCCCGAACTACCACCAAAATACAACCCATCGGAAACAGAGACGGTTGTTTCAGCGGCATGGAAACAACACAATGTGTTTCACGCTGACGCTAATAAATCAGAAGATCCCACATACTCGATAGTTATTCCCCCTCCAAATGTGACAGCAGCACTCCACCTAGGCCACGCACTCAACAACACGCTTCAAGATGTCCTAATTCGGTTCCATCGCATGAAGGGAAAATCAACTCTTTGGATGCCGGGAACAGACCATGCTGGAATCGCNACTCAGACTGTCGTTGAGAAACGCCTTCTTACCCAAGGAACAAGCCGCCTCGAAATAGGCAGAGAAAAATTCTTGAAGATTACCCAGGACTGGAAAGATGAATACGAAGAAATCATAATCAACCAGTTAATTTCGATGGGAGCTTCATGCGACTTTGATAGAACACGATTCACGATGGATGAAATGTGTGCAACAGCAGTAAGNCACGCCTTTTTCATTCTATTTCAGGATGGTTTGATCTACAGGGGTAAACGCTTGGTTAATTGGGATCCAGTAACTAGAACAGCTTTAGCTGATGATGAAGTTGAAATGGAAGAAATCNAAGGACACATGTGGTACCTGAAATACCCTCTCGAAGATAGTTCGGGGCATGTTATTGTTGCGACAACTCGTCCTGAAACGATGCTCGGAGATACCGCAGTCGCTATCAATCCAAAAGANTCTAGAGCAGAAGAGCTAGTTGGGAAAACCATCAAACTTCCAATTGTTGACCGAGTCATTCCCATAATCGCCGACGACTACGTAATTATGGAAGATGAGGAAAGTGATGACCCCAAGGCCAAATTCGCATCAGGTTTCCTAAAGGTCACCCCTGCCCATGACCCNAACGACTGGGATATAGGCATACGGCATGATCTCGATGCAATCAATGTCCTTGGACCTGATGGAAGTATCTCTGACGAACATGGTTGGGATGATGTCTCACCTTCAGCAAGGCAGTTTGTCGGATTATCCAGGGAAGAAGCTAGAGCAGCAATAATTGACTGGTTCGAGAGCCAAGACCTATTAGCTGACGTTAGACAGTACACCCACTCGGTTGGGCATTCCTATCGAAGTCACGCCCCTATCGAGCCATGGTTGAGCGATCAATGGTACGTAGCTGTCACCGATGACAAGTTAAGAGGATCTGCATTACGAGCTCAACAGCCTGATCAAGTCCCTGACTTACCAAACGGAGTCTCTGAACGGAGCTCCTCATCAGGCGATGGGGAACTTACTTTCTACCCCAATAGATATGCAAGAACTTATTACTCTTGGCATGACGGAATACGTGATTGGTGTATCTCTCGTCAACTTTGGTGGGGCCATCAGATTCCCGTCTGGAGTCGTATTACCGATATAGCTAACAGCCCAATTCCTTTAGACGAAATAGATCTCGACCAAGCTGCTCCGGTTGAAAGTAACTGGGTTTCTTTAGGAGCCGCCCATGTGATCCGGAGAATAAACGAGTCAGAGATTGAAGAGGCTATATGCGTCCCACCAGAGACCACTCTTCAAAAAATGAACAAAGTAGATACGGCTATTTCTGAAACTGACCTAATAGATATGCTCGAAAAGGACGGATTCATTCGAGATCCAGATGTTCTAGATACTTGGTTCTCCTCAGCCTTGTGGCCTATGTCCACAATGGGCTGGCCATGGCCTGAGGACTTTCCAGAGGCTATTGGACTTTTAGAGAAATACAATCCTACCTCAGTACTATCAACCGCTCGAGAAATCATCACTCTTTGGGTAAGTAGAATGGTTATGTTCAATCGTTACTTCCTTGATGGGCAACTCCCATTCCGAGATGTCTTTATCCATGCGATGGTTCAGGACGGCCATGGGCAGAAAATGTCAAAGAGCCTAGGAAACGGTGTAGACCCGCGAGACATTATCTTCACGCACGGCGCCGATGCAATGCGATTCACCTTGGTTCAAATGACAACAGACACTCAAGACGTTCGAATGCCTGTAGACATGATCTGTCCACATAGCGGCGAAGCTTTCACTCCTGAATTTATCACTGGCCCTTCTGGAGCAGTCGTTGCCGCCCCAGAACAAATATCACCAACCGACCCATCAAAGAAAATGGTCAGTGCTTATGGAGTAGCGGCAGGCATCGTTTCTACAAGCGAACAAATGCCACTTGCGAGAAATTCGTCTGGCAAGTTTGATCTAGGTAGAAACTTTGCAAATAAATTATGGAACGCCACAAGATTTGCTCTGAAGAGAACAGACCATTCAATAAACATTGAAAAACCAATTGATATTTCCTCTAGATCTTTTGCAGATCAGTGGATCGCCGCCCGCTTAGCTGAAACCATTTCAAAACTCGAGCAGGCTATGGACAACTACCAATTTAATGTATATGCCGACACCCTTTATGACTTCGTCTGGCACGATGTATGTGACAGGTATCTCGAAATAATAAAACCATCAATTGATAAAGACCCTGAACAGCAAGTCGTTCTTACCTGTCTACTTGATTCGGTTCTCCGTATCATGCATCCAGTCTGTCCATTCATTACTGAAGCTCTCTGGCCGCACGTAACACAAGCACGTTGTGGAGAAGTAGCTGGTATTAATATTAAGCGTTCAGAGCTTTTGGCTTCCGCTAGTTGGCCTGAAGTCAACGAAACTCTAAATTCTTCAGAGACTATGGAGCTATTTGAGCGATCCGCTCTTCTCGTGAACCTAGTGCGTTCAGTTCGTGCCGAACAAAATGTAAAACCAAGGCAATTGATCACGCTTTACGTCCCTGAGCATATTCAGAAGCTTCTGTCTATAACCGGAGGGCTAGTTGAAGTCCTAGCCGGCATAGGCCAGATTCAACCTATCTCGGAATATTCAAATGAAATAACTAGCCCTTTAACGTTCGAAGGTTCTGAGATACTTCTCGCTGGTTTACTCGACACTGTTGATATTCAGGCACAACGTGATCGACTAGCAAAGCTAATCGATGAGAAATCTAGGCAAATTGAGGGGTTCGAATCTCGCTTGTCGAACCCTGGATACTTGAACAATGCGAAAGAAGAATTGATTAATGAAACTAGGTTGCTACTAGAGAATGCAAAGGCTGATTTGGCAGCAGCAGAAGCTTCGCTTGAAAAACTTAAATAGTCTCTAAGNCCCTTCGCTACCCTCTGAATTAATCCAGACTGTTCGCTGGGGAAATGGCATTTCGATACCAGCTTCATCAAATGCTTCCTTAATNCGAAGACGAAGTTCTCTTGCAACCGCCCACTGTTCCGAAGCATCGGTTTTTGCAATAAGTCGAAGNGTTATNCCGTCAACNCCTAGATTCTGTACGCCTAGAACCATTGGTTCTTCAATGATGTCGCCNNNTGTAAATTCNTCATCNTCCCATANCCCCATAGCNACATCCTTAAGNACCTGCTGAGCTTTCCTCAANTCTGTATCGTACGCTACGTCGATATCGAGTAAGGCTCGAGCCCANACTTGNGANCGATTTCCTACACGAGCGATCTCTCCATTCGGTATATACCANATGCTCCCATCNCCGTCNCGAAGGATCGTTGTCCTAAGTGTGACACGNTCAACTGTTCCNGAGACCAGACCAACGTCAATTGAATCTCCAACTCCATATTGGTCTTCGACGAGCATAAACATCCCAGAGAGGAAATCCTTCACAATGGATTGTGCCCCAAAGCCAACAGCTACACCCACGATGCCGGCTCCAGCAATCAGTGGTCCGAGATTAATCCCGACCTCTCCAAGAATCATTAAAACAGCAACAGTCCAAATTACAAGGTTTGCACCGCTAGAAAGAACAGAAGTGAGAGTTTCGGTCCTTGCCTTGTTCCGCTCTTCTTGCTGTTCGTCGACAAGTATCTTCCCCGCTTTTACTTTTTTTAACTGCTCAATCGCTCTGTTTTTTTTCTCATCAGTAAGTTTTTCGCCAAAATGTTTCACAGCTCTCTTCATGACACGGGAAACAATAAAGGCAGCTATAAAAACAATAATTATTTTCAAAGGTCTATCAACCGCCCAGCCCACTACCGATGCGAGATTCTTGTTATTTGATGCATTGAAGACCCATTCGCAGATTTGGTTTGGATCGGTTCCACAAGCATCTATAAGATTGGCCGACTCGGTTTCGGTGTTTTGGAGTAACGCTAATAAATGTGAGCTCATGCCCAAAGAGTAGAGACTCTTCACGTAAAGCTCAGTGATGGTCAAAGAAAAACCAAGAGAGTCAGATTTTATCTATATTAATATATAGATTTCACAGATATTTNTATATAATTCTGTNAATATCATAGAAATAGGGATTTGCATGACNACATACCGAATAGGCCAAGTGGCAACTTTGCTTGCTGTAAGCGTGGATACTGTAAGAACGTGGATAGATGAAGGCCGAATCACGGCAACACGATCTGACGGGGGACATAGAATTATCGACGGGAAAGACCTCGCTCAATTTTTACAAGAAACCACCGACCTTGAGTCTGAGCATGGACAACGCATATCCGCTCGAAATCGTTTCGTAGGCCTAGTAACTAAAGTCGTTCAAGATGGAGTGATGGCCCAAATTGAAATACAGGCAGGCGGACATCGCTTCGTATCACTTATTTCGTCTGAAGCAGCTCAAGAGATGAATCTCGAACAAGGNGTCCTCGCCGCAGCAGTCGTTAAGTCAACAAACGTCGTGATAGAGCTTCCGTAGTTTGGCATTGTCGCTATGAAGAAAGACGAATCTAGCGGATTACGTATCGTATGGATAGGGATAATAATTTTCTATATACTCATAAGCCCTCTGACAGGGTGCAGCCGTGGGAAAGCAGATGTAAGAATAATGGCAGCCGCTTCCCTATCCGACGTTTTTTTGGAAATATCGGAAGCCTTCGAAGCCGAAACAGGGTTAAGCACTTCACTTTACACAGCTGGTAGCGCAACCTTGGCCACCCAAGTTACCGAAGGCGCAGATGCAAATGTAATAGCGCTAGCAAACGAACAAACAATGAATCGAATCGTTGAGTTCGAACGTGTGGAAACTGATTTTCAAGTTCAAATTTTCGCAAGCAATCATCTAGTTTTGGTCACTCCTTTGGGAAATCCTGGATCTATAACCTCATTTGCAGGCATTCAAGGAAACAAACTCGCAGTTTGCTCCCGAGTGGTACCTTGCGGGTCTCTTTCATACGCCTTCGCCGAACGAGAAGACATTCAACTCAAGCCAGCTTCGATGGAACCCAGCGTGAGATCTGTCAGAACAAAGGTAGAGCTGGGGGAAGTAGATGCCGGCCTGATCTATAGAACTGACGTGACTGCCAAGNTGGAGGTAATAGATATTCCAGAACTAGCAACCCTCAAAACTATGTACCCCATTGCTGTGCTGAAACCAGCCGAATTAACGGCAAAAAGATTTATGGACTTTGTACTTTCGGAAAGTGGTCAAGCGATCCTTGATAATTACGGGTTTGGACGGNCATATGAAAACTAGAAAACTAATCGCAGTACCTCCTCCTATCGCGATATTTAGCGCATTTGCAATGTTGCTTATTCTTTTACCGTTTATTGGTTTAGCACAGAGAACGCCTTGGAATTCTTTCCTTTCTATCCTTGGCGAGGCTTCAGTTCGAAGTGCTATTTCCTTATCACTACTAGTTGCGACCGTCTCAGCGTTTATCTGCCTGCTCCTTGGACTACCACTCGGATGGATCCTAGCCCGGTCTCAAAGCTCTTGGATTAGACTTCTGAGGGCAATAGTGCTCTTACCGATGGTGCTTCCCCCAGTAGCTGGAGGAACCGCCCTTCTATTTGCTTTAGGGCGTCGTGGTTTCGTTGGCCAAAAACTTGATCAATGGTTTGGTATAACACTCCCGTTTACAACTGCAGGCGCAATAGTTGCGGCAACTTTCGTTTCACTCCCCTTCTTTGTTCTTGCAATCGAAGCATCTATAAAAGATATTGATAGCGACTACGAGGAGAGTGCCATGAGCCTAGGTTCAAGCCCGACACGCACCTTCTTTTCTATAACTATTCCATTGATCAGAACAGGTCTTATTACTGGGCTAACACTTTCATGGGCTCGCGCTTTAGGCGAATTCGGGGCAACAATTACCTTTGCAGGTGATAATCCAGGTAGGACTAGAACACTTCCGTTGGAACTGTTTGTCGCCTTGGAGAGTGACCCGAATCGGGCAGTAGTGATTGGGATGATTATGGTAACCATCTCACTTGGCGTTCTGATAACCCTACGCGGCAGATGGATAGGGCAAAAGTGAAAGCGCTAGAACTAGACGGGGAAACTGCTTTAGGCTCTAACCCACTCAGCTATAACTTCTACGCAGAGAAAGGTGAACATATCGTCGTAATAGGGCAAAATGGCGCAGGTAAATCTGCACTTCTTCGCATCCTCGCAGGACTGCTACCGCTCACAAAAGGAACCTTGAAAATCGACAACCAGTTGGTCGACGGGCCAGAAAGCGGCACCTTTCTCCCCCCTCATAAACGACCTACTGTCTTGCAGCTACAAACAGGTGCAGTTTTTCCACATCTGAACGTATCAAAGAATATCGCCTACCCACTCCGACAGATGAACATCGAGTCCAAAATTGTCCGGAACATCATTGAAGAGACAATTGAACGATTTGAACTTTCTGAAATACGAGACCGCCTCCCAAGTACGCTTTCAGGGGGTCAACTATCTAGAGTTGCGCTTGCGAGATCCCTTGCAGGTAGTCCCAGCATCCTTTTACTTGACGAGCCGACTTCCTCAATTGATATTGAAGCTTCATCATGGATCGGCGAATTCTTAAAGGGCCTTCAAACCACTCTTGTGCTTGTCTCTCATAGTCCAGTAGAAGCTCTTCTGATTGGAAATAAAATGATAGTCATAGACGGTGGGAGGGTCATCCAAAAAGGTACACCCGTAGATGTTTCTTCCCAACCCGTGAATCCATGGGTAGCAAAATTTCTTAACCTAAATCTTCTTTCGGCTACCGCACATGAGTTTGAAGCAAACATTCACGGGGGAGGATCACTCCGTCTTGCGNAAAAGTGGAATGGAGAAGTGAATATCAGTTTCTCTTCCTCGGCCGTTTCTCTCTATACAGATCCTCCCGATGGATCACCTCGTAATGTGTGGGAAGCTACCGTTAGCGCTCTTCACGCAGATGGTGAAATAGTTCGAGTTGGAATAGCAGGTCCNTTCGAAGCTACAGCGATAATCACAAAGGAATCATTGCATCACCTTGATNTNCGCNTCGGATCGAAATGCTGGGCANCAATCAAAGCAAATGAGCTTAATGTCATCCCTAAGCGAACTTTACGCTAAAAAGAAAGAATGAGAAATTTCGCTACAGCTGACCTTCTTGACCAATTCCCTGAAACCGAAGTTCTCTTGCCAGGTCTTTCTACTTTCGGGGGGAAGCCATGTTTCTATGGACAAGCTCAAACGGTTACAGCCCCAGAAGATAATTCCTATGTTCGCAAGGCCTTAGAGAAACCAGGGGAAAACCGAGTACTCGTGGTTGACGGCGGAGGATCTGCCCTTTGCGCCCTTTTAGGGGACCAGCTTGCGCAATTAGCTGTCGAAAATCAATGGGCGGCAGTTATTGTCCACGGCTACATTCGAGATTCGCAAGTAATAGCGGATATACCGATCGGCGTGAGAGCACTTGGGACAATTCCTAGACGAAGCATCAAACAGAATAAAGGCTCCATTGGAGAACCTGTCCATTTCTTAGGAGTCACCATAAACCCCGGCTTATGGGTTTATGCGGACTCTGACGGGGTTATCGTTTCGAAGCCAAATCTACTTCTATAAAGATTTCTTCAAAAATATTTCGATAACTATTGACACAGGTGTAGTTACAAGGGTGTAATTAGTATCTGGCAGGTTTCTTAAAGAAACAATTAATGTCAGAACCGTGATCACCAAGGCAACCAAAGAAATTGTTGCAGGTTTCTCGGGAATCAGGGCCCAAAGAAATTTCCGGGCCAAAGCTGGGGGATATTGAGGAGAATAACTAAGTGGCACTTTCTGAACCATCTGTAGATACTGAAACTAAAACAGAAAAACTGCAAAGCGAAGAAGAAGCGGAACAAACCATAGCCGAGGTTCCGAATCTTGTAGAACANCCGCCAAGCCTCGCCTCTACTGTTGANGGGATTGAGTCCAATCTCAGNATGAGAGTTAAAAANCGAAATGGNGATNTAGAAGANGTAGACGTAAATAAAATTGTGAATGCAGTGGCACGNTGCGCTGAAGGCCTNCCTGGGGTCGATCCGATGCGAGTCGCTACAAGAACTATCTCCGCTCTCGCAGATGGAGCAACTACACGCGAGCTAGACGAACTATCGATACGAACTGCTGCGGGCCTTATTGTCGAAGAACCTNGATACTCCCGTTTAGCCGGTCGCCTTCTTGCCACCTATATAGATAAAGANGTCAGNAATCAAAACATTCCATGGTTTACAGAATCNGTCTCACGCGGACATGAACTTGGGGTAATTGGTGACAGCGCTCTAGCCTTCGTATTGGAACACGCATCAACACTCAACGCCGCTATTGACTCGAGCAGGGATCAAAATTTTGAGTTCTTCGGCCTACGAACAGTTTACGATAGGTACTTGCTTCGCCACCCTGAAACAAGGGAAGTTATTGAAACTCCACAGTATTTTTTCCTCCGAGTTGCGTGCGGCCTTTCNCANAACGTAGAAGAAGCAGTCGGGTTCTACGACCTTATGTCTTCTTTGGCGTACCTTCCTTCCAGCCCTACCCTATTTAATTCTGGAACGACTCATCAACAGCTATCAAGTTGTTACCTTCTCGACTCTCCAGAGGATTCCTTAGAAGGCATCTATAAGAGGTACACGGATATCGCTCAACTTTCAAAGTTTGCCGGTGGTATCGGAGTAGCATGGCACCGAATCAGGAGTCAGGGCAGTCTGATACAAGGAACCAACGGCCTGTCTAACGGAATAGTCCCTTGGTTGAANACACTTGATAGTTCAGTCGCCGCAGTGAACCAAGGAGGAAGACGAAAAGGAGCTGCATGCATTTACCTAGAGACTTGGCATGATGACGTTGAAGACTTCCTCGAGCTAAGGGACAATACGGGNGACCACGCTCGGCGGACCCATAATCTCAACATTGNAAACTGGGTTCCTGACCTCTTCATGACGCGGGTAGAGAACGACTGGCAATGGAGTCTGTTCGACCCTAAGAAAGTCCCCCACCTCACTGACCTTTTCGGAGAAGAATTCGAGAAAGCATACATAGAGGCAGAAGAGGCAGAACTATANGAACGNCAAATTTCNGCTCGAGATCTCTATACAAAAATGATGCGGACTCTTGCTCAAACCGGGAATGGGTGGATGACATTTAAAGATGCATCAAACCTGAAATGCAATCAAACCGGAAATGAAGTTAAAACACCGGACAAAGAGGAACCTGCAAGAGTGGTCCATCTATCGAATCTATGTACAGAAATTATTGAAGTTACAAACCAATCTGAAACAGCTGTTTGTAATCTCGGGTCTGTNAACCTCGGGTCNTTTGTAACNCAAGATGACGAAACNAATTTTGATTATGAGCAGCTTGGAGAGACTGTTCGTCANGTCGTACCATTTCTTGACCGAGTCATCGATATTAACTTCTACCCCATAGGTGAAGCNNGNACGTCAAATAACCAATGGCGCCCTGTCGGACTTGGACTTATGGGGCTTCAAGATGTGTTTTTCAAAATGGGCGTANCCTTCGACTCAGAAACTGCAAGAGTGCTATCAAAAAGAATCAGCGAAGAAATATATTTCAACGCACTATGGGCTTCAACTGAACTTGCAGAAGTAAGCGGACCTCATGACACCTTCCCACTAACAAGGGCGGCAAAGGGCGACCTCCAGTTTGATTTATGGGGGATTGAACCTACTGATCTTGAACGGTGGCAAACGCTTCGAGACCGTATAGAGAAATACGGATTACGTAACTCCCTAATGATCGCTATTGCCCCAACGGCAACCATAGCTTCCATAGCTGGATGCTATGAGTGTATTGAACCACAGGTTTCTAATTTGTTTAAGCGCGAAACACTATCTGGTGAATTCATGCAAATTAATAAGTATCTAGTGAAGGAACTTCAAGCTAGAGGATTATGGGATGAGGAAATGCGCAAAGACCTCATACTCAATGAAGGCTCGGTTCAAGATGTCAACAGAATCCCAGATGACCTAAAAGCCGTATATAGAACAGCTTGGGAAATACCGATGAAGTCTCTAATAGAGATGGCAGCTGATAGAGGAGCTTTCATTGATCAAAGTCAATCATTGAATTTATTCATGGAATCTCCGACAATAGGAAAATTAAGTTCAATGTACATGTACGCGTGGAAACAAGGTATAAAAACTACCTACTATCTCCGATCTAGGCCTGCGACAAGGATCAACCAAACGACAGTAAGTACAAAACCAGAAACTCCNCCAGATGGAGAAGCTCAGGGNTTTANAGATGAAGAAGCACTCGCTTGCTCCCTAGAGAATCCCGAACACTGCGAAGCNTGCGAATAGAAGAAAGGAAAGACCTTGGCCCTAACAGAAGATAACNCTGCCCCAATCATACCTGAACCAGAAATTACAACTTCAGCGGAGGAACATCCCCAATCTATATCTGCAAGGCCAGAAAACATTCTTGACCCTGGATTTAACCTCACTCTTCGACCTATGAAATACCCACAGTTCTTTGAAATGTACAAAGATGCAATCAAGAACACATGGACCGTTGATGAAATAGATTTCTCAGATGACTTGGTAGATCTGCGGAAAATGCTCCCAGCCGAAAAACACCTCATCAATCGCCTTGTAGCATTCTTCGCAACTGGAGATTCGATAGTAGCTAACAATCTTGTTCTTAACCTCTATCGGCACATAAACGCTCCAGAAGCGAGAATGTACTTAAGTAGGCAACTCTATGAAGAAGCCCTCCATGTGCAGTTCTACCTGACTTTGCTTGATAACTACATTCCTGACATAAAGGAGAGAGAGCAGGCATTTGCAGCTATAGAAAATATTCCCTCTATCAAACAGAAAGGTGACTTCTGCTTTAAATGGATGGGAACGATGGAAGACCTTGAAGAAGTACGGACTGAAGAGGACCAGCGAACTTTCCTCCTAAACCTTATTTGCTTTGCTGCCTGCATCGAAGGCTTATTCTTCTTTGCAGCATTCGCCTACGTCTATTTCCTAAGGAGTAAAGGCTTGTTAAACGGACTTGCGGCAGGGACTAATTGGGTTTTCAGAGATGAAAGCTGCCATATGAATTTTGCATTCGAAGTAGTGAATACCGCCCGTAAACAACAACCAGAACTATGGACACCTGAACTTATGGAAGACATNCGAAACATGCTCCAAGAAGCTGTCGAATGCGAGATGAAGTTCGCAGAAGATGTATTAGGTGGCGGAGTTAATGGGATGAGCCTCAAAGACACAAGAGAATATCTTCAATTCGTCGCCGACCAGCGTTTAATGCAACTTGGNCTTGANCCTATATACCGCTCAAAAAACCCATTTGACTTCATGGCTCTCCAAGATGTCCAAGAGCTTACTAATTTCTTTGAGAAAACCGTTACGTCTTATCAAGTAGGCGTCGAAGGAGACGTCGCTTTCGACGAAGATTTCTAATAGATCTCCAGTCCCCCAACTGGATCAGNCAAGCCCGGCGCCGTTGGCGCCGGGCTTGGATATTCTANNTCTCTNTTTTTATTCTATTTCNTNAAATGCAGATAGAACTCTATCTGCGGCACCAAANGGAGTCATAGAGCCNTCGTNTACATGNTTTTCTAAATCTCCTATGGTTNCAGCAATTTTTGGATCCTCNCGNAGTCGATGGATAAGACGATCNTCAATCAAGGCCCACATCCANCTAACTTTCTGATCTGACCTACGNGATTCCCAATCACCAGCGGCGATCATTAAGGCACGGTGATCAGAAATTTTTTCCCAAATAGCTTCNACTCCCTGACCCGTCAATCCGGAGCTTGTCATTACCGGAGGGNTCCAATCGGGATTCGNGGGAGTTAACAATTCTGTAGCTGATTGATATTCTCTGGCCGCCTGACGAGCTCTTAATTCATTGTCCCCATCNGCTTTATTTACTACAAGTAAATCAGCAATTTCTAATACTCCCTTCTTGATGCCTTGAAGGGCATCNCCAGCCCCAGCTATGAGAAGNACAAGAAAGAAATCCACCATCTCAGCGACGAGGGACTCACTTTGGCCAACTCCAACTGTTTCGACTAGAACAATATCAAATCCGGCTGCTTCTANAACAACTATAGTTTCCCTACTTCTTTGGGTTACGCCCCCCAAAAGTCCTGAAGCCGGAGAGGGGCGAATAAATGCTGCCTTATTGGAAGAAAGCCGGTCCATGCGTGTTTTATCACCAAGAATAGAACCCCCAGAAACTGAACTTGATGGGTCAACGGCTAGNACAGCAACACGGTGNCCTCTTTCTGTAAGCTGNGTTCCTAATTCATCTATAAAAGTACTCTTCCCAACACCTGGAGCTCCAGTAACTCCGATTCGGCTTGATGAACCAGAATGAGGTAAAAGCATTTCAAGCAGTCTTCCAGCATGACCGAAATCGTCCTTATTCCGGCTCTCAACAAGAGTTATTGCTTTACCAATCCATGTTCTGTCTCCAGCTAAAACTCCGGCAACTATCAAGTCAAGTTCAGATGTTTCCACTTCATAAACCTATCTTCTCAAGTAGCTCCAAAGCCGCATCGGCAATGACAGTACCAGGGGGGTAAATTGCTGCAGCTCCTGCCTCGTATAGCTCTTCGTGGTCTTGGGGAGGAATAACTCCTCCAACGACGATTAGAATGTCACCCCGTCCTAAATCTTCCAAGGCTGACTTCAACTCAGGAATTAATGACAAATGACCTGCGGCTAATGACGAAACTCCCAATACATGAACATCTGCCTCCACTGCCTGCTGTGCAGCCTCTGCTGGAGTTTGAAAAAGTGGCCCAACATCAACATCAAAACCCAAATCTGCAAATGCTGTAGCAATAACTTTTTGGCCTCGGTCATGCCCATCTTGTCCGACCTTAGCTACAAGGATTCTCGGCCTCCTGCCATATTTTTGGTCAAACGCCTCAGTTGCTTCCCTCACTTGTTCTATCACTTCGCTGTTCTCCCCTACTTCACTTTTATAGACTCCAGAAATAATCCGGATCTGCGACCTGTGCCGCCCATAGACCTTCTCCAATGCTCCACTTATCTCTCCCAC
>PAEG01000026.1 GCA_002703045.1 Acidimicrobiaceae bacterium
AAGGGAACGGGCTGTAAACCCGTCGGCGTTAGCCTTCGGAGGTTCAAATCCTCCTCGGCCCACAAAAAATTAGAAGATAACACATTGGAAACGTGGATAGGATTTCCCAAAAATGATGAAGTTCTATAAAGCGACTATTTGCATTATCGCAACTTCTCTCCTTTTCGGTAATGGCATTATGGCCTGCAGCGACTCAGTAGACACACCCAGTGATAGTGATAGATCTTCACACTCTAGTGACGAGAGCTATGAGAATAAGGAAACTAGTGATCATGGCCATGACCATGGAAGTTCAAATGCCATGGAGACTCTTTCCCCTGAGCAGGCTGATGTAGTTATAGAGGTTGAATATCTTGAGGGGGAAGTCATCACTTCCGAAAGTCGAGTATCAGCTTCAGAAGGTGACGTAGTTGTATTTTCAATTGTTTCTGATGTAGACGAGCTCATTCATGTCCATGGAGTTGACTATCTGGGAGAGGTATCTTCAGGAAGTTCTCCTAGCTATTTCGGTTTTAAGATTGAGGCATCAGGAATTTTCGAAGTTGAATTTGAAGATTCTAGGACTTTTATTACTGAACTTCTGGTGAAGTAATGTTCTTTGACGCTTTCGGTCATGGCTTAGGTTCCAGAGGTGATCTACCAATTCCCTTATGGCAATTTTCTTGGGCTGCAATAGCCGCATTAGTAATTTCGTTTCTAGCTTTAGGTGCTTCGTGGCGTCAGCCAAAGCTCTCGTACTTTGAGAGAGGAAAGGAATCTCCTACTTTAGATAAACTCCTTAGAACTGTAGAACCATTTTTCCGAACCATCTCGATGGTTTTATTTCTTTTAGTTTTAGTTACTGGGCTTTTCGGCGTAAATGACTCTGGTCAGAATTTAAATCCAGTTACGGTTTACGTTATTTTCTGGGTTATTCTTCAGATACTTGTTTGTTTTCTGGGAGACATTTGGAGGATTCTAAGCCCATTTGACACAATGGCGCTCTTACTAGAGAAATGGGGTTTGATTAAAAACTCCGAAGCGCCTCTTTGGAGTCATTGGGTGGCNCCACTGGGGGCTCTTAGTTTTTTATTCTTCGAGCTCATACATCCAAATGGCGACTCTCCANTACTTCTTTCTCTAGGNATCTTGNTTTACACACTTTGTCTGTTNGTCGGAGTTTCTCTTTGGGGTCGAGATTGGCTCAATGTGGGNGANACTTTNGCAGTCCATTTCCGGTTANTAGCGAAAATGGCTCCACTGAATATTGAGAAANAATCAGTTAGCATNCGGGCGCCGCTTAGTGGNTTATCNACATACCGATTTACNGGNGCAGAAGTAGCGACACTGATGATTGTCCTAGGAGGAGTCACCTTTGACGGATTTGGCGAATCAGAGATGTGGAGAGATTTNGTCGGAAGAAAATCCGAATGGGTAAATGCGNCTGTAAGGCTTTTTGGCCTCGTTGATTCCATCGCAATTATCNCCTTNCTGTTTNTNCTTTCAGTGAGGTTTATGGCGAATCTAACTNANCAATCAGCAAGAGAGCTGGCTACGGTNTTTGCCCCTTCTCTTGTGCCAATAGTCTTTGGNTATACCCTGGCNCACTACCTTCAGNTAGCTATTGANGAGAGCCAAACTTTNATCTTTCGNTTATCTGACCCCTTTGGTANGGGGTGGGATCTNNTTGGGGGAAGTCGTGGGCGAATTAATTTCAACGTCATTAATGCTAATTTCATTGCTTGGGTTCAAGCAATTGGAGTCGTAGTTGGCCATATAGCGAGTGTGGTTGTGGCACATGATAGGGCCGTCAGCGCATTTCCAGCCAGAGATGCTGTACGCAGCCAATATGTGATGTTTCTGGTAATGGTTGTCTATAGCGTCCTTGGGTTGTGGTTACTTTTAAATGCTTGATTCCTTCCCCATCANATTTCATAAGNTTGAGGTTGGGACCGTACGCACATCGTGGCATCATAGCCAATAGCATTAGCGAGAGTNTTAATGCTCCCTTAGCTCAGTCGGTAGAGCGTCTCCATGGTAAGGAGAAGGTCGAGAGTTCGATTCTCTCAGGGAGCTCAAATGTGCATTGCACCAAATCAAGGCGGCGTAGCTCAGTTGGTTAGAGCGCTCGACTCATAATCGGGAGGTCGACAGTTCAAATCTGTCCGCCGCTACAAATATCATTTAACATATATAAACTCTTTGTGAAGGCAGGAGAAGTCTATTGGAATTACGTCTCGCACGGAATGAAGATGCCGAAGCAATAAGGGCTATCTATAACAATGAAGTCTCTTCAGGCACGGCCACGTTTGACCTCAGTCCCCGAACCCTAGATGAACAGCGAGAATGGATGACTGAACGCTCCGGAGCCCATGTTGTTTTGGTAGCAGAAATAAATGGAGAAATTGCAGGATTTGGGGCTTTGTCTCGCTACATGAAGAGGCCCGCGTATAGCACTACTGTAGAGAACTCAGTATACGTCCGACCTGAAAGCCANGGAGAAGGGATAGGTGAAGCACTCCTATCTAAGCTCATTGANCTAGCTTCAGAGCATGGTTTNCATACNATAATTGCAAGAATAGGAAGTGAATCAGAAGGATCGATAGCACTTCATAGAAAAGTAGGGTTTGAAGAAATAGGTCGCGAGCACGAAATAGGTAGAAAATTCGGAAGATGGTTAGATGTTGTCATCATGCAACACTTCCTTGTTGGCCGAGATATATAACGCAGTTAAGTCTTCTAATATGAAGGTAATTTCTCTTCTCTTGCCTTCTGAAAGGAATTATTGAAGTATTCGGTGGTATCCTCATTGGATCGTCCATTAGGGCAGTGGCTCAATTGGTAGAGCGACGGTCTCCAAAACCGTAGGTTGGGGGTTCGAGTCCCTCCTGCCCTGCAAGCTTGTGTCTGGCGAAAATGTCAAAACAAGTTATAAATCAGCTAGATTTTAATAGCCCAGTAAGGAACTGAGTTATGTCTCTAAATCGTGAACAAAAGCGTGCGCTTAAAAAACGTGGTGAACTTGGAGAAGATGGTACTCCCGTCGCGACGCGACGTCAGCCGCCGCCTCGACAACAGACACGTGAACGCGTCGGTTTTCGACGCTACGTTGGAGAAGTTCGAGCTGAGTTGCGCAAAGTAGCGTGGCCGACTCGTGCCGAAGTCATCAATTACTCAATTGTTGTCTTCGTTACTCTCGTTATTCTCACAACGCTTATTGCATTAGCAGACTGGGGCCTGGGCGAAGGGCTCCTTAAAATGTTCGAAAGATAATACAAACCCTAGAGAGAGAAAAAATGAACGACATTGAACCAGAAAGCTCTATCGATGAACAAGGAGATGGAGACACTCCTGCTTCCCTGATGACTGACTCTTCGCTAAATGATACTGCCGAAGTAGAAGACCAAATAGAAGTCTCGGAAGCTCCGATAATCGTGGAAGTTAAATCTGAAGAGGCTCAGACCGATGGAAGCGATGACGTTGTTCTTGCTGACGATCTAATTTATGAAAAAGATGAAGAGCCCGTCAAGATAGTTAGTCCTTATGACAGGCCAGGAAAGTGGTATGTGGTCCATACTCAATCAGGCTATGAGAACAAGGTTCAAGGAAATCTAGCACAACGAACAAAAGCGATGAACAAGGAGGACTCCATCCACGAGGTTGTAATTCCCTTAGAGAATGTCGTCGAATTCAAACAAGGAAAGCGTGTCGAAGTTCAGAAGAAAATGTTTCCAGGGTACATTCTTGTACGTGCCCGTATGAACGACGAAGTGTGGTCCGTTATTCGCAACACTCCCGGAATTACTGGATTTGTCGGAGCTGGGAATAAACCTACCTCACTTCCTAGAAAAGAAGTTGAGAACTTCCTAGGTGTAAGTATCGATGGCGAGGGTCAGTCCATTAAGCGAGCGAAACCACGCATGGGCTACGAAGAAGGCGAAACGGTCCGAGTCAAAGAGGGCCCGTTTGCTGACTTCTCCGGAGAAATTATTGAAATTAATGAGGATCAATTAAAGCTCAAAGTTTTGGTAAATATTTTCGGTCGCGAAACTCCCGTTGAACTTGAATTCGCGCAAGTTGCGAAACTCTAGATAACTATTATCAACAGTAGTTAAGAGGAAGAGCAGTAGTTTTTTTCATCTCCTCCATTACAAAGTTGGTGCTGACATCATAAAGATCTACTTCCTCAATTAAACGTTTGTAGAAAGTGTCATAGGCTTCCATATCTGGAACCACAACCCGCAACATATAGTCAACTTCGCCACTTGTTCGATAAGCCTCAATAATCTCTGGGAACTTTTCTAATGCTTGGGTAAACCGTTCCATCCAGTCAGCGCTATGACGGTTTGTTCGTATCTGAACAAGAGCAGAAACAGACAAATTCACATCTTCAGGATTTATTAAAGCAACTCTTCCTGTAATTACGCCGTCGTTCTCCAGCCGTTGTATTCGCCTCCAGCAAGGTGTGGGAGTGAGGTTGACTTTCTCAGCAATCTCTCGGGCAGGCATTCCTGCGTCTTCTTGTAGCAAAGAGATTATTCTTTTATCAATACGATCCATAGTGCAATAATAATNCATTAAATAAAATTNATAAGAAATATAATACTTATAAATAGGTTCATAATGCAAATATTTAGGTAATGATTGCACCATCATTCTACTAGATTGTTGTTATGGCAGTCAGGAAACTTTTCACAGAGCACCCAGCTTCGGTCGGAGAGACATATTGGCAGCATTTTAGATTTGCTGCGAAGGTCTTCCGCTCTCTGTCAAAAGCAGCGTTTGCCTGCCTCGTTCATGCAGTATTTCCTCCGCTCTTTCAGAAGACAGCTAGCACTGAAATAAGGTCTTTGCATGAAGGTATAGAGTCTCGGGCAAATACCCGTACCTTTAATGCCGAACCGCTCGCCCCGTCTAGCATCTATCAAAAGCCAATTCTGCAAGCGACAGAATAACCAGATAGCTTTGTAAAGTTTCTATCTAAGGTTGCTGTCGAAAGAAGCATAAGGCAAACTAAGCGACGTCGAAGACATTTATTTTTAGATAAAGTCGCTAGAGTGAAATGCGGATTGACCAATCCCAACCACTAATTATGTGAGAGCATCTTTAATTTAGGAGAGAGATACAATGGCACAAAAGCAAGTTGCTGCGGTAGTTAAAATTCAAATCCCAGCGGGCCAGGCTTCTCCGGCTCCTCCTGTAGGAACCGCATTGGGACCTCATGGAGTTGCAATAATGGACTTCTGCAAGGAATACAACGCGAAGACCGAAGACAAAAGAGGACAAGTTGTTCCAGTTGAAATAACGATTTTCGAAGATCGGTCATTTACTTTCATCACAAAAACACCNCCTACCTCATTTTTACTTCGNAAAGCAGCAGGCCTTGATAAAGCTAGCCAGAATCCCGGACGAGAAGTGAGCGGGTCTGTTTCGCTAGCCCAAGTTACCGAGATTGCAGAGACAAAGCTTCCAGATCTGAACACTGATGATATCGAGCAAGCAAAGTTACAGATTGCTGGGACAGCTCGAAGCATGGGGATAGAGGTTAGATAAGGTTTACTATAGAACTGCCAGATTTGGNCACCTCACNAAATCAGTTCGGCGAAATAGAGGGAGAACCGAAATATGTACGTTCACTTGACCGTGCAGACAGAAAGGATTGGTTCGAATGAATAAAAGATATAAAGAGGCTATTGAATCATATGACCGTGAAGAGTTATATGAAGCCAGTGAAGCTGTTTCTATGTCAAAAAGAATGGCGACAGCNAAATTTGATGAAACTATCGAACTNGTCCTNCGTTTAGGCATCGANCCTCGTAAGGCTGAAGAAATGGTCCGAGGGACTGTCGCTCTTCCCGCAGGGACCGGTAGAGATGTCCGTGTCGCTGTTTTTGCCCAAGGTGAGCCAGCTTCACTAGCGCGAGATGCAGGGGCAGATATNGTAGGAGACACTGATTTAGCTGAAGAAATTGAAAAGGGGATGCTTGACTTTGATNTTGTAATAGCTACTCCTGACATGATGCCGGTGGTGGGAAAACTGGGCCGTACTTTAGGTCCAAGAGGATTGATGCCAAACCCAAAAACTGGAACTGTTACCGACAATGTTGTTAAAGCTATTGAAGAGTTTAAGGGAGGCATGGTCGAATACCGAACAGATAAATTCGGCAACGTCCAGATTCCAATTGGTAAAGCGAGTTTCGAAGAGTCATCTCTTCTAGAGAATCTGAACACTGTGCTTGAAGAAATTCATAGGGCCAAACCATCTGGCGCCAAAGGAAAATATATTAAAAAAGCGGTTATTAGTTCGACAATGGGCCCAGGAGTAAAAATAGACGAGGGAAACATCTAAACGTTTGTTTTAGGACTCCTTTGGCAAAGGAATTATCATCTCCAAAGTTGGGTCACAAGGGAAGACCTTGTACCATCCTTAAGACAACACAAGTTGCCGTAGACATTCGGTTCACATTAAGTGATTAAGAAAGAGAAATCTTTGCCGGNCGAGGTAGACAATCTGGGATACTGGAGCGTTTGCTGAATGGCAGCGCTCCACTTTGTTTTTAACAAGAAAGGGATCTCCTATGGGGGAGCCAAAAGCAGAAAAAGTCGCNATTGTGGCTGAAGTACGAGAAAAGTTCCAAAGCTCTGAAGCNGTGGTATTNACGGAATACCGCGGACTTAATGTAACCGACCTGGCTGTNCTCCGAAATGCTATGAGGGNNGCCGGAGGTGAGTANAAAGTATATAAAAACTCCCTTGTCCGATTNGCNGCAAAGGAACTTGACCTCGAAATCGAAGAACTCCTAGTNGGGCCGACAGCAATTGCATTTACCGGAACTCGCCCAGATGGTAAAGATGGAGANCCAGTTTCGGTAGCTAAAGCTTTGACAAATTTCTCTAAAGACAATGAAAATCTTGTTATCAAGGGAGGAATGCTTGATGGCAAACTTCTGACAACAGATGAAATTGTTGCACTCTCAAAGATTGCACCTCGCGAGGAGTTATTAGCCAAGCTGGCCGGAGGTATGGCAGCCCCAATGCAACAAATGGCAGGTCTACTCAAGGCTGTNCCGCAAAAATTTGCATACGCTCTCTCTGCACTCATTGAAGCANGTGGCGGAGCCCCGGACGACAGTTCCTCTGAAGAGGCTGAGGCTGAGGTGGAGGTTTCTGAGGAAGAGGCTGAGGTTGAGGTTTCTGANGAAGAGGCTGAGGTTGAGGTTTCTGAAGAAGAAGTAGANCAANCGAATGAACAAAGTTCAGAAAATGAAAACGAAGATAAACAAGACGCTGGTGAACCCAGTGATGAAGAGGAGAAATAATCCATGACTACCAAAGAAGAAGTGCTTGAAGCTATTGCGAATATGAGCGTGCTTGAACTCAGCGAACTTCTCTCAGAATTTGAAGAGAAGTTCGGAGTTACTGCAGCTGCTCCTGTCGCTGCTGTTGCCGCAGCTGCACCTGCTGCTGGCGGAGATGAAGCAGCTGAAGAGAAAGACGCATTTGACGTAGTACTTACTGCAGCAGGAGAGAAGAAGATAAACGTAATCAAAGAGGTACGAGGCTTGACTTCTCTTGGACTTAAGGAAGCAAANGAGCTTGTTGAATCTGCTCCGAAACCTGTCCTAGAGGGAGCGTCTAAGGAAGANGCTGAAAAAGCNAAGGAAGCTCTTGAAGCTGCCGGAGCTACTGTAGAAATAAATTAGCNGAATCTCTANCGCACTTTAAAAGAGCATTTCTTTTAGATAGCTGTTCCGTAGTTTACAAGTTTGTACTTAANCCCAGATAATTTCTTAAAAAGAGAACAAGAATAGTTTGGCTTTAGCCTAATCTTGACATAGACTACAGAGTCCCTGTTCGTAGTGCGTCTGACCATGATCCCCATTGATTGTCGTTTGGCGCGTCTGGCCNANAAATAATAAAAGGAGTAGCAAAGCCCTAGCACTCTTTTCTGAGATATCTAAATATCTTTTAAATCCCTATCCATCAGCACACAATTAGGAGTCATTCCTTGTCACCATCGCGAAATCGTTATTCGTTTGCAAATTTAACTGAAGTTCTTGATCTACCCGACCTCTTAGCTGTTCAACGAGAATCTTTTAAATGGTTTTTAGAACAAGGTCTAGCGGATACATTCCGCGACATTAGCCCCATAACGGACTTTTCTGAAACGTTACAACTAGACCTCGAGTTCGATCCTAAAGATGAAGATCTAAATCCTGGTCCGAAACACACCGTCGCAGAATGTAAAGCAAATCAGATAAGCTACGCTGCGCCAATCTTGGTTAGAGCTCGATTCGGAAACCGTGATACAGGAGAACTCAAGGAACAAACAGTCTTTATAGGTGATTTCCCTATGATGACTGACAAGGGGACTTTCGTCATCAATGGGACTGAGCGCGTAGTCGTTTCCCAGCTAGTGCGATCCCCTGGAGTTATCTTCCAGCCAGGTGAACGGTACCGGCTTAGAAACCTTGCGCGAAATCAGTTAGTAACTGGGACCATCCACCCGTATAGAGGAGAGTGGATTGAATTTGATGTCGAGCAGAAACCAGGTAAGGACCCCACTGCTGGAACCCGAATCGCGAGAAAACGACGACTGAGTATCTTTACACTTATAAGGGCTCTCGGCCTTGACGAAGAGAACGAACCAAATTTCCTTCCAAGATTCGTAGAGCATTTCGACTTTCTGGAACCTCAGTATCTCAAAGAGTTAGAAAAAGTTTCTGANGAGAATAAACAAGAAGAAGCGCTCCTCGAAATCTATAAGAGGGTTCGACCNGGAGAACCACAGTCNGTNGANGCCGCGCGCAACTACTTCCGTAANGCTTTTTTCGAAAGCAGGAGATACGACCTNTCANGTGTNGGGAGATACAAGTTAAATCGTAAACTCGGTCCAGAAATTGANAAGATAGAGAAACTATTCGGCGTAAAGCTTGATCGCCCAGATGTGGACGCAACTGTCTTAAGCTCTTCGGAAGTTCTAGCTGCATGTACCTACCTGCTTCACCTAATGAAATTTGAACCGGGCTATCGACTAGACGATCAAGACCATTTCGCAAATCGCAGAATCCGAAGTGTTGGCGAACTTATCCAAAATCAGGTTCGAATTGGCCTATCCCGTATGGAGCGTGTGGTTCGAGAACGGATGACCACTCAAGATGTTGAGGGAATCACCCCTACTTCGTTGATCAATATCAGGCCTGTAGTTGCCTCAATAAAAGAATTTTTTGGCACTTCCCAACTTTCNCAATTTATGGATCAAGTAAATCCTTTATCGGGTTTGACTCATCGACGCCGNCTCTCAGCGCTTGGCCCAGGAGGGTTATCTCGTGAACGCGCCGGATTTGAGGTTCGCGACGTTCACTTTAGTCATTACGGGCGNATGTGTCCGATCGAGACACCAGAGGGNCCAAANATTGGTTTAATCGGTGCCCTAGCAAGTTATGGAAAAGTNAATGACTTCGGCTTCATCGANTCTCCATACAGGGTTGTCAAAAATGGNCGCGTCACTGATGAAATTAGGTATTTAGCTGCAGACGAAGAAGAAGAATATGTTGTAGCACAAGCTAATGCACCAATAGANNCTCGGGGTAANTTCATCAATGACCGTGTTCTCGTTAGAAGATCTCCTCAAGCAGCAACNCTNCAAGGTTTGAAAACAGCTCTTGAACAGGAAGTTTTCTTTGGAGCTACCACTGAAATCTCCTATGTCGCAGGAGACGAAGTCCAACTCATGGATGTTTCACCACGACAGATCGTTTCAGTAGCGACTGCCCTAATCCCATTCCTAGAACATGATGACGCTAACAGAGCGTTGATGGGGGCAAATATGCAGAGGCAGGCTGTCCCACTAGTTCAACCAGAGGCACCTTATATCGGAACTGGTATAGAGAAGAGAGCGGCTTTTGACGCTGCAGACATGATTATTGCTGAAGGGCCTGGAGTAATTTCTGAGATTTCTGGAACTCAGATGACAGTTCACTATGAGGGGAAGCGATTAGGAACAAAGGAATACACTCTAAAGAAATTCCAACGCTCCAACCAAGATACTTGCGTGAATCAAAAACCTCTTGTTCGCGAAGGAGAAAAGATCAGTAAGGGTGACATCCTAGCTGATGGTCCTTCTACCGATTTAGGTGAACTAGCTCTAGGGAAAAACCTTTTAGTGGCTTTCATGCCATGGAAAGGTTACAACTTTGAAGACGCGATTATCATAAGCGAAAGGCTCGTCAAAGACGACGTTCTTACNTCTATCCATATCCACCAACATGAAGTTGATGCTCGAGATACAAAACTAGGTGCAGAAGAGATCACAAGAGACATTCCCAATATCTCTGAAGAGATGCTAGCGGATCTTAACGAAGANGGTGTAATCCGAATTGGTGCCGAAGTTGGCCCTGGAGATGTCCTCGTAGGAAAAGTAACACCCAAGGGTGAAACTGAACTAACTCCAGAGGAACGACTTCTCAGAGCTATTTTCGGTGAAAAAGCGAGAGAAGTTAGAAATACTTCCTTAGTGGTTCCACATGGTGAAACAGGAACTGTTATTGCAGTTGACATCTTTAAACGAGATGGAGAACATGAAGCAGAGTTACAACCGGGCGTTAATGAACTTGTCCGAGTCTACGTTGCTCAGAAACGCAAAATTAGNGTNGGAGATAAATTAGCTGGCCGCCACGGCAACAAGGGAGTCATCTCGATTGTTCTTCCAGAGGNAGATATGCCATTTATGGAGGATGGTACACCCGTTGACGTCGTACTCAACCCCCTCGGTGTTCCTTCAAGAATGAACATCGGCCAAGTTCTCGAAGCCCACTTGGGTTATGCAGCTAGATGGGGATGGGAAGTTAACGGTAATCGTGTCGGTGCTGATCCGGTATCAAATACTGCAAAAAAAACACGTCCTAAAACAACTCCATCAACCTTTATCTCTACCCCCGTATTCGACGGAGCTAAATGGGACGAGACTGAACTAGCCGGAAAACATCCAACTATCCAGCAGATTTTTGAAAANCTAAATCCTGAAGCCGATAGCGGAGATCGAATGATANAAGCTGATGGAAAGACTCAGCTTTATGATGGTCGTTCGGGAGAACCATTTGATAACCCAGTCATGGTTGGCTTTATGTATGTCCTGAAACTACATCACCTTGTAGACGACAAAATCCACGCCAGATCTACTGGTCCATACAGTATGATCACCCAGCAACCCTTAGGTGGTAAAGCTCAATTCGGAGGCCAACGATTTGGAGAAATGGAAGTCTGGGCCTTAGAGGCCTACGGTGCTGCATATTGTCTTCAAGAACTGCTGACCACTAAATCTGATGACGTCCTTGGGCGCATAAAGGTCTATGAGGCAATTGTGATGGGACAAAATATACCTGAGCCGGGCATACCCGAAAGTTTCAAAGTGCTCATTAAAGAAATGCAGTCACTCTGTTTAAATGTTGAAGTTCTCGACCTTGAAGGAATGCAGATNGAAATGNGNGAAATAGATGAGGATNTCTTNAGAACAAGTGAAGAACTCGGAATTGATATCTCACGACCTGAGCGAGGATCTGATGAAGAAGATGCAGCACGAGAAGCAGCCCGTAGCGGCGGAATACGATAGGGACGGAGGNCAGAAATAATGCTTGATGTTAACGATTTCGATCAACTTCGTATTGGACTTGCAACTGCTGATTCAATTCGAACCTGGTCCAACGGGGAAGTTAAAAAGCCTGAGACAATCAATTACCGAACTTTGAAGCCAGAGAAAGACGGCCTGTTTTGCGAAAAAATCTTCGGACCGCAAAAAGATTGGGAATGCACATGCGGGAAATACAAGCGCATTCGATTTAAGGGCATCATTTGCGAACGCTGCGGAGTTGAAGTTACACGCTCTAAAGTTCGACGTGAACGCATGGGCCACATTGAGCTAGCGGCACCCGCAGTCCATATTTGGTATCTACGCGGCACGAGATCATGGCTTGCATACCTTCTTATGGGATTAGAACCCCGAGAAGAACTCAAAGCAAAACAGCTAGAGAAAGTTATATATTTTGCAGCCAGTCTTGTTACATGGGTAGANGATGACAAACGAGATGAAGCTCTTGCTGANCTCGAGACAGAAATGCTCGAAGANAAAGAGGCAATCTATAAAGAACGTGACGAGAGACTCGAAGAGAGACGGCAGGATCACGAAAGCGAGATAGCCGAGCTAGAAGAAGATAAAGCAAATGANGCTGAAATTAAAGCTGTTTCCAAACAGCTAACCAAAGACCTTGAAGCTATCACTGAAGAATACGAGCTTGAAGTCGATTTATGCGAACGTGCATTTGAAGAGTTCAGAGGTTTATTCCCGCGCCAAATCGTTGAAGACGAATTGTTATGGCGTGAATTAGTAGATCGTTACGGAGAATACTTCGAAGGCGGTATGGGAGCTGACGCAATTGCTCAGCTTGTAGAACGACTCGATTTCGATGAAGAAGAAATCAAACTCCGTGATGCAATTGATCCTCCAGCAGGACAAAAGCCGCTCTCTGCACAGAGGAAACAAAAAGCTATCAAGCGGCTCAAAATAGTATCTTCATTTAATCGACGTAACGAAAAAGGGAACCGAGTGAACAACCCGAGAGCCATGATTCTCGATGTTGTCCCCGTGATTCCTCCAGAACTGCGGCCGATGGTTCAGTTGGATGGTGGTCGATTTGCGACATCAGATCTTAATGACCTTTATCGAAGAGTAATTAACAGGAACAACCGGTTAAAGCGTNTACTTGATCTTGGCGCTCCGGCNATCATTGTNAATAANGAAAAAAGGATGCTCCAAGAGGCAGTCGATGCNTTATTCGATAATGGTCGACGAGGCCGTCCNGTAACCGGACCAGGAAACAGGCCNCTCAAGTCTCTATCAGACATGTTGAAAGGAAAGCAGGGACGCTTTAGGCAGAACCTNTTAGGAAANCGTGTCGACTATTCGGGACGATCAGTTATTGTGGTCGGACCTNCACTCAAACTNCACCAGTGNGGACTTCCCAAATTGATGGGACTCGANCTATTCAAGCCATTCGTTATGAAACAGCTAGTTGCTGACAATATGGCTCCCAACATTCGATCAGCGAAGCGCATGGTTGAACGACGACGCCCAGCTGTATGGCCAGTCCTTGATGAGGTTATTAAGGAACACCCCGTACTCCTCAACCGNGCTCCCACATTNCACCGTTTGGGCATTCAGGCTTTTGAACCAGTTCTGGTAGAAGGTAAAGCAATTCAACTTCATCCATTAGTTTGCACTGCGTTTAATGCTGACTTTGANGGTGACCAAATGGCTGTTCACCTTCCATTGTCATCAGANGCTCAGGCTGAAGCCAGAGTCTTGATGCTCTCTATCAATAATATTCTTTCTCCTGCGAACGGAAATCCATTAACAGTTCCTACACAAGACATGATTATCGGAGCTTACTACCTAACAGAAGAGATAGAAGGAGGAAAGGGAGAAGGCAAAATTTTCCGAAGAATTGATCAGGTAGAACGGTCTCTCGAAGCCAAAGAGGTTGAACTGCATTCAAAAGTTACATTCCGGTCGCCACGNACTTTAAAGACCCCNGCGAATGGACAAGCAGCCGAATACCACGAAACAACNGTTGGTCGGATNCTATTTAACCATGCTCTTCCAGAAGATTTCCCATGGGTAAACAACAGTGTAACTAAGCGCGAAATGGGTGGAATTGTTGAAGACTTAGCTCGTAATTATCCAAAATCGACAGTTTCTCGAAGCCTTGATCAACTCAAAGATTTGTGCTTCGACTGGGCCATGAAGTCTGGTGTAACTGTCTCAGTAGATGATGTTAAGACACCTGCTACCAAAAAAGGAATTTTGGAAAAACACGAAAAAGAAGCTGAGAAAGTTGAAAACCAATTCCGCCGTGGAATTATTACAGACGGTGAGCGCCGCCAGAAGGAAGTTGAAATCTGGTCTCAAGCTACAGAAGAAGTTAAAAATGACATGGAGGCGGGACTGAAGGAAGAGACCTTTAATCCCATTGACATGATGGTTGGTTCCGGAGCCCGAGGAAATATGATGCAAGTACGCCAGATCGCTGGCATGCGTGGCCTAGTAGCTAATCCCCGTGGTGATATGATCCCACGACCAATTAAAAGCAATTTCCGCGAGGGGCTATCAATGCTGGAATATTATATTGCTACCCCTGGGGCAAGAAAGGGCCTTGTTGACACTGCTCTCCGAACGGCAGACTCCGGATACTTAACTCGACGACTGGTTGACGTCGCTCAAGAAGTAATCATTAATATGGAAGACCCATTTGAAGATGGTCAGACACCTCCTTCATCCTGGATTGATGACATCTACCCTGAAGATTTCTATAGGGATAGTGATGGAAATTACGTTGGCGAAGAGCCGAGCAGCCCAACAGATGTAAAAGAAAGGGCGCATTTAAAGACTCGTCTTTACGGCCGAATTCTTGCTGAAGACGTAACGCTTTCAGATGGGACTATCATCGAGAAGGCAACGATGGTGACTGAAGATGTCATGATTCGAATGTCGAATGATCCTAAAATTTCACGGGTTCGTTGTCTTACCCCTTTGACCGATGAAAGCGAGCAAGGAATTTCTATAGCAAGTTACGGCATGTCTATGGCTACGGGAAGCTTTATTGAAATCGGTGAAGCGGTTGGTGTTATAGCGGCGCAGTCTATTGGGGAGCCGGGCACACAGCTAACAATGCGTACTTTCCACACCGGAGGAATCGCTGGTAAAGACCTAGCAGGTGGTCTTCCTAGGGTAGTTGAACTATTTGAAGCTCGAACTCCCAAAGGAGCTGCAACCTTAGCTCGAACATCTGGAGTAATCAGAATCAATGATGATGGAGGCCGGAGTAGAACTGTAACCATAGTTAGTGACGATGGTGAAGAGGACGTCTATGACAAGATTGCGATTGAAGCTCGACTCGAAGTTGTTGACGGGCAGGAGATTTCAGCTGGCGAGCCAATTATAGAAGGCCCCAGAGATCCAAAGGAACTTCTTGAAATCCGTGGTATGAGAGAAACCCAGCGCTATTTGGTAGAACAAGTTCAAAGTGTTTATAGAGATCAGGGTGTTTCAATCCACGACAAGCACATCGAGCTTATTGTTAGACAAATGACCCGACGTGTTCTGGTACAAGAACCAGGCGACTCAGACTTTCTCCCTGGTGAAAGTATCGATAGGCGCGTTTACGTTGAAGCAAATCGCGAGTTGGTCGAGGCCGGAAAACAACCAGCAGAAGCTCGGCCTCAACTTATGGGTATAACTAAGGCATCACTTGCAACTGACTCTTGGNTATCCGCNGCGTCGTTCCAAGAGACTACCCGTGTGCTTACTGAAGCNGCTATCGAATCCCGTTCCGATAATCTTGTTGGACTTAAAGAAAACATTATTATTGGAAAACTGATCCCAGCAGGGACAGGGCTTGTGTCCTATCGAGATTTCGAAGCGGATGCACCTGACTATGCNCCGATGGAGTTCTATTCCTCCGATGAAGACGGCGATGAAGACCTCTCAGAATGGTTGGCTTCCCAACCAGAGTTTCAAGAACCTGAGGAAATCGGAGATTTGAAAGAAGAGGAAACGCCAACATCACCCGAAGAATTTATTGGGTAAGGAAAAAGTTTCTAAAAAATCTTCCTAAGAACTAGTTTCAGGGGTGTGGACTGGCCCAAACACTCGTAGGCTGGTTTGCTGGCTGTAAAATATCTTTACAACCAAACATTGAAGACATAAGGCTAAATAAGCCTTGGAGAACAAATTGCCTACAATCCAACAGCTTGTCCGTAAAGGGAGAGATTCTAAGTTCCGAAAGGAAAAAACACCTGCGCTTAAAGGAGCTCCACAAAGACGCGGTGTTTGTACGAGGGTCTACACAGCAACACCGAAGAAGCCCAATTCAGCCCTTCGAAAAGTTGCTCGTGTTCGGCTAACAAGTGGCGCAGAAGTAACTGCATATATTCCTGGAGAAGGCCATAATTTACAAGAACACTCAATTGTGCTTGTCCGCGGAGGTCGTGTAAAAGATCTACCAGGCGTTCGCTATAAAGTAATCCGCGGCACACTAGACACGGCATCAGTCCGAGACCGAAAACAATCTCGGAGCCGTTATGGCGCAAAGAAAGATTAGGAAGTAGAACGAAATGCCTCGTAAAGGACCAGCAACGAGAAGAAGCCTCCAACCAGATCCAATCTATCGATCAACACTTGTGACTCAACTTGTCAACAAGATACTCCAACGAGGTAAGCGATCTGTAGCTGAACGCATCGTGTACGACGCGTTGAAAACAGTCGAAGAAAAAACAGGGTCAGATCCTATTGATACGCTCAAAAGAGCTATCGAGAATGTTCGACCTCAGCTTGAAGTTCGAAGTCGGCGAGTAGGCGGAGCTACATATCAAGTTCCCGTTGAAGTCCGCCCCAGAAGAGCCACGACACTAGCGATTCGCTGGCTTGTAGGCTTTGCGCGCGACCGCCGTGAGAGAACTATGGCGGATCGCTTAGCAAACGAATTACTAGATGCTTCCAATGGACTTGGGGCAACCGTAAAACGTAGGGAAGATACACATAAAATGGCTGAAGCAAATAAAGCGTTTGCTCATTATCGCTGGTAAGTGGTCTCTTACAAGATGNAAACAGTTCACTAACATATATTTGGACTAATTAATCCACTNATGAANAAGGAAAAGTGAAATAACGATATGGCACGTCACCCTTTAGAAAAAACTCGAAATATCGGCATTATGGCGCACATTGATGCTGGAAAAACGACAACCACCGANCGNATTCTCTATTACACAGGCCGCTCCTACAAAATCGGTGAAGTTCACGATGGGGCCGCCACCATGGACTGGATGGAACAAGANCAGGAACGCGGNATTACNATTACATCTGCNGCAACTACCTGCTATTGGAACGANCACCGCATTAATATCATTGATACACCTGGCCACGTCGACTTCACGGTAGAGGTCGAAAGGTCCTTGCGAGTCTTAGATGGAACTGTCGCTGTCTTTGATGGCGTGGCTGGAGTAGANCCACAGTCTGAGACTGTTTGGAGACAAGCCGAAAAATACAGTGTTCCTCGGATGTGCTTTGTTAATAAGATGGACAGGACAGGGGCAGACTTTTATTTCGTTGTTGACACTATAAAAGAGCGCTTAACCGACAATTATGTAGTCCTTCAGCTGCCTATAGGCGCAGAAGCAGACTACCAAGGGATCGTTGATCTAATTACCATGAAGGCACTTATTTGGCAGGGAGAAGATCTTGGCGCTTCATGGGATGAAGTTGATATACCCGATGATCTTGCGGACAAAGCTGAAGAATATCGAGAGATGATGCTGGANAAACTTTCTGAATTCGATGAAACGATTATGGAGAAGTATCTAGAAGAGCAAGAAATCACTGAAGAAGACCTCAANAGCGCGATCCGCGAAGGGACACTACGCCATGGTCTTGTTCCTGTACTTAATGGGACTGCCTTTAAAAATAAGGGTGTACAGCCTCTTCTTGATGCGGTAGTTGACTATCTGCCATCACCCCTTGATATTCCCGAAATAGTCGGGACAAGCGTTAAGGGAGAAGAAGAAGTAACCCGAAAGGTTTCTGATGATGAACCTTTCTCAGCCTTAGCATTTAAAATTATGACTGATCCGCATGTCGGACGTCTTGCGTTTTTCCGAGTGTATTCAGGCTCTTTAGAAAAAGGGTCACAAATTCTTAACCCTCGAACGGGCAACAAGGAGCGAATGGGGCGAATCTTGGAAATGCACGCTAATGACCGTGAGGACGTTGATGCTGTCTATACCGGTGACATTATGGCAGCAATCGGAATTAAAGATGTGCGGACAGGAGATTCGCTTGTAGCGATTGACAAGCCTCTTATTCTAGAAGAGATGACATTCCCTGATCCTGTTATCGACGTTGCAGTTGAACCAAAATCTAAGGCGGATCAAGAAAAACTTTCTAAAGCTTTAATGGCTCTTTCTCAGGAAGATCCCACATTTCGAGTCCATACAGATCAAGAAACAGCGCAAACTATTCTTTCTGGTATGGGAGAACTCCACCTAGAAGTTCTTGTTGACCGAATGCTTAGAGAATTTAATGTGGACGCATCTGTCGGAAAACCACAAGTTGCCTATCGTGAAACAATCACAAAAGAAGTTACGACAACGTATACCCATAAAAAACAAACAGGCGGATCCGGACAATTTGCGGAGGTTGAAATTGATGTTCGACCTGCACAGCCCGGCGAAGGCTATACGTTCGACGATAATATTTCTGGCGGGAGAATCCCCAAAGAATACATTCCAGCTGTCGATGCAGGGATCAAAGAGGCAATGACATCTGGCGTTCTAGCAGGATTTCCTGTCGTTGACATACAGGTCGAACTAAATGATGGGAAGTTCCATGATGTTGACTCTTCTGATATGGCATTTAAGATCGCAGGGACAATGGCTTTTAAGGAAGCTGCTAGGAAAGCNCGNCCTGCATTNTTAGAGCCGATAATGGCTGTAGANGTCGTAACTCCTGATAACTACCTTGGAGGGGTTGTCGGGGATTTAAATAGTAGACGTGGCCAAGTGCAAGGAACAGAACAACGCGGTAACAATCAGGTGGTAAATGCGCTAGTTCCTTTGTCTGAAATGTTTGGATATGTCGGTGATTTGCGTACCATGTCATCTGGTAGAGCAAATTACACAATGCAATTCGATTCCTACCAACAAATGCCAGCAAGTGTGCAGGAGGAGGTTGTTACTCGCTTACGTGGTGAGTGACTTTGTAGGGATTGTCATAAAATGAAATTGCTCAGCTAGAGTAAATAGCCGTGCATTAGTTTGGTGGTTTACCACCAGTAAGAAAAAGACAAAATCCGGTTGAGGCCGGTTAACTAGAAAGAATCTGAGGGAAATACAATGGCCAAGGAGACGTTTGAGCGAAATAAACCTCACGTCAATGTGGGGACGATGGGTCACATCGACCACGGAAAGACGACACTAACAGCTGCAATCACTAAGGTACTTAGTGACAACGTTGATGGAAGTCAATTCACTGAATTTGAGAATATTGATAAGGCGCCAGAAGANCGTGAACGTGGTATCACGATCAATGTGGCTCACGTAGAGTACGAAACGGATAATCGTCANTATGCTCACGTCGATATGCCTGGTCACGCTGACTATATCAAGAACATGATTACGGGCGCCGCTCAGGTCGATGGGGCTATTCTCGTAGTTTCGGCCGCTGATGGCCCTATGCCTCAAACTCGTGAGCATGTCCTTCTTGCTCGTCAGGTTGGAGTCCCAAAAATTATTGTTGCTCTTAACAAGGTTGACATGGTTGACGATGACGAACTTATAGAATTAGTTGAAATGGAAGTCAGAGAACTTTTGGATGAATATGATTTCCCAGGAGACGAGACTCCCATATACCCAGTTTCAGCACTGAAAGCGCTTGAGGGTGATGCTGATGCTGCTACTCAGATCCTTGAACTGATGAGTCAGGTAGACGAATATATTCCACTTCCTGAACGAGATGTCGACAAACCATTTCTTATGCCCATTGAAGATGTTTTCTCTATTACTGGTCGAGGGACTGTAGTAACGGGGAAAATCGAACAAGGTGTAGTTCATACCGGTGACTCCATTGAGATTATCGGGATAAAGGAAACACAAACTACAACCTGTACCGGCGTTGAAATGTTCCGAAAATTGCTTGATGAAGGACAGGCTGGAGATAATATTGGTGCCCTTCTTAGAGGAATCGAAAAAGAAGAAGTGAGCCGAGGTCAAGTACTTGCAGCTCCTGGAAGCATTACGCCACATACGAAATTTGAAGCAGAAGTATATGTGCTATCTAAAGAAGAAGGCGGCAGGCATAAGCCATTTTTCTCCAATTACCGGCCGCAATTCTATTTCCGGACTACAGATGTCACTGGAACGATCAATCTTCCAGATGGAACGGAGATGTGCATGCCTGGCGATAACACCAAGATGGACGTTGAGTTAATCGCTCCGATAGCAATGGACGAAGGACTTCGTTTCGCTATTCGAGAAGGTGGAAGAACCGTAGGCGCTGGCGCTGTCACAAAGATTGTCGAATAAGAGAGATATCTGAATGGCATCGGGTCAAAAAATTAGAATTCGATTGAAAGCATATGACCACGAAGTCATTGATCAATCAACGAAAAAAATTGTTGAAACAGTAAAGAGAACAGAGGCTAATATACGCGGCCCTATACCTCTCCCTACTGAAAAACATCGGTTCACTGTTATCCGATCACCGCATAAGTACAAAGATTCAAGAGAGCATTTTGAAATGCGAATTCATAAAAGGCTGCTCGATATTCTTGAACCTTCTGCTAAAACAGTTGATTCATTGCAGCGACTTGATCTACCTGCAGGGATAGACATAGAAATTAAAATTCAGCAGTCCTAATTAATAACCGGCTCTAAGTCATTTTTAAGATAACTCTTTCCTTTGCCTGTCCAGCATTAGATGTCTATCTTCTATGGCTTTAATTTCCTTAGATTATCTAAGTTCTATCGGGTTGGAGGTTGCAGCATGTGTGGATATGCTTGACCCCTGTGGTGGCAAGATATGTCACTGAATTGACGTCCAAGTAAGCCGTCAGTTTTTATCGGAACTACTTGGCAAATCGGAAATATAGCGCTCTTTGCAGAAACATGTTTGAGCGTTCTCGCAGATGGCCTCGGCCATAGAGACTGAACTATAGGAAAGAACTCGAGGGTTACCTCATGACGAACAAGGCAATAGTCGCCCATAAGGTCGGTATGACTCAGATCTGGGATGAAGAAAATCGCGTCGTTCCTGTGACCGTTCTTCGAGTTCCTCCCTGCCGCGTCGTTCAGATCAAAACAAAACTTGTAGATGGCTATAACGCTTTACAAGTAACCTTTGGTGAAGTCGAACCACAATCTCTGAACCAGCCTGAAGTGGGGCATTTCAACAAAGCTGGTGTGGAGCCAGGAAAGAAACTTCTCGAACTCCGCCTAGACGAAGTCGAAGAATATGAGATCGGCCAAAAAATCAGCGTAGATATTCTTGGTAAAGGTGAACTCGTTGANGTTACAGCAGTTAGTAAGGGAAAAGGGTTTGCTGGCGTCATGAAAAGACANGGATTTGCAGGTCAAAGGGCTAGCCACGGGGCCCACAAAGTACATCGTAAACCTGGAGCTATCGGCCAATGTGCAACACCGTCTAGGGTATTTAAAGGAAAGAAAATGCCTGGACGAATGGGTTCGCAAAAAACCACAATTCAGAATTTGGAAGTTGTGCAGTCGAATGATGAAGAGGAAACGCTCCTTCTCAANGGGTCGGTTCCTGGTCCTCGCGGNNCAACCGTATTGATCCGTAACGCTGTTAAGGCTGCACCTGTCGGAGGGAATAGCTAATGGCGACNATCGACGTTCTCAAAGTTACTGGAGGTAAGGCAGGAAACATAGAACTTGATGATGGCATCTTTGGGATTGAACCAAATGTTCCAGTAATGCATCAAGTTGTAAATGCTCAATTGGCAGCAAAAAGGGCCGGAACTCATAGCACAAAAACCAGAGCTGAAGTTAGAGGAGGCGGTGCAAAGCCTTGGAAACAAAAAGGAACGGGACGTGCAAGAGTAGGGTCATCTAGAGTTCCGCAATGGCGCGGTGGCGGTGTTGCTATGGGTCCAAAGCCAAGAGATTACTCGCAACGAACCCCAAAGAAAATGAAACGACTTGCTCTGTATTCTGCGTTATCAGACAGAGCATCAGAAAACAATGTTCTAGTTGTGGAAGGCTGGAGTTTCGAACAACCTAAAACTAAAGAAGCGAAAGATGCCCTAAGTTCTATTGGAGCAGAAGGTAAAGTGCTTATTGTCATTGACGATACAGATACCAATACGCGAAAAAGTTTCCGTAATCTCACTAACGCTCATGTAATTTCTCCGACTCAACTAAATGTATTTGATGTTTTGTCAACTGACATGGTCATCTTCACTAAAGGAAATCTTCTCACAAGCATGACCAAGGAGAACCCCAGAAATAGTTCTGAGATTTCTACTGACGACGTATCGGAGGACTCATGAGCGATAACCGAGACATCATCGTGAAGCCAATCGTAAGCGAAAAATCTTATGAACTTTTAGAGCAGAACGTCTACACGTTTGAGGTGAACCCAGACGCAACAAAGCCACAGATAAGAAATGCAGTTGAAAGTATTTTCGGCGTTCGTGTTTTAAAAGTAAATACTTTAAACCGAAAAGGAAAACGAAAGAGAAACAGGCGTAATTTCACGTATGGACGCCGTTCTGATCAAAAACGAGCCCTTGTTACCCTTGCTGAGGGTGACTCAATCGAATTGTTCGACGTATAGGAAATCTCATGGCAATAAGAAGAAGAAAACCTACAAGTCCCGGACGACGGTTCCAAACCCAAGCAGATTTTTCAGAAATTACCAAAAGCTATCCTGAAAAATCACTTACTACTAGTAAGCCTAAAACTGGTGGGAGAAATAATTACGGACGAAAAACTTCACGCCACCGAGGTGGTGGCCACAAACAACTTTATAGAAAAGTAGATTTTCGCCGAGATAAGAGCGGCGTTCCCGCAACCGTTGCCGCAATAGAATATGACCCGAATAGAACGTGCCGCATTGCTCTTCTTCATTATCATGATGGTGAAAAGCGTTACATTCTTGCACCAAGTGCACTAACTGTTGGTGATGTCCTGCGCTCAGGTCAAGGCTCAGAGATACGCCCTGGGAATGCATTGCCCCTTCGATATATTCCAGTCGGAACAGTAGTTCACAATATTGAATTACGTCCCGGTGGTGGAGGTAAATTGGCTCGAAGCGCCGGATCCAGCGTTCAACTTGTTGCTAAGGAGGGTGGGTACGCCACACTTCGGCTTCCTAGTTCTGAAATGCGAAGAATCCCGATAGATGCGATGGCCACTGTTGGCTCAGTAGGAAATGCGGAACATGAACTAATAAAAATCGGCAAAGCCGGGCGGAATAGATGGAAAGGGAAGCGTCCACAGACCCGAGGTGTAGCTATGAATCCTGTCGACCACCCACATGGTGGCGGTGAAGGAAAAACCTCGGGTGGACGCCATCCTGTTTCCCCATGGGGGAAACCAGAGAAGAGAACAAGAAAGAAGAAGAAACAATCTCAGCAAATGATTGTTCGAAGACGTCGTACTCGAGGATCACGAAGGTAGAGGATTTAGCATGCCAAGAAGTCTCAAAAAAGGTCCGTTTGTTGACGGCCATCTACTTAAAAAGATAGATGGTCTTAACTCTTCAGGGTCCAAGGAAGTAATAAAGACATGGTCTCGTCGATCAACGATCATCCCAGACATGATTGGTCATACTATTGCAGTCCATGATGGCCGGAAGCATGTTCCCGTTTACATCACCGAAACAATGGTTGGCCATAAGCTAGGCGAATTTGCACCCACTAGGACTTTCAGGTTTCACGCCGGCCAAGAACGAGGGGTCAAGGGCTAATGTCAGCAATTAAAACTAACGAACGGGCAGGTACGAGAGCTCAAGTCAAGCATGTTCGTTCTTCTGCAAGTAAAGCACGGGAAGTTCTTAACCTGATTCGTAANAAATCTTTTCAGGAAGCATCAGATCTNTTGATGTTNTCTGAACGAAGAATCAGCGACACTGTTCAAAAATGTTTAAACTCAGCAGCTGCAAATGCTGAGAATAATGACGGAATTTCATCCGAGGAGCTNTATGTAACTGCTTGNTATGCAGANGAAGGCCCAACGATGAAAAGATGGAGACCGAGNGCTCGNGGGCGNGCTACAAGAATTCTAAAGCGAACATGCCATATTACNNTAATCCTTGCGAGNTATACACCAGAAGANCTTGAAGAGATACGAAACAGAGCTGAGCTGAAGGGTNCATCCNTGGCGCCNAGTGCTNCAGAAGCAAGACGNCGAAGAGTCGAAAAATCTAAGGAAACTGTAAACGATGCTGAAGATGAAGAGATGCAGGATCTTGCTGAAGAACTTGACGAAAATGATGAAGAGCAAGACTCGTCTGAAGTAATAGAAGAAATAAATGAAATTGCCGATGAAGTTCAGGCGAACGATGTAGAGCAAGAATCTCCTGAAGAAAATGATGGATCGGGTCCTTATGGAGCTGGGTCTGCTACTGCCGAAGATGATGGTTCTCAGCCATCCGAAGAGTATCAAATCAAAGGCAAGGTAAGTTCAAAAATTTACCACCCACCAGAATCTCCTTTTTTCTCTCGGACTAAAGCCGATGTTTGGTTTACAACATCTGAAGTAGCAGAAAAAGCGGGATTTTCTCTACCCTCGAGTATGCAGGACAACAATGAAGATGATGAACCATCTTCCAAAAACGAAAATGAGGAGACAGGTGAAGATAATGAAACTGAGGAGGGTGAGTAATGGGTCAGAAAGTTAATCCATACGGGTTTCGTCTTGGGGTAACAACCGACTGGAAATCAAGGTGGTTTGCCGATCGAGAATATGCAGATTTTGTTATCGAAGACTGGAAAATTCGCGAGTTTCTGATGTCAGAACTTCCTCATGCTGCCATCTCGAGAGTTGAAGTTGAACGAACAGGAAATCGGGACAAGCTTCGTNTNGATGTTCANACCGCAAGGCCAGGAATAGTAATNGGTCGAAAAGGTGCAGAAGCTGANCGTCTACGNNCTGGANTGACAGAAATTACAGGAAATCCAAAGGTNCAGTTAAANATTCAAGAAATCAAACAACCTGAGCTAGANGCTGCNTTAATCGCTCAAGGAGTCGCTGANCAACTCACTGGTCGTGTTGCGTTTAGAAGGGCAATGAAGCGCGCCGTGCAGAACGCCCAAAAGGCAGGAGCTCTTGGTATCAGAGTCCAATGTTCAGGTCGACTTGGAGGAGCAGAGATGTCTCGATCTGAGTGGTATCGCGAAGGGCGAGTTCCACTTCATACGCTCCGTGCCGACATAGATTATGGCTTTAGGGAGGCACATACTACCTATGGAAGAATAGGAGTAAAGGTTTGGATATACAAAGGGGACATTCTTCCCTACAAGGTTCAAGCTGAAGAGAAGATAGCAAGAGAGGCCGCTATGGCAGTTGGTGAGACGGCAGGACCTAGCCATCCCAAACAGGTGGTCTCTTCCTCAGCCGCAAGAAATAAGCCATCAAACGAAGAAGAAAGTGAAGCAACAGACCTAGCGCCACTAGTTCAGGAAGCTGACCCAGAGTTCGAGAAACTTCTTGATGAGGAAGAGCAAATCGCACGAATGACAAATGAAAAACACCAAACACCCACATTTCGACCTGGGGAGGCTGACTAATGCTTATGCCCAAGAAAGTAGCTCACCGGAAGCATCAACGCGGCCGAATGAAGGGGAACTCTAAAGGTGGTAACGAAGTCGTATTTGGTGATTTTGGTATTCAAGCCCTCGAACCCGGATGGATTACTGCACGTCAGATTGAAGCTGCACGTATCGCAATGACCCGCCATATCCGACGTGGAGGCAAGGTCTGGATAAATGTCTTTCCTGACAAGCCTGTGACAGAAAAACCCGCAGAAACACGTATGGGTTCTGGAAAAGGTAATCCTGAACGTTGGGTTGCTGTAGTTCGCCCTGGAAAAGTGTTATTTGAACTCTCCTATAGCGATGAAGTAGTTGCAAGAGAGGCGATTGATCGGGCTATTCAGAAGCTTCCAATTAAGGCAAAATTCGTTACTCGTAAGGAAGGTTTCTAATGGCTAGAGGGAAAGCACTTAAGGAACTTAGCGATAACGACTTAATTGTCGCCTTAAATGACTCTAAAGAAGAGTTGTTTAATCTGCGATTCCAATTAGTCACTGGGCAATTGGATAACTACAGCAGGATAAAAGAAGTTAAAAAGAATGTTGCTAGAACAATGACAGAGCTTCGTGAAAGAGAGATAGCAGCAGCAGAAGAGTTGGAGGAGAGCGATGACTGAAGAAATCATCCAACGACCAAATCGGCGTAAAGTTCGTGAAGGTCTTGTTGTCTCAAATGGCATGGAAAAGACTGCTGTTGTTGCGATTGTCGACCGCGTTCGTCATCGTAGATATAACAAAACTGTTCAAAGGACAACAAAGCTTTTCGTCCATGATGCCGAAAATGATCTGAATGTGGGAGATCGCGTTCGAATCCAGGAAACAAGGCCACTATCAAAGAAAAAGCGCTGGCGCCTAGTAGAGATATTGGAGCGTGCAAGATGATTCAGCAAGAATCACGGTTGAAAATCGCCGATAACTCAGGCGCTAAAGAAGTACTTTGTATCAAAGTCCTTGGAGGCTCTAAAAGACGATACGCAAGTATCGGGGATGTATTTGTGGCAACGGTCAAAGATGCCATTCCCGGCGCTCAAGTTAAAAAAGGTGACGTTGTTAAGTGTGTCATTGTTCGAACAAAGAAAGAATGCCGACGACCAGATGGTTCCTATATTCGATTTGATGAAAATGCAGCTGTTCTGATCAACGAAGCCAGACAACCTAGAGGTACTCGTATTTTTGGTCCAGTAGGGCGCGAGCTGCGAGAGAAACAATTTATGCGAATCGTTTCTTTGGCCCCGGAGGTGTTGTGATATGAAGATTAGAAAAGGCGATAGAGTCGTAGTCCTTTCGGGCAAAGATAGAGGAAAAGAAGGAGAAGTTTCCTTCGTGTCCCCGAAGGATGGCAGGGTTATCGTCGATGGTGTCAATATTTCTAAAAAACATCAGAGACCCACTAGAGAAACAATGCAAGGCGGGATTATCGATAAAGAAATGCCAATTAGCGGTTCCAACGTAGCTGTGATTAGCCCACAAGATGGTAAGCCCACTCGAGTTGGGTATCGGACTGCTAATGACGGATCAAAGGTAAGAATTTGCCGTCGGACAGGGGCTGATCTCTAATGGCGACTATGCAAAAACCTCGATTGAAGGAAAGATACCAAACGGAAATCCGACAGATGCTTCAGGACAGCTTAGGAAAATCCAATATTATGGAAGTTCCCAAAGTCTCTAAAATTGTCGTCAATATGGGAGTTGGAGAAGCGGTAACACGTTCGGCTGCGCTTGAAGGAGCTATTGATGACCTAGCTGTCATCACTGGACAGAGGCCTATGGTTACCAGAGCGAAGAAATCGATTGCTGGTTTCAAACTACGCGAGGGGAATGCAATCGGAGCGAAAGTAACTCTTCGCGGGGACCGTATGTACGAATTCTTTGATCGGTTAATCAACCTAGCGATACCTCGCGTGAGAGATTTCCGTGGCCTTTCCTTAAAGTCTTTTGACGGGAATGGGAACTACACATTTGGAGTGACCGAGCAATTGATATTTCCAGAAATCGAATATGACAAAATCGACTCAACCCGTGGNATGGACATAACCATTGTCACNACAGCAAACAATGATCAGGAAGGGCGAGCTTTATTAGATTCGTTCTCGTTTCCATTCCGAACCGAAGGAAATTAGCAATATGGCAAAAAAAGCTTTAGTAAATAAACAACGTAAGACCCCAAAATATAAGGTACGCGCCTATACCAGATGTAGGCGTTGCGGGAGACCTCGCTCTGTGTATCGGAAATTTGGATTGTGCCGAGTGTGTCTCCGAGAGTTGGCGCATGCAGGAGANCTTCCAGGTGTTACAAAGGCCAGCTGGTAGGGGGTAATTGAATATGACAATGACTGATCCAGTAGCAGATATGCTGACACGAATCCGTAACGCGAACACTGCCATGCACGATGATGTGGATATGCCTTCCTCGCGACTAAAAGAGTCTCTTGCTGACCTTCTTCAGAAGGAAGGTTACATTCAGAATTATATGGTTTCCGAAAATGAAGATGAGCCAGGAAAAACGCTCAGAATTGAGATGAAGTATTCTTCTACCCGTTCACGAGTAATCTCAGGAATTAAGCGAGTTTCAAAACCTGGCTTAAGGGTATATTCGAAATCAAATGATATTCCAAGAGTCCTAGGTGGTTTGGGAGTTGCTGTTGTCTCAACCAGTCAAGGCCTAATGAGCGATCGCGAAGCAAGAAAGCGCCATATGGGTGGCGAAATACTTTGCTACGTCTGGTGAAGGGGAATATGAGATGTCACGTATAGGAAAAACTCCAATATCAATACCAACGAGTGTTGAGATAGCTATTGATGGAGCAAATATTGAAGTTAAAGGCCCTAAAGGAAGTTTAAATCTAGTTCTTACTGAAGGGATTTCCCTTACACAAGAAGATGAAGCTTTGGTCGTTCATCGTGAGAATGATGAACGACAGTCAAAAGCATTACACGGTCTAATGAGGTCACTCATAAATAATATGATTATCGGAGTCACTGAAGGTTACTCCAAACAACTGGAATTAGTTGGAGTTGGTTACAGAGTGCAGGCTAAAGGAAAAACGAACCTTGAGTTCCAGCTTGGGTTCAGTCATCCTGTGAACGTTTCAGCGCCTGATGGAATTGAATTTGATGTTCCTTCTCCAACTGAATTGAATATCTCCGGAATCGATAAACAAATGGTGGGTCAAGTCGCCGCTGATATCCGAGCACTGAAAAAACCTGAGCCCTATAAAGGAAAAGGTATCCGCTATGCAGGTGAGCATATTATTCGTAAAGCTGGAAAGGCAGTGAAGTAGGTTTCATTTATGATTAATTCAGCAAAGCAAAAAAGAGACGGTCGAATACGCCGCCATAACAGACTGCGCCGGAAAATTCATGGTTCCGGTGATCGTCCTAGGCTTGCCGTGTTTCGGTCAAATCGCAATATTTACGCTCAAATTATTGATGATGATAAAGGACACACATTGGTTGCAGCTTCAAGTCTTGAAGAAGAGGTTCGAAGTAGTGGGGTAAAAGGAATCGAAGCAGCTGAAAAGATAGGCCAGTTGTTAGGACAGCGAGCAAAAGCTGCTGGAATNAACTCGATTGTTTTCGATCGNGGCGGACTGAAATATCATGGACGNATAGCTGCAGTAGCAAATGCAGCCCGAGAAGCAGGATTAGAATTCTAATGGAAGAACAAGAAGAAAAAGCCCCAGGGGAACTTAGAGACTCCAGGGTTATTCATATAAACCGAGTAGCCAAAGTAGTAAAGGGAGGTCGGCGNTTTTCCTTTACAGCNCTAGTTGTAATAGGTGATGGTGCTGGNCGTGTCGGTTTGGGCTATGGAAAAGCNAAAGAAGTTCCNCTTGCAATACAAAAGGGNACAGAGGAGGCAAAGCGCAACTTATTCCAAGTTCCCATGGCAGGGTCGACNGTAACTCATCCTGTAATAGGAGAACANGGGGCTGGTCGCGTCATGCTAAAACCTGCNGCTCCTGGTACTGGAGTTATAGCTGGAGGTGCAGCACGCGTGATTCTAGAAGAAGCAGGAATTAAAGATGTGCTATGTAAGTCACTAGGGTCCTCGAATCATATAAATATTGCGCGGGCTACTATTAATGGCCTTGCAAATCTACAACGACCTGATCAGGTCGGATCTCTTCGCGGCTTAGACCCTGAAGAATTTGTGCCAACAGGAATGCTTAACGCATATAAGGAATCCGAGCGTACCGTTAGGTCATTAAATAAGGGTTAATTATGGGATTAAAAGTTACTCAAATACGGTCTTCTATAGGNACAAAACCNAAACAGCGAGGCACATTACGTGCACTTGGATTAGGACGAATAGGTAAATCTCANGTCTTACCAGACAAACCTGANATTCGAGGCATGCTTGCTAAAGTCTCNCACCTCGTTGAATTTCAAGAAGTAGCCGAGTAGTACCGAGGGATAAGGGAGAAAAAAACAGATGAAAATACATGATTTACAACCTCAACCCGGAGCTAACCGTCCTCCAAAAAGAGTTGCGCGCGGAATTGGAGGGAAAGGTGGAAAAACTGCAGGCCGAGGAACCAAAGGGCAACGAGCAAGAGGTACGGTCCCAGTTGGTTTTGAAGGTGGGCAGAATCCATTACACCTTCGCCTTCCCAAACTTCGAGGATTCAACAATCCTTTTAGGGTCGAGTATCAAGCTATCAACTTAGACACTCTTGACNCTCTCGGAGAGGCAGAGATAACGCCTGAACTACTTAGAGAAAAAGGTCTTCTCCGNAAAAANTCTTTGNTAAAAATTCTCGGCCGTGGTGAGNTAAATTCAAAGTTGGAAGTCTCAGCTCATGCATTTTCGAAATCTGCTGAGGAAGCTATTCAAACTGCTGGAGGAACGATCACTGTGATACCCAAACCTTGGGGAGATAGAAGGCCTCCAGCACAAGGGAACGCATTAACAAACCGCTAGAGACTAATTTAAGTTAGGGAAAATTATGGCAGCCAATGTCTTGAATATGTTTCGAATAGAGGACTTAAGAAATAAAGTCCTTTTTACTCTTGGCATGATCTTCGTATACCGGCTTGGTTGCTTTGTGCCCGCCCCTGGAATAGATATAGACGCGATTCAGCTTCTAAAAGAAACTACTGATGAAAATGGAGGGGCATTAGCATTCTTACGTCTGTTTTCAGGTGGTGCTTTAACTCAGTTNGCTATCTTNGCATTAGGNATAATGCCCTATATTACTGCTTCTATTATCATGCAGATCCTTGGAGTCGTTATCCCCCGTGTTGAGCAATGGCAACAAATGGGCGCAGTGGGGCAGCGAAAGATTACTCAAGCTACTAGGTATATGACTATCGGTATCGCCCTTCTACAATCAACTGCTTTCGCATTTCTGTTCCATAATGGTGGAGGCGGATTCGGTAGCGGCCCAAGTAGCGGAACGCAATTAGACCTTCTGCCTAATTTTACTGCTCCGCGTGTTGCTCTNGTTGTCCTAACACTTACAGCAGGAACTGCTCTCTTGATGTGGATGGGAGAACTCATCAGCCAAAACGGTATCGGAAACGGGATGTCATTGATTATCTTCGCTTCTGTTGTTTCATCATTNCCAAATCAAGGNGCATTGGTNCGCACAGATGCGGGAATGGGTGGATTGCTCGGAGTAATAGTCCTGTTCNCTGCACTTCTTGTAGGGATCGTATTTGTGGAACAAGGACAGAGAAGAATTCCTGTCCAATTTGCAAAGCGAGTCGTTGGGAGAAAACAGTATGGTGGGCAGAACACATACATTCCCTTGAAAGTTAATCAATCAGGTGTGATCCCNATTATCTTTGCGAGTTCAGTTCTTTATCTACCCCAACTTCTTGTTTCCGTATTGCCATCTGACAGCGACCCAGCCAATAAAACTTGGGGTGAATCAATCCAAAGTTGGATTGATAGCAATCTGGTGGTTAGCGATAGCCCCTTCTATCTATTGTTCTTTGGTTTACTAATCGTCGGATTTTCCTACTTCTACACAGCAATAACTTTCGACCCTGTAAAGCAAGCTGACAACATCCGAAAGCAGGGCGGTTTCATTCCCGGGATTCGGCCAGGCCCTCAGACCGAAAGATATCTAGGCAGAATTTTGAATCGAATTACACTTGCAGGTGCGCTCTTTATAGCTATGGTAGCTCTTCTTCCAACTTTCATACTCGCCAAAGTTCTTGACCAAGGTAATGTCGGACAGGTTTCCTTCGGCGGCATCTCAATCCTCATTGCGGTTGGAGTTGCTCTAGAAACGATGAAACAGATCGATAGCCAGTTGATGATGAGAAATTATGAAGGTTTCCTCAAGTGATTTANCTGCTNANNAAAAACCTAATGGAAGTTAATCTATGCCAATAGGAATNGTAATTTTAGGGCGACAGGGATCGGGGAAAGGAACCCAAGCTATTCGNATNGCTGAATCCTATGGCGTTGTCCATATCAGTACTGGCGATATGTTACGAGCTGCTGTTGCAGAGGGGACAGAGCTAGGCCTTAAAGCAAAATCTATTATGGATGCAGGTAACCTAGTCCCAGATTCTGTCATTAATGGAATAGTCGAAGAACGCCTGTTGAAACAAGACGTCCAGAGCGGTGGCTTCCTTCTAGATGGATTTCCGAGAACTGTAGGTCAAGCTGATGCACTATTGAGTTACGCGGAGGATGATTTACGCTTAGCGTTAAATCTTGATGTGTCAATTGATGAGGTGATGACTCGGATGCTTTCGAGAGGCCGAGACGATGATACTACTGAAGCCATAACTCGTAGACTTGAGCTGTATGAAACTGAAACTGCACCNTTATTAGATTGGTTTGCAGAAAGAGGGATTCTCAAGATTGTTGATGGAAATGGAACGGAAACTGACGTTTTTAGCCGATTAAGGGCAGTAATAGAAGAGATTTCTGAGAAATGATCCACTTATTACACCAATATTACGACATACCTATTTGCGGGTTGGGGAGTGGATTTTACGACGGTAGGATTCCCTGTCGGCTTCGCGCGCTTTTGCGAGCCTCCAAAGATAGAAAAACAAGTAAAAAAGGAGTATGACACTGGCGAAATCAAANGAAGATGCGATTGTAATGGAAGGGACGGTAGTCGAACCTCTTCCAAATGCAATGTTCCGCGTAGAACTAGAGAATGGACACAAAGTCTTAGCTCACATATCTGGAAAGATGCGAATGCACTACATACGTATTCTTCCCGGAGATAAAGTTCAGGTGGAATTAACACCTTACGATCTTGAACGTGGACGCATCACTTACAGGTATAAATAAGTGTCAAAATACAGAGGCAAAGTATGAAAGTTCGAACCAGCGTTAAGAGAATGTGTGACAAATGTCGGGTCATTCGCCGGCAAGGTGTCGTTCGCGTTATCTGTGAGAACCCTAGACATAAGCAGAGGCAGGGATAGAAGATGGCAAGAATTGCTGGAGTAGANATACCGCGTGAAAAACGAGCTGTAGTTTCGTTGACATACATTTACGGAATTGGCAGCACATTAGCCTCGCATGTCTGTGAAGCCACTGGAATAAACGAGGAAACTAGAGTCAAANATCTAACAGATGAAGAAGTCGCAAAGTTNCGAAGTTATGTAGAAGGCGAAATGCATGTTGAGGGAGATCTCCGTCGAGAGGTTTCACAAGATATAAAGAGAAAGATGGAAATCGGCTGTTACCAAGGTCTNCGCCATAGACGAGGGCTACCTGTAAGAGGACAGCGTACTCATACAAATGCTCGGACACGAAAAGGTCCTAAAAAGACAGTTGCTGGTAAGAAAAAGGTACTTAAATAATTATGACTGACTCAAATACTGGTGCTCGTAGATCAAGAAAGCGTGAACGCAAAAATGTCGTTCACGGGGTAGCTCACATAAAGAGCTCCTTCAATAACACTATCGTTTCTATTAGTGACCAGCAGGGGAATATTCTAGCTTGGTCATCTGCTGGGAATGTCGGGTTCAAGGGGTCTCGTAAAAGCACTCCATTCGCTGCACAACTCGCCGCAGAGCAATGTGCTCGAAAGGCAATGGAGCATGGTGTGAAGAAAGTAGATGTGCAGGTAAAGGGGCCTGGCTCAGGAAGAGAGACTGCTATTCGCTCACTTCAGACAGCTGGCATTGAAGTAACAGGAATAAAAGATGTTACTCCTCTCCCGCATAATGGTTGCCGTTTAGTAAAGCGTCGGAGGGTCTGATATGTCTCGTTACACAGGTCCCAAAGCTCGTGTTTCTCGGCGTCTAGGTATGAACGTATGGGGCACAAAAGGCGAAACAGCCGCTCTAGAAAAACGCCCCTACCCACCGGGTGAACATGGACGAACTCGACGAAGAGGTAATTCATCAGAGTATCTGTTGCAACTACAAGAAAAACAGAAAGCCCGATTTACTTATGGGTTAACTGAGCGCCAATTTCGTAACATATTTAAGGAAGCAAGCCGAAGAGAAGGCGTTACTGGTGACAATATGTTGCGCTACCTTGAACTTCGACTTGACAATCTTGTTTACCGTGCTGGATGGGCTTCTACTCGCCCCCAAGCTAGACAATTCGTGAACCACGGACATCTTCGCGTTAATGGCCAGAGAGTTGATATTCCTAGCTACCGGCTTCGTAAAGATGATCAAGTTACTCTTAAAGACAAAGCACGTGAAATGGTCCTTGTTCAATGGAATAAGGACGTTTTGGATCGNAATCCTCCGCCATGGATNGATATGATTGANGATGGCTTTGGAGCTCTTGTTCGAGAACTTCCAGTCCGAGAACAGATAGATGTCCCNATACGTGAACAGCTCATTGTTGAGCTTTATAGCAAGTAACNCAAAATAATTTAAAAAAATATATAACGTCCCAGAGGTGAAAATCATGCTTGTGATTCAAAGACCAAAAATAGANTCCATTAACGAAGAGGAAGAGAATAAACAAAAATTCTCGGTGTCTCCACTGGAGCCCGGATTCGGACATACGCTCGGTAACTCGCTGCGCCGAACACTCCTTTCCTCAATACCAGGTGCTGCCATCACTCAAGTCAATTTTGATGATGCAATACATGAATTCGATGTAATAGATGGGGTTTATGAAGATGTNACGGATATTCTTCTTAATCTTAAAGACGTCGTTGTTCGNCTTGATAGTGATGAGCCTGCNGTTCTNCGTCTAGATGCACAAGGCCCAGGTGAAGTTACAGCNGGCCAANTTNNTCAGACTGCGGACGTTGAAGTTCTCTCAGAAGATTTAGTAGTTGCGACGCTTAGTCAAAATGGTCGAATCGGTATGGAAGTAACTATTGAAAAAGGCCGTGGCTATCTAACCGCTGAAGGTAATAAAGTGTCGACCACTGTAGGGCAAATACCAGTAGATTCTATATTCTCACCAGTTCGGAGAGTGAGTTTTGAAGTTGAGCCGACTCGTGTAGAGCAATCCACCGATTTTGATCGGTTAATTCTTGAAATAGAGACTGACGGTTCAATCTCTCCTAGAGAAGCCCTTGCGTCAGCAGGAGGAACACTCCGAAACCTAATTCAGCTAGTTGAAGAAATGAGTGAGGANCCNCAGAGTCTCGAACTCACCGAAGTAGTNACTGGCACAGCCGGATCTCCTGATCTAGAACTTGGTATCGAAGATCTAGAACTCTCTGAACGGCCAAACAATTGTCTCAAGAGGGCCCAAGTTCATACCATTGGTGAGCTTATTCTGAAATCAGAAGCTGACTTACTATCAATAACAAACTTTGGACAGAAGTCTCTTGATGAAATTATTGAGAAACTCGATGAGCGCGGACACCAACTCGCTCTTAAAGATTAGGAATACCNATGGTTGGAAAGCCAAGAAAAGGTCGTCGATTTGGTGGGAGCTCTGCTCANCAAAAAGCAATGATGGGCAACCTAGTTGCCTCACTCATAGCTGCTGAAGCAATTGTGACAACCGAGGCTAAGGCTAAGGCGATGCGTCCAGTCGCTGAGAAAATAATTACGAAAGCTAAGAAAGGTGGACTTCATAACCACCGACAAATTATAGCTTTCTTAAGGGATCAAGAGATAGCAGACAAATTGATGGAAGATGTCGGACCTCGGTATGCTGGCCGCCCTGGTGGCTATACAAGAATTCTTAAAGTAGGTCCTCGGTATGGCGATAACGCCCCTATGGCTCGAATCGAGCTTGTCTAAATATCAAAGTATCTCGGGCAATGATCCGGCCTAATGCTCCATCGGTTGCCCCTCCTCCCGAAGGGCAAATAAGATACAAACTGACTGTCTCCTATGACGGAACAACTTTCCATGGTTTCGCGAAAAACCCTGATGTGGAAACTGTTGAAGGACTTTTGATTGAGGCATTACAAAAGGTACTTGGGAAGGCTCCAACACTAACCTGTGCTGGAAGGACCGATGCAGGTGTTCATGCTAAAGCTCAGATAGTTTCCTTTGACTCAGCCCCATTTGAAATAAACAGAATACAAAAAGCATTAAATGCTCTCTGCTATCCATCTGTTGTAATTAATTCCATCGAAGAAACTCCGGATGATTTTAATGCTAGATTTTCAGCAAAAAGCAGGACTTACCGTTATCAAATCCTTAATCAAGCTCACCCAGACCCATTCCTTTCTCGATATACATGGCATGTATATTCGCCGATTTCTATAGAAAAGATGAATACTGCAGGACAGAAGCTTCTTGGACAACACGACTTTAGTTCATTCTGTCGGAAAAATATTATGGAAATTGATGGGCAAAAAGTAGCCGCTTCGCTAATCAGAGAAATCAAAACGTTGCATTGGGAGGTACCTGACAAGAATCTCATTGAACTCTGGGTAACTGCAAATGCATTTTGCCATCAAATGGTCCGTTCAATAACTGGAACTCTAGTGGATATAGGAGTAGGAAAAATCGACGAATTCTCAATATTAGAAATCCTGAATGCACGTGACCGAAACATGGCCGGACAAGTAGCCCCTCCTCATGGACTGACCCTATGGGATGTGAACTATTAAATATCTCAGAAAAATCTTGCTTACATACCCTCTGGCGGTTGTCTCATGAAGCCAACAACCGTATCGTAGAAAGGTGCCAAGTTCCACGAACTACTTGGATAATCTTGGTAACAGACTGAAAGTAACATGACCACATATAGTCCTAAAAAATCTGACATAGAGCGAACATGGCATCTTATTGATGCTGATGGTCTCATTCTTGGCCGCATGGCTTCGGAAATCGCNAAACTTCTCCGCGGAAAGCATAAGCCCACNTATTCNCCACATATGGATATGGGAGACCATGTCATTATCGTCAATGCAGACAAAGTGGTCTTNAGTAGCGATAAAGCAAATAAAAAAATCGTATACCGGCACTCAGGATTTCCAGGGGGAATTAAATCACGTTCCTATGCTAATTTTTTGCAGGAGAATCCCACCGATGCTGTTCGTCAAACAATTCGAGGTATGCTGCCCAAAAATAGACTTGGAAGACAGCAACTAAANAAGCTTCAGGTCTATGCGGGGGCTGAACACCCACATAGTGCACAAAAACCTGAACCTATGGAACTAGCTCAAGCAAAATCTAGAGAATCTTAAGGAAATTATGACTGTCCATATTGCACACACAACTGGTCGAAGAAAACGGGCAGTAGCACGTGTCCGCGTTCGAATTGGTACCGGAACGATCACTGTTAATGGNAGNTCCATNGAAGATTTCTTTCCATCTGATACTCATCGNATGATAATTACGGAACCACTCAGGAACACAAAAACTGAAACTGCATATGATATTGACGCAACGATTCATGGTGGAGGATCAAGTGGTCAAGCTGGAGCTTTAAGATTAGGGATTGCTCGAGCTCTAGTCGATATCGACGTTGATTTCAGAGAAGGATTAAAGAAGTCAGGCTTTCTTACTCGAGACTCTCGAAAGAAGGAGTCAAAGAAATACGGACTTAAGAAGGCCCGTAAAGCTCCTCAGTTCTCCAAGCGTTAAATGNCTTTCCCTTNTCAGGGAATTATGATTAGTANNGTCCGCCAGATANCTTGTGAAAGTAAGGNCTGTATGGGAANTCTATTAAGATTTTTTGGTCAGAATGTCTCNTAAGTTTGGNACAGATGGGGTTCGTGGTCGNGCTTTCGTGGACCTNAGGACGGAGTGGGTAACNAATCTTGCTATTTCNGCNTCAGATGTTCTNCAATCAGACACAGTTGTCATTGGTAGNGATGGTCGNGCAAGCGGGAAAGACTTTGTGANTGCATTGCGAACAGGATTTGACTCTAANGGGCTATCAGTTTGGTACATGGGNACTGTTCCTACGCCGGCCCTTGCTCATGCTGCNGCAACTCATGGAATTGCCGCGGCAATGGTCTCAGCGTCCCACAATCGTTCACAAGACAATGGAATCAAATTACTTTCTGCCGGTGGTAAGAAATTAACTGATCACGCTCAAAGGGAGATCGAAGCAATTCTGGAATCTGATGATTTCCCTAATCTCACACAGAGATCTGATTATGTTGAGCCTAGTTATAGCTATCTCGCTAATGATTGGGTCTCCACTCTTCAAGAGAGTATTAAAGATAGAAGTCTAAGCGGGGTCTCGCTTGTTGTAGATTGTGCCAATGGGGCAGCATCAGCTTTCGCCGCACATACTCTCAGAGAGTTGGGAGCAAGAGTGACTAGCATTCATGATGTGCCAGATGGAAATAATATCAACGAAGACTGTGGCTCAACGAATCTTGGATCTCTTCAAACAGCAGTAAGAGACAATAACGCTGATCTAGGATTGGCATTTGACGGAGATGCCGATCGGGTACTGGCCGTAGATCGACAAGGTCGGGTTATCGATGGAGACTTTATGATCGCTATATGTGCTGAAGACTTGAAGAGTCGCGAAGCTCTTAATGGCAACACTGCAGTCGTAACTGTAATGACTAATCTAGGATTCCATCTTGCAATGAAAGAAAAGCAGATACATGTGCATCAAACACCAGTTGGTGATCGACACGTTCTAGCTGCATTGGGGGAGAATGATTGGTCGCTTGGTGGAGAACAGTCAGGCCATATAATCTTTAACGACCTTTCTACTACTGGAGACGGGCTACTAACAGGAATACAACTTCTCGATATCATTGGCCGATCAAACAAACCACTGGGTGAACTTGCTGATTCTGCGATGGTCAGATACCCACAGGTCTTAAAACAAGTCAACTTGTCCACAACAACCGTGGATATTGAAAGTTCGCTAGCTGAAGATATAGCTAATGCTGAAATAGAGCTGGGAGATAGTGGCAGAGTCCTCGTAAGGAGATCAGGAACTGAACCAGTTTTAAGAATTATGGTTGAATCTTTAAAAGATGAAATAGCCGAATCTACTGCAAATAAGCTGGTTTTAGCTGCAGAATCCTATTTAGCGGTATCTTAATCAGGCCAAATCACTCCCTTTAGAGAGTTGAGCCTTAACTAAGTCTCTAGAATAAATGTATGTGTGGAATTATCGCTATTATTCGAAGGCCAGCGCAGCGCGAAGCCCCTACTGCAACGCGGGTGAAAAAATTAATCGATTCCGTTCCTGATGTCACACCGGAAGATCTTCAAGATATCAATCTACTAATTGAATCTCTTATATTGCTAGAAAATGAAACCTCTGGGGTGCCAGGAATAATCTCCTTATTGGATGACTCTGAATTGCTCACCCTGCTCATCGAAAAGTGCAACATAATTGAAATTTCCATTACTAATCTTGAAAGAACTCTTGATCAGGCTAACTCTGATCTTCAAGATACTGAAAAGGTCAACGCCTGTATCATTCAGGTAAAAGATCTTATTTGGTCGCTTCGTAATGACCGTGTCAGGCTAATTAATTCTGTTCGTGAACTATGCCAAGACAAGAGAGAAAGAGGATTAGTCGAAACCTTTACATCAATTCATGAAGCACTTTGCGCTCTCGATAGCTTAGAAGTTCGGGGAAGAGACTCAGCTGGTCTACATGTGATGATCCAAGATCATGCCTTAGACCTAAACGACCCAACGCTCTTATCAGAAATCAAAGATCGCTCATCTGATAATGATTTTAAATCTGGTTCAATTCGAGTAGTTGATGGACAAATAAGTTTTGTCTACAAAACAGCCTCAGAAATAGGTCAGCTCGGCGACAATACTCTGGTGTTACGAAAAGCAATTATGTCAGACAAATTACTCCATCGTGCACTCGCAAACAGTCAGGCATCGGCTGTTGTTGTTGGGCATACTAGGTGGGCAAGCATCGGAATTATTTCTGAACCGAACGCTCATCCTCTGAATTCAGAGCAAGAAGGCCAAGGCGAAATGCCTTACGTCGTGGCAGCTATAAACGGCGATGTTGATAACTTCGCTGATCTAAAAGAAATAGAAGACCTTATGATCTCACCTGCTGTTACTTCAGATTCTAAAGTAATGCCGACTTTAATGGCTCAGTATCTCAGCAAGGAAGGAAGCGATACGTCATTAGTTGCTGAAGCATTTAGAAAGACTGCTCGATCTCTTCAAGGCTCAGTTGCGGTTGTTGCCAATGCAGCTTCAGACCCTGAGAATCTCCATCTAGCTCTTCGGGGTAGCGGGCAAGGGTTATACGTCGGTTTAGCTGAAGATGCTTACATTGTTGCAAGTGAGCCCTATGGATTTATTGAAAGAACACAGAAATACTTACGATTGGATGGCGAATCAGCAGATAACGAAAGTACGAGCTCTGAACCTGGTGAAATTATTTCTTTGTCAAAGAGCAACGCCGGAACAATCGAAGGAATTCGTCGAACATCGTATGATGGGAAATCGCTCCCACTGACGGAAGAGGAAATTGAGACTGCNNGTATTACTTCCAGAGACATTGACCGGAGAAGNTACCCCCATTTTTTNTTAAAGGAAATAACTGAAGCCCCTGANTCATTCCAAAAAACTCTCNGAGGAAAAATAATTGANCTCGAAGGNAATCTTNGNGTCANATTAGAAGAGAGCACTTTCNCGAGCNATCTNAAAAAGAAGTTTCAAAATGGAGANTTCAGAGAGATTTTTGTTATCGGGCAGGGAACTGCAGCAGTCGCTGGTAANAGCTTGGCTGCATTCCTAAACGAGGAAATAGATATTCGAGTTGAATCTCTTCCATCAACAGAATTATCTGGATTCCGACTACGTCCGGATATGACGAATACTTTTGTCGTTGCAATTAGCCAATCCGGAACGACCACCGACACTAACCGGACAGTAGATCTTGTTCGCGCCCGAGGAGGGACAGTTGTGTCGATAGTTAACCGTCGAGATTCAGAACTAACAAAAAAATCTGANGGCGTCCTCTACACCTCCGATGGGAGAGATATAGAGATGAGCGTTGCTTCGACTAAAGCCTTCTATTCACAAATAGCTGCTGGGTTTCTTTTGGGGATTGCGATNTCAGANTCGGTAGCTANCTCCACAAGTAAAGCAAGCACCAACGAAAGAANAAATACTTTACTTCTNGGACTTAAAGAGCTTCCTAACCTGATGAGGGAAGTGCTTTCAGAGCAGGAAAAAATATCNGAGATCGCAACTGAGTTAGCACCTNCNAAAAAATATTGGGCCATAGTTGGAAATGGTTTGAACATTGTCGCCGCAAAGGAAATTAGAATCAAACTCTCTGAACTCTGCTACAAATCAATAGCGGCTGATTTTACTGAAGATAAGAAGCATATTGACCTTTCAGCTGAACCCATGATCCTCGTTTGTGCTGCTGGACTAGAAGGTTCGGTCGCTGCCGATGCGGCGAAAGAAGTAGCTATATATCGGGCCCATAAGGCTACTCCAGTAGTGATTACAGACACTCCAGAAGTTTTCTCTTCCGCTCTNAAAGTCATTGAAGTTCCGNCTACTACTAAGGAANTNGCATTTATCTTGNCAACGATGGCCGGCCATATATTNGGCTATGAAGCGGCNNTATCTATTGATGCTCAGGCAACTCCATTTAGAGAGNTNCGCTCTGCGATCGAATTGGCAGTTGCACANAACCCAGACATGACCGGAGAAGTTATGTTAGGGAACCTGAAACCACAAATTCAAAAAGCCTCNCAAGTATTTTTCGACGGTNTACGTTCCGGNGACTATAACGGCAACCTAGAGGCAAGTACAGCGACGAAAATTCTGATAATGCTCAAATACTCGTTAGGGAATATTCCACTTGATTCGTATCAANTAGACTTTGGNAAAGTCGGGACACCAGCAACTATCCTGGAAGATTTAGTTGCTTCCTTGACCGTTGGGATAGAAGAACTAACTCGAACTATAGACACGATTAAGCATCAAGCAAAGACAGTGACAGTTGGAATATCTAGATCAGATGAGGAAATCATTCAATTGCCACTTCTTCGAGAATTACTTGAGTCTGGTACGCCTAGAGACAGAGTTAGCTATCGGAACCTACGTTGTTTAGAAGCACTTAATAATGGGGTACAAGATGTCACGGGATATATTCGGTATTCGATAGATGGGGCTCCTGATGTTGCACAATTACACATTGTTGATCGAGGTGGAATAGCAGTTGATCTAGTATCAAGAGTGGAAAGAGACCCCAAACTCCGAGGTAGTAAGCACCTTGTTGCATCTGATCAGAACGTGATGATCGCTAAAGGGCGCAATGATGATCGGACGATAATCTTAGTACCTGAAGTGAAAGATCAGCAGACAGTCGGACTTACATTACTTCATGTACGACTAGAAAAACACGTCGATGAGCACATAGCTAAACAAATACTTGAGGGGTATCAGAATCGCTATGCAAAGCTTTATGATTTCGTAACTGAGACAGAACCAACGTTTCGCAGTGACCTTCTATCCACAATCCCTCTATCAGATCTACTGATGTCTCCTATTGCAGACCTAGCAGAATTATGGCGAAATTGAGCAACTACAGGATTTTATACTGATGATACCAATCGTAACTCCAAGCGAAATGAAAGCTATTGATGCATCTTCTGAGGAGCCTCTTGACGTTCTTATACAACGGGCTGGGAGCGCTGTAGCGTGGTCTGCACGGAAATCTCTCAACGGAACCTATGGAAAACGTGTCGTAGTGATCTATGGGAAAGGCAATAACGGAAAAGATGGAAGAGTTGCCGCATCCTATCTTCGGAAATGGGGGATAAAGACTGTCGAGTATTCTGTCACAGAAGCCCCAAAACAACTCCCCAAGTGCGACCTTATTATTGACGCCGCATACGGAACCGGAATTCGGGGAGAATATATTGCGCCCATTACAGACGTNCCTGTGATTGCCGTTGATATTCCAAGTGGTATCGATGGTTTAACAGGTGAAGTAATGGGACTTCCTATGAACTCTAATAAGACAACTACCTTTCAGGCTTTAAAACCCGGTCATCTAATTCCTCCTGGAAGCAGTTATGTCGGTGAGATTGAAGTAGTCGATATTGGCCTAGATACTTCACATATTGAAACATTCCTAGTTCAGCGTTCAGACATTGCGACATGGCTTCCGAAAAAATTATCAACGGAACACAAATGGAAGTCAGCGTGCTGGATAATTGGCGGTTCTGCAGGAATGGACGGGGCTCTATCTCTAGCGGCAGAGGCCGCTCAACGAGCAGGGTCAGGCTATGTTCGTATAAGCACTCCTGGGACCATGCCCATAGGCCCAATAGAAGCCGTTTCATACTTTATTCCAGAAGAAGGGTGGGAAGAAGATTTCCAGAACAATTCGAATAAATTTTCTTCTGGAATCATCGGCCCAGGTCTTGCACTATCAAGTTCAAATACTAAATCCATCCAAAAAGCAGTTTCTAACTCTGAGATCCCCCTTGTAGTAGATGGAGGTGCCATCAAAGCTTTAGGTGAGAATCTTGAAATTTTGCAAANNAGGAAACCTGACACGATTTTTACTCCCCATGAACGTGAGTTCGAAGATTTAGTTGGGTCTAGGCCAAGTCCCCAGCGNATNGAGGATGTTTTAAGAGCTGCGAAATTAACTAATTCCATTGTNTTGCTTAAAGGCCCAATTACGGTTGTAGCTAATCCTGAAGGACGTTGTTTNGTTGTAGCAAACGGTGATCATAGGTTAGCTACTGCTGGAACTGGCGATGTACTTGCAGGGATNATCGGCGCTCTTCTAGCTCAGGGAGTTCCAAGTTTGGAAGCTGCAGCTATGGGCGCCTGGGTACATGCAGAAGCTGGACAATTTTCGTTTAAACATGGGATGGTGGCATCTGACCTTATCAACCTAATTCCGGAGGTATTACATGAGACCAACGTGGGCTGATATAGATCTTGAAGCAATTAAACATAATGTCCAAGAGATATCTCAAGTAGTTTCACCTGCAATTCTTTGTGCTGTTGTCAAAGCTGATGGATATGGACATGGAGCAATTCCGGTAGCTCGAGCAGCTGTATCTGCAGGAGCAAAGTGGTTGGCAGTTGCCTTGGTCGAAGAAGGGATCGTTCTTCGTGAAGCCGGTATCCAAGCTCCGATTTTGCTTTTGTCAGAACCCCGACCAAGAGAGATGGTACAGGTTGCCGAATATGGGCTAAGGCCAGCGGTATACAGCGGAGAGGGTATTGCTGCTGCAGCTGCAGCAGCAACTCAGGTGAATAAAGAAATCTATGTCCACTTGAAAATAGATACGGGGATGCATCGAGTCGGAGTTGACCCCGATTTAGCTCTTACTTTAGCTCAAGCGATATCTGAAAAGTCATCTTTGATACTTGATGGTCTATGGACTCACTGTGCTGTCGCAGATAATCCTTCTAATCCGTTTACCGCTAAGCAGCTCGCTCGCTTCGACGAGGTAGTTAAAAAAATAAGAACTGAAGGNATAAGCTCTAACATGCTGCATAGCGCTAATTCTGCTCTGGCAATNAACAATCCAGAAGGAAGGTTTGACCTAGTTCGANGTGGGTTAGCAGTGTATGGCCTCTCNCCTTTANAGGGAATAGATGCAGCATTAGATCTTCGTCCGGCAATGAAAGTTTGTTCTGAAGTTTCGTATGTCAAGACAATTGAAGCCGGAGAGGGCGTTTCTTATGGACTAAGTTGGGCAGCTCAGCAAAGCACTAAAATCGCAACTGTCCCGATGGGGTATGCAGACGGGTTACGTCGTGATGCTGGTCATCGAGGAGGGGAAGTCCTTATCGGTGGAAAGCGGCACCCTATCGTTGGAAACGTTACGATGGATCAGTTCTTGGTTGATTGCGGAGAGAATGAAGTAGCCTCTGGAGATGAGGTAGTGATATTGGGTTCTCAAGGTGACGACCATATTTCGGCAGCAGAATGGGCTGAGATATTTGAGACGATCACATATGAAATTATTTGTGGAATAGAAAGTCGAATTCCGCGAAGATATTCGTAATTCGGGAGTGGTTAGGGATGCTTACAGATATCGATGGAATAGAAGTTGGAAATTGGAGCGATACAGAAGCAAAAACTGGATGCACGGTAATACTGTTCCCAGAGGGAACGGCTGCATCGGGTGAGATTCGCGGTGGGGCACCAGCAACAAGAGATTTTGCATTACTGCATCCCAGCCGGCTAGTAGAGCATATAAATGCAGTCGTACTCTCCGGTGGGTCAGCTTATGGTTTAGCAGCTTGCGACGGGGTAATGAGTTTTCTTGAAGAGCGGGGACAAGGCTTTGCCACAGCTTCAGGTAAAGTTCCTATCGTTGTAGGGATGTCTCTCTTTGATCTTGGTGAGGGTGACTCTACAAAACGGCCCGGCGCAAAGCAAGGAAGGGAAGCTGCGGAAATAGCTTCCTCAACCACAACCGACGTTGGGTTAATCGGGGCAGGTACAGGTGCGACAATTTCTAAGTGGAGAGGTAAGGAGTATTCGAAGCTCGGTGGTATCGGCTCAGTCACGTGTAGGTCTGGGGACCTCACAGTTTCTGCATTGTTGGTGGTAAATGCTAGTGGTGACATAGATGATGGCACAGTCAGCCAATCGATACTCGATGGGACGTTTGAGTTTCCTGAAATTGTCCCATTTGAGAACACGACAATAGGAGTTGTTATAACCAATGCCAGATTGACAAAAGGCGAATGTTTTCTAGCTAGCCAGAGTGCGCATGATGGCTTTGCTAAAGCTATCTTTCCCGCACACACCCAAGGGGATGGTGATGCCATTGTTGTAGCGGCTACAGGAACTGTAGAAGCTTCTTTAGGAGAAGTTCGACTTCTTGCAACTGTGGCGGTTGAAAAAGCAATACGAAGTGTCGGAAAATAAGCGTAGCTTTAAATACAATCCCGACCTCTATTTGGAGATGATCTTAGACTTACAAGCACTAACCTGAGAGAGTGTTTAATACAAAAACGAAAAACGTCGAAGAGACTCAAGCATTAGCTGCATCCTTAGCTGAGCTTGCAATTGCGAAAGACGTTTTATTACTTGTTGGCGACTTGGGAGCAGGGAAAACAGCATTTACTCAAGGTTTTGGAAAGTCATTGGGAGTGGGAGAATCCATCACAAGTCCGACCTTCACTCTTGCTAAAAGCTATTCCGGTCGACTAACCCTAAATCACTTAGATGTTTATAGGATCGAAGATTTGGAAGAAGTCCGTGATTTGGCCTTACCTGAGCTGCTCGACGGTGATGCTGTAACCCTTATCGAATGGGGAGATCAAATAATACCTTCGATACCGCAAAACTACCTTGAGATTCGATTTGAATATGGCCAAGAGAACGATGAGCGCATTGTAAGAATCTCCCATGTCGGTTCGAGCTGGCACAAGCGGATAGAACAACTCCAAGGGGCTCTTTCTGAATGGAGCATTAAACAGTGATTATTTTAGGAATCGAAAGTGCTACATCGCAGGTAGGGTGCGCTATTGGAGGTCATGAAGGCGTTCTTGCCTCGGTTCATTCATCGCGAGGAAAAAGACACGCAGAGAATCTGACGCCTCAGATTGAATTTGTTCTTGAACAGGCGAGAATTTCAATGGATGAGATCAGCGTAGTGGCTGTCGATGTTGGTCCAGGTCTATATACCGGATTACGCGTCGGAATTACTACTGCAGTTTCCGTCGCATTCGGTCTTGGAGTTCCGATGATAGGAGTGACAAGTCTTGATTTACTTGCATACCCAGTCAGGTATTGCTCAAAACTTATAGTGGCTACTATTGATGCCCGAAGAGGAGAAGTTTTCCATGCGAATTACCTACAAGTTCCAGGAGGAGTNCAAAGAGTGAGTGAGCCTNCNGTAAGCACTCCAGATGATTTAGCNGCAGATCTTTTAGCTCATGGAGATGAAGCGNTGCTAGTAGGTGATGGGGCATTACGTTACTCAGAAACTTTCGCTGGNCTTCGAGGGGTGGATGCTGCCGAACCTAACATTGCATACCCGTCGGCTGATTCTATAGTTCAACTAGCCCACGCGAAGGCCCTTCGAGAGGAATTTGTTACGCCAACCGAGCTAGAACCAGTGTATTTGAGGAAGCCGGATGCCGTTGAGATTGAAAANCAGAANCGAAAATTGTCATGAATTTACACCCAGNGACTGAAGAACATCTTCAAGAAATTATGNCAGTCGATAGAGAAGCTTTCCCGACACCATGGAGTAAAAAGCTTTGGATTAAAGAAATTNCACGAACGGAACGGGCTTACTATGTAGCTATAGAAGGNCAGAAAGTCATCGGTTTTGGTGGTGGCCTTCTAGCTGGGGATGATTTTCATATAACAACAATTGCAGTGAGAGTATCTAACTTAAGTAAAGGGGTAGCTACTCTTATTATGGTCAAATTACTTGAGGATGCAGTGAAACTTGGAGCCACTAATCTCACACTTGAGGTACGTATTGGAAACCTTCCAGCACAAGCCTTATATCGAAAGTTCGGAATGGTTCCAGCAGGAATTAGGCCATCCTACTATCAGCCAGATAATGAAGATGCATTAATTATGTGGGCGAACGATATTCACGAACAGCCATATATGGAACTCTTAGACTCTATAAAGCAAAGTCAAAAAGCAAAGGAAGTTCTTCCATCATGACTTCTGGACTTACTCTTGGGATTGAAACCTCTTGTGACGAAACTGCAGCTTCAGTGGTAACCAGCGACAACGTTGTTCTATCTTCGGTCGTAAGTAGTCAAGTAGACCTTCATGCCCGTTACGGGGGAGTAGTTCCTGAAGTGGCTAGCAGAGCTCACGTGGGCTTAATCAATCCTGTCATCTCTCAGGCTCTTGTTGAAGCTGGCATCGAGCCCAAAGATATTGATCTAGTAGCAGCGACGAATGGGCCAGGGTTAGTCGGCTCTTTACTAATTGGAGTTAGCGCAGCCAAAGCATTATCACTCGTCTGGGGGAAACCATACGTTGGAGTTAATCATCTTGAAGCGCATCTCTATTCTTGTTTCCTAGAGGAGCCAGACCTTGAACTTCCCTTAGTTGTTTTATTAGTTTCTGGGGGGCACACAATCCTAGTTTCTATGGAAAAGCATTTGGAATATACAATTCTTGGCCAAACACTCGATGATGCCGTGGGGGAAGCATACGATAAAGTCGCGCGCTATCTAGGTCTGGGATATCCGGGTGGGCCGGTAGTTGATCAGCTTGCAGAGACTGGGGAAAATAAGATTACCTTCCCTAGGCCGATGCTTCGTGATGGATATGACTTTAGCTTTAGTGGATTAAAGACAGCAGTTATTAACTACGTGCGCAATAATCCTGATACGCCTATTGAGGATATTGCTACTTCTTTTCAAGAAGCAGTTGTTGAAGTCCTCACCACGAAAGCACGTAAAGCTGCAATCGAAACAAAAGCAAAAGGTCTTTGTATTGGGGGTGGCGTTGCCGCTAACTCAAGGCTACGCGAGGCAATATTTGATATCTGCTTGGAGGATGGGCTTCACCCATTTGTTCCAAGTCGCGCCTACTGCACCGACAATGCTGCAATGGTTGCGGCTACTGGATGGCGAAGATTTCTTCAGGATGGCCCAACGCTCCTAAACACAGGAGCTAACCCCAATCTAAAATTGCCTGAAAAGGCCCACCTTTAATTCCCATATGGAATGAAAGGTTCTGTATAGAAATTAAGGTTTTTGATCAAATTTAGGCAAGACTTACACTATGAACACTTCTTCGATTTCATCACTAGATAAAGCTGAGCAAGAAAAACGTTTACTAAAGCTTATTGAGGACTTTTTAGAAGAAAATAACCCAAAGTCTATGGACAATGTTGATTTCCGCGGTGCGAGATTTGATACAGGTTTAGCTTGGGTGCATTTTCCTGAAGGCGAAGGGGGATTGGCTATACCGCCAAATATGCAGAGGATAGTTGAGCGAAAAATGCGAGAAGCAGGCGCCCAACCTACTGACCCAACTACCTTTTTCATGTCGTTAGCCGGACCTACAATCTCAACTCACGGAACTATTGAACAAAAAAAGAGATTTTTACGGCCTATGTACACCGGTGAGGAGAGATGGTGTCAACTTTTCTCAGAGCCAGGAGCGGGGTCCGATTTTGCCGGACTAGCTTGTAAGGCTGAGCGTGATGGTGATGAGTGGATCGTTACCGGACAAAAAGTATGGAACACGCTTGCACATTTAGGCGACTGGGGGATGTTGGTTACAAGGAGCAACCCTGAGCTTCCTAAACATAAGGGAATGACGTACTTCGCTTTGGATATGCATGCACCCGGAGTAGAGGTACGGCCTTTACGCCAAATTACCGGAGAGGCAGAGTTTAATGAGGTCTATGTGACGGAAGTTCGCGTACCTGACTCCTGCAGAATCGGAGATATTGGTGAAGGNTGGAGAGTATCGCTAACAACACTGATGAATGAACGGTCAGCTATCGGAGGGAGTAGCGGGGGTTCAACATCNCAGCCAGGTTCNGGACCCATCGCAGANGCTGTATCCATCTGGAAGGATTTGCCACTAGAAAGTCGTAATAAGAAAACGTTGGATGACCTTATGACCCTATGGATTAAATCCGAAACGCTTAGGTTAACGAATCAGCGAGCCTCAGCTGCAGCGAAGGCAGGCAATCCAGGGCCAGAGGGATCCATTGGTAAATTAGCTTCAGCGGAGCTCAATAAGGCAATTTATGAACTCTGTCTTAATATGCTCGGCCCTTCAGGACAAATTGGTTATGACTACACGTTTAGACGACCTGAACTNTTGTCAACAGATGGTTCGATACACGGACCTCGTTACGCATTTCTCCGCGTTCGAGCAAACTCCATTGAGGGAGGAACTTCAGAAATTATGAGGAACATTCTTGGAGAGCAGGTTCTTGGGCTTCCAGGAGAACCAAGAGTTGATAAAAAAGTTCCTTGGTCTAACGTCCCAAGAAGTTAAAGAACTTAGAAACGCAACTAATTTCTTTCCAGATTCGTTTTCCAGTTCGGGTTTCGTCCTGTTACGCTGATCAGCTTATCAACGGTGGTCGTTCCGGCTTCACCTATAACTTCTTCTTTGTAGCGTTCCGGACTTTGAGTTCTCACTGCCGGAACAAGTCTTTCTGCAACGAATAGGACATATTCGGCCTGCTCCTCATCTATGTGATGATCGACGTCACATGCCTGGCTGATGTCCCATGTAAGTACAGTCGTGTCGAATATTCTCGCATTTAACACTGCTTTGGCTTTCGCCTCTCCGATAGTTGAAGTAGCAAGACCATCTAAAGCTCCAGGAGATCTCCACGCATCCCGACATTCTTTGGCTGCACTCAGGTAGACCCCCACTGGGTCATCACCAATCAAATCCTTTGGATTGATTAAATCAAGTGAAGGGTCAGCTGGTTGCCGAAGTCCAAATCCTGTGAAAAGACGAGTTGAAGCCACGAGTTTGTTGATGACATCCTTAACATCCCACAAGTCACACGGGGTGGGAAGGAACATCTGGTCACGACTAACACTGGCGATCACTGCCGCTGCCCTAGTTTGTGAAAGGTCAAGCACTCTTAGAGGATCAGGATAATTCGACATAATCTACAAATAGCACCTTTTCCAAATTCGTGCATATCTATCCCATCCACAACTAACAACTCGGAAACGGTTCATATTATTTCACTTGAAGCCTGCAAGGGCATAGGATAAGGGAGGTCAATACCTTTTGGAGGAACTTTCATGAGTGAAAATGCGCAAAAAGCATACGAGGCGATGCAGACTACTATAGGGTCAGACCCAGTAGCAGGGGAGTGGTTTGAGATAAGTCAAGAAAGAATCAACGATTTTGCTGATGCAACGATCGACCATCAGTTCATTCACGTTGACTTAGAACGAGCAGCCCAGACTCCCTTCGGAGGAACTATTGCGCATGGTTTCCTCACACTATCGATGCTCGTACACCTATCTACAAGTATTCCTGTTGACGATTCCTACAAAGATGTGAGTGGCGTATTAATGGGAATCAACTATGGACTAAACAAAGTTCGATTTCTTAACCCTGTTCCTGCGGGCTCAAGAGTGCGAGCAACTTCCCAGCCCGTTGATGTATCTCTAAAAGGAAATGCTATAGATTTGACCAGAAAAATGGCAGTGGAGATTGAAGGACAAGAAAAACCAGCCTTAATCGCAGAATGGATAGGCAGGACAGTTTTTGCATGAGTATTCCTCTTGATATTGAAAATCTAGAAGATGCATTGTCAGAATATGGAATGAACCCATACCTAATTACGACAGATAACGAAGCGCATCCACATATTACCCACGTGACCTTATCAAAAGATTCTGCGGGTTATGTCTGCGGTTTGGGAAGAAAAACGTCAGCGAATGCATTAGAGAGGCCATCTGTTGCTCTGTTATGGCCACCTTTAACACAAGATAGTCATAGCTTGATCGTAGATGGGGTAATTGAAGTGATAGAAACCCAAGAAGGACTCCGGGGACGTATTGCACCTAAAGCAGCGATCTTGCATCGTCCAGCGGTAAAAGAAGATACAGATCAAAACTGTGATTCCGACTGTCACTCGATCACTATGGATAGAGAGCGATAATCATGGAACACAAAAAACTTGGCAGAACTGGTTTAAAGGTCTCCCGATTATGTTTAGGGACAATGACTTTTGGGAATCAATGCGACATTAAACAATCTCACCAAATTCTCGATTATGCCCTAGAGTCTGGAATCTCATTTCTGGATACAGCAGATATTTACCCTGCGAACGGTATCGCAGAAGATATTGGTGAAACCGAGCGCATCGTTGGTCAATGGATTGGGCCAAAGCGCAATGATGTTGTGTTAGCAACAAAATGTTTTGCTCCGACTGGTCCAAATCCTTGGCAAGGGGGCGCTAGTAGGAGAAATATAAGGGATTCAGTTGAGGCTTCACTAAGAAGATTACAGACAGACTACATTGACCTGTACCAAATACATTTCCCAGATTTCTCTACTCCGATAGACGAAACATTGGAAGCCTTAGATGACCTCATCCACCAAGGAAAAATTCTCTACGCAGGCTGCTCCAACTATCCTGCTTGGTATCTAGCTTTGGCAATAGGTGTTTCGGAAACCAAAAACATCGTCAGGTTTGACTGTGTCCAGCCAAGATACAATCTTCTATTTCGGGAACCAGAGCGTGACTTGTATGGCTTGTGCGACTTTAAGGACATAGCAGTGATTCCTTACAACCCGTTAGCTGGAGGTTTACTTACCGGAAAGCATTCCAGAGAAGCCCCTGTGAAGGGAACTAGGTTTACTTTGAAAGGCGGACAGGGTCAGAGATATATGGATCGATACTGGGCAAGTGATTTTCATGAGACTGTTGATCTAATTCGTCCTGTAGCTGAAGAGGCAGGTATCTCGTTAGCTCAATTAGCTATTGGGTGGGTGCTGGCTAATCCGACAGTGACCTCTCCAATTGTGGGCGCTACAAATCCTCAACAGCTCGATGATGCAATACGTGCTGTAGATGAACCTTTAGGCGAAGACATTATTGACAGTCTTGATGAAATAACGCGTGAGTTCCGAAGGGGAGATACAGATATCCAGTTTCGTGTTAAAAAACCTTGATTAGATTTTCTGTTGGCAGGTAGCTAATTATAGAAGTGATTTGATTTCGTCCATTACAACACCAACGTTTGCAATATGGTCATCATTTTGAAACCTAACAGGATTTCCGAATCGTATCTTCACCGTTGGCCGAGATAGTCGAAGTAAAGGAAAGGCCTTCCCAATTGGCCAAATATTTTCCGTCCCAGTAAGACCGACAGGAAGAACACAGACATTTGCAGAAGTAGCTATTCTTGAAATTCCTGGCCTTCCTTGCCCTACTCCTTCTGGACGGTCCGACTCTGGGACTAATCTTCCCTCGGGCATAACCGCAACAGAATATCCCTCATTTAGAAGTGACAATGCGTGGTTTTCGGCTTTCTCACGTGTTGATTTAGATGCTGGGATGCAACCGTTCCGTTTTAACCAACCTCCGATAAACGGTTTCTCAAACAGGTCAGCTCTAATAAGGCAATGGCAGGTTAACCCCAACTCAGTTAGAACTTTCCATGCAATGATGAAATCAAAAAAACTTCTATGATTCGCAGCAAAAACAAATGGTTCACCAACCGGAGTAACGACATGGTCCGGCGCATCTACTTTTGCAAATATCCGAGTGAGCGCAGAAAGCAATCTTCCATTCCTTCTGAACGTGCGAGCTTGTTTGATTGGTTTTGTATTCTGGTGTCCCATAACGGTCACTTCTTTTTCTTTGCTACTTTTGCACTCAGGTCGGATATTTGAAGTTCTCCTTCGACTGTTTGCCCTCCAAGGTCAAGAAATCGTCGAAGAGACTCTTGGCCATCTTGAGAGTAGCAGAGGTCATTAAAGATTTGACTTTCTTTGATGAGGCCATTTTTAAGCGACGGGACCGAATTAAGCAGAGAAGATTTTGCACCTTTGACAGCGGCCGGATCAAAGCTTGCTATGCGGAGTGCTAGCCACTCGACATAGTCGTCAAGTTCCTCTGGTGGTAATGCCCGCGTGAAGTATCCCCAATCATCACCTGTTTGAGCATCGAGATCTAAACCTCCTAATATCAGCTCAGCAGCTCTACTGTAACCCACTAGGTAAGGAAGGCGCTGGGTGCCTCCTCCACCCGGAATAATTCCGATAGGAACTTCCATCTGGTTCATTATCGCTTTACCTAATGCGGCGAATCGCATGTCACATGCCATAGCAATTTCGCTTCCCCCGCCACCGATTCTCCCAGAGATTTTACACATAGTGACTTTGGGTGAAAGTCTTAAACGTTCGCATAGGGCATCAAATATATTCAGCTCATGATCTTCAGAATTCTGCTGATCGTTTTGATCTCCTAAGAGGGCAGTTACATCAAAATGGGCAAGAAAGAAGTTCGGGTTTGCGCTTTGAAAGACAACGACAATATGTTCGGTATCATTTTCAAGCCAATTCGATAACCGAATCAGGTCTACTAGCAGCGATTTCGTGATGAGGTTAATTGGTGGGTTATCAATTGTTACCCAAAGTACCTGACTTTCAGAGGAAAGATGAAGGTGGTTATACAATGGGGTTTCACTCTCCGACACGCACTACGACCTTTCCCCAAGTTTTCCTATCGGCAAGATCCTGAATGGCTTGAGCACCACTTTGATATTCATATGGTGGGAAAATAAGCGGATCTACTTCACCAGTCCCAGCTAATTCAAGTACAGAACGCATTTGTGCATCTAATGATTTTGGATTTCTGCCCAATGATGCTCCCCAATGTACCCCAACGACACTGTAGTTCTTTAGAAGCATATGATTTGCCGGAAGATTAGGAATCCCAGCAACGAATCCAATAATAAGTAAACGACCGTCCCATGCCATACATCTCCGAACTTGATGAGTTGTTTCTCCTCCAACCGGGTCATATGCAACATCCACACCGCCATCACTAGCATCTCGAACTTCATCAACCCAATCAGGGTTTGTTTGATGATCAATTACATGGTCAGCGCCAAGCAATTTAGCCTGCTCTATTTTATCTTTTCCTCCGGCCACTGCAATTACCTTTGCTCCTGCAGCCTTACCTAGCTGTATTGCAGCAGAACCTGTCCCACCAGCGGCGCCGGTGATTAATAGTGTTTCACCGTTGGATAACTGGCCACGCTCATGCAAAGCAAACCATGTAGTTCCATAGTTCACTGGCACTGCGGCCGCCTTATCCAATGCAAATGATTCGGGAATCTTCCATACACCCATCTCATGGACGTTCACCTGATCAACTAACCCACCTCCGAGCATCATGACCCTATCTCCAATTTCAAGTGTGTTTACTTCATGGCCGACTGCGGNGACTATGCCAGCGCTTTCCCCGCCAGGGATCCAAGGTAATGAAGGCTTAACTTGGTATTCCCCACGGCATTGGAGAACATCAGGAAATGAAATTCCTACAGCTTTGATAGAAACCGTAACTTGGTCAGCCATAGGTTCAGGGACATCGACGATTTCATTTAGTCGAAGCTTTTCTAATGGGTTTCCTAAATCGTCTAGTTGCCATGCTCTCATGGTTCAAGATACCTCCTGCTGGATTTAGATACGCTCTTCGTTATTTGTATTCTGCAAATATTCTGTTCGTCAAACTGAAAGTTAAAAATGGCTTACCGGCTAACCAGATTTACTAGTCAGCCGGTAAGGGAAGGCCCAATGGGGGGTGGGCCATGTGCAGCAGGTAGTGGTTCGCTAGGTACTTACGTTATTTCGCCGTTGTTGTTTCTTGCCATCAGATTGTGGACGGTGGTCTTTGTCTTTTCTTTCGGGAATAGTGTCGACAATTTCTGTAGCTCTTTCAGGAATGCCAGCTGCTTTCTCGGCGGCTTCTTCTGGAGTTAGCTTTCCATCAGCTACCCCTTGATTCAGTCGTTCCGTCATGGCAGCGACAATTGCATCGATAATGCTTTCAGGACTGATTCCGTTCGCTTCGGCTGTATCTCCTAGTGTTTGGCCATTAGCGAATCCTTCTTTGACTGATACAGGATCCAATCCAACTTCAAGAAGTACCTCACCAATAAAGGCTCCTCTCTTAGGACCACGCTTACGGTGGTTAGTTTCTTTCGCATTAGTTGTGGAATCTTCTTGGTTAACTTCTGACTCGAGTGATGGGGAATCATCTTGAGCTGAAGCCAGAAGTGGAATAGCTATAAGAGAACCTCCGAAGAGGGAAGCAGCCACAACTGCTATAGTGAATGT
>PAEG01000027.1 GCA_002703045.1 Acidimicrobiaceae bacterium
CCTATAAGAACAATGAGCCCTGTTTCAACAGCCGACAGCAAGGTATCTTGTTGAGCTTTATTAAACCGATGAACCTCGTCAAGGAAAAGGATTGTTCCCTTACCATACTCCCCGAGCATTTTTTCTGCCTGGCTAATCACTTGCCTTACGTCTTTGACTGATGCCGACACTGCGGATAATTGAACAAATGCCTTAGCAGTGAATTGCGCGATCAATCGTGCAATAGATGTTTTCCCAGTACCGGGAGGGCCCCAAAAAACCACAGAAGATACCTTGTCTGCTTCTATCAGGGCTCGTAGAGGGCTTTCAGGTCCTAGGAGGTGATCTTGACCTACAACGTCTTCAAGTTTTACCGGACGCATCCTATTAGCAAGAGGAGTTTGCTGACTAAGCCGATCTCTCATAGAAGACGTAAATAAATTTTCTTCATCTACCACAGCCTAGAAACTACTTGAAAATCTTCTTATGTGTGGCGAAACGAAGATTTGATCTATCTGATCGTCATTTGCGGATGAAGAAGACTTTAGGACTAGAATCTTGTTATGAGCTCAAGCGAACCCAGTCGACATGAGGTTTCGAGTTTTGAAGACGTAATGGGGCCTGCATCTAGTTATAAATCTGGCAAGGCAACGATTATCCACCTCAATCCAGAGGAAAATGACACTGGACGTAGAATCGTTGATTTCTTTTCAGGTTTGGCATATGGAACAGATGGCAGTTTTGAAAAAGTTGCTGAAAACATATACCTTCTAACTCCACCAGGAATGGCCGGATTTGCCCCTATCACGTCTGAAGAATAATAAATTCCACCTTACTAATTTCGGTGTTTAAGTACTTGGAGGAATGAGGCGGAGTCCAAGCTCTTCTAGGTGGTTATTTTCCAGTTGAGATGGTGCGTTCGTGAGAGGGTCAGCACCAGATTGTGTTTTTGGGAATGCGATTACTTCTCGAATGTTCTCTTCGCCAGAGAGAATNGCAGCTAAGCGGTCAATCCCGAAAGCGAATCCTGCATGTGGTGGGGCGCCATATCGAAACGCATCTAGNAAGAAACCNAATTTCTCTTTGGACTCCTCNTNANTAATTCCTAAAATCTCAAAGANCTTAGATTGGANTTCAGGCGTATGGATCCTCACACTTCCTGACCCTAATTCCCACCCATTTAATACAAGGTCGTATGCTTGAGATCTTATGTCCAAATATTCTTCGCCCTGAGCTGAATCGAGTGTTTCCAGATCTGAAGCATGTGGCATAGTGAATGGATGATGAGCTGGTATTGGACGTCCGTGATCACCGATCGATTCAAAGAGCGGAAATTCCGTAATCCACAAGAATTTCAGTTCACCTGAGTTAACGGGCGGCCGCCCTATCTCTAGGCGCAAAAGACCAAGGACATGATTAACCGTTCTCCTCTTATCCGCAATCATGAGAATCATATCTCCTGAACCTGCAGATAGGGCGGTGCAAATACTTTCGACTTCTTCATCAGACATGAACTTGGTCAAGGCGCCTTCAAGGCTTCCTCCATCTCCGACTCTGAACCAAGCAAGTCCTTTAGCNCCCCAGCTTTGACACTTCTCAGTTAGTGCGTCGATNGCATTTCGGGCCAAATGATCAGATCCGCCTTTATAAAGAANCCCTTTGACGCANTCGACTTTAAACACATTTGCTTCTGTGTCGGTGAAGATGTCTGTTAGTTCAGCTAGTTCCATACCGAATCGGATGTCAGGCTTGTCAGAGCCGTATCGCTCCATTGCTTCNCTCCACGTCATATGAGGNATGTCATCAGGCCGAAACCCNGTAATTGCTTCAGTTGAATCTTTAATAGCTTCAGAGACAAAATTGATGATGTCTTCCTGAGTGGCAAAGCTTGCTTCCATATCGAGTTGCATAAATTCGAATTGTCTGTCAGCTCTTAAGTCTTCATCTCGTAAACATCTTGCTATTTGGTAATAGCGGTCGATACCCCCGACCATGCAGAGTTGTTTAAAGATCTGAGGGCTTTGTGGTAGGGCGTAAAAATTTGTTGGATGGAGCCGAGAAGGAACCACAAAATCTCTTGCACCTTCAGGCGTTGAGGCAATAAGCATAGGAGTTTCCACTTCAACAAACCCTTGCCTTTCCATTGCCGAGCGGATAGCAGTATTTACCTTGGCGCGAATTCGAAGNTTCTTTTGCATTCGAGGNTTCCGAAGATCTACGTAACGATGACGGAGTCGAATGTTCTCATCCACTTCTGTTCGCTCATGCATTGGGAATGGAGGGGGTTCTGCGTTGGAGAGCACCTGAACTTCGCAATCCCCGATTTCNATTGCTCCTGTTTCGAGCTTTTCGTTAGTCTTACCTTCAAATCTAGTCCTTACGGTTCCAGTGATACTGACGACATACTCAGATCGAAGGTCTAGCTTCTCATCTACGACACACTGAACGATTCCGGTGTGATCGCGTAAATCGATAAAGGCCAGATGCTCACTATGTACTCGCCGCGTGTCTACCCATCCGCAGACCGTCACTTGGGAATCAACGTCAGTCGAACGAAGCTCGCCGCAGTAATGAGTTCGCATTGTCATTCAGAATACCTTCCTTCAATACTGGCAACTAGGGCGGTTACCAAGTTAGTTCTTGGTACTCGTTCTTGAGAGCCATCTCCACGTAAGTCTCGAAGGGTAACTTCATTTTTCTCGAGTTCATCATCTCCAACAATAATTGCAAATATAGCCCCAGATCTATCAGCCACTTTCATCTGTGCTTTAATCGAACGATTCCCGAAACTTCGATCTGCCCCGAGCCCATGAGCTCGAAGTTCATCAGTAATTTGAGTGGCTTGAGATCCGCCAGTTAAATCAACAACGAATGCATCCAGAGGTTTCATAGGTCCCAGATCTAGTTCTTCAGCTTCGCAGGCAAGCAAAATGCGATCNANGCCAAGTGCAAAGCCTATTCCTTGCGTGGGAGGACCGCCTAGCTCTTCAATAAGGCCGTCATAGCGACCGCCNCCGCCNATCGCATTTTGAGCCGTCTGCAGCTTGTCAGCAGTGAATTCGAACGTTGTTCGAGTGTAATAGTCGAGGCCGCGAACTAATCGCGGTGATATGACGAAAGGNATACCGANGGAACTAAGNCCTTCACAAACTAANTCAAAATGATTTGCATCTTCCACCGTNAGGAATTCCTGTATTGTCGGCGCAGCGCTAATTATCTCGAGATCTTCTTCTCTCTTAGAGTCTAAAACCCGGAGAGGATTCTTTCCCAGAGTCTCTCTTGATTCTGCACTAAGATTCGCTGCTTCTGACGAAAGGTAAGAATGAAGTTCTTGATTATATACCCCTCTAGTCTCCGCATTCCCAAGTGAATTCATTTGAAGTGTGACGTGTTTAAGGCCAAGAAATTCGTAAAANCTCCAAGCTAACGAAATTATTTCTGAATCAGCTGCAGGGTCATTCTCCCCTATAATTTCAGCACCTACTTGAACAAATTGTCTGAAGCGTCCTGCCTGAGGTTTTTCGTATCGAAATTGTGGCCCCTCGTACCATACTTTCCATGGGGTGGTTGGACGATGTTGGGCAAACGCCCTACAAATACTTGCTGTTAATTCAGGTCGCAGGGCTAAGTTTTGGGGCGTCTTTGGATCTTTGTCCTGAAATGTGAACATCTCTTTAGATACGACATCAGTATTTTCGCCAAGTCGGAGAAATACACCGAGATCTTCAAACATCGGAGAGATTACTTGACCGTAACCGAATCCCTCAGCTAACTCGGCAAAAGAGTCCAAGGTCCATCGCCATTTTCCAGCTTCTTCAGGAAGTATGTCTCTAGTGCCTCGAGGGGCTTGATAACGGGATTTACTCATGGGAAAAGAATACAGGAGCGATCTAGGGCCGAATGTGATATTCGATAAACGACTGCACTCTGGCCGGCTCTATCTTACGTATCAAGACGCCCTACTCCAGTGGTAATCGAGTGCCTCCGCTAAGCGGTTCACTGCTGCATCAACACCAAGCATGTCGTATCCNCCATTTTCAGAGACGCTAAAGAGTGCATACCTAACTTGATCTCCAGCTAATAAGGGNCCCTCATCTGATTTAGCCATGTACTGATCAGCTTTTAATTCATCCAGATTCTTTCCCTGAACACTTTCAAATCGCTCTAGCGAATCAGCAACCNTAGAGAGGAACTGATCAACTTCATCTCTCNCATATCCAACACCATCTACTATCGGCGGAGTTAGCGTTCTCAATTTCTTGCTCTCGATAACTGAAATAGCTTCCTGACTACTCTCACTTTCACTTCCTTCTCGAGAAAACGATGACCGTTCAGAAGACTTAGTACCTAATTTCGAACTACCTACTTTTCCAATGTAGGTTCGCGCTAAAGAGTCAAGACGGTCATCGACTTCCTTGGGGGTATACCCGGTTCGCTTCGTTACCGTAAATCGGACAGCTTCCAAATCACTTGAGAGTAAGTCACTCTCTCCTTTATCAATACGCAGANCTACTTTTTTAAAGAATCTATCAACCTCANAGATTCTGTATCCGCCAGAAGNAATCTTNCTGAACTTCTCTNGTTGAGNTTTGCCTGATCCCATCTGTAAACCCTTCAGAGATAAAGTTGAAAAACACTTCCAACCTATTTTCACTATTTGTCGACTATACGATCTTACAATTGGCGATGGTGTCCGGACATAATCCTATACGCGTCATAAACTCCATCAATTTGGCGAATGAGATTTAAAAGCCAATCGAGATGCCGGCTATCTCCAATCTCAAATTCAAAATTCATTACGCTAATACGATCAGCCCCAGTCCGCGTTGTACAGCGGAGAATATTTACCCTAGCTTCCGAAAGAACGTTAGAAACGTCACCCAGCAGCCTTGTCCGGTCAAAGGCCTTGACCTCTATAGAGGCAACGAACGTTCCATCACTGTCATCATCCCATTCAACATCTATTAATCGATTGGCATGGCCAACAGCTAATGAAACTGCGTTAGCGCAGTCACTTCGGTGGATAGAGACACCTCGACCTCGAGTTACAAAGCCCATTATTTCATCCGGAGGAACCGGAGTGCAGCACTTAGCTAACCGGACCATTATGTCATCTACCCCTTCAACGATTACCCCTACTTTGTTATCCTTTCGCCGTTTCGCTCTTCCTACTTGTCTCTCTCGGTGAGTAGGTAGAGCTGCAGCCAAATCTTCAGTTTCATCAGACTCCTCAAAATGATTGACTAACCTCCCGACAATACTTTTCGCACTTACATGTTGTTCACCAATTGCTGCGAACAGTGAATCGACATCTTGGTAATTCAAAAGTTCACTGACGTCACTGACAGACGCACTATTGAGGAGTTTATTTGCGGGCAGTCCTTCTTTCCGGAGTGCTTTAACAAGTGCCTCACGCCCATTATCGATAGCATCTTCGCGACGCTCTCTTAAGAACCACTGCTTGATTTTTGCGGCAGCCCTATGGGTTTTAACAAACCTTATCCAGTCTTGCGATGGGCCGGCCCCTTCCGCTTTACTTGTAAGAATCTCAACTGTGTCACCAGATTCGAGAACTGTATCTAAGGGCACGAGTCGGTTGTTAACGCGAGCCCCACGGCAGGAATGGCCTACCTCTGTGTGAATTGTGTAGGCAAAGTCAACAGGAGTTGCTTGCGCTTCAAGAGTTACTACTTCTCCGTTCGGGGTGAAGACGAACACTTCGTCATGATCTAAATCAAGCTTTAAGTTCGACATGAACTCACTTGGATCTTCTGTCTCTTGCTGCCAATCAACTATTCTGGCAAACCAAGTCATGTCGCTTCCTTGATCTCCTTTGTAATTAAAATGGGCCGCAACTCCGTGCTCTGCCCTATGGTGCATTTCCTTGGTTCGGATTTGAACTTCAAGTGGTTTTCCCTGAGGGCCAATAACAGTTGTATGTAATGATTGGTATAAATTAAATTTTGGCATAGCAATATAATCTTTAAATCTGCCTTGCACAGGATGCCACGTAGCATGAATTGACCCTAGAGCTCCATAACAGTCCTTTACGGAATCAACGATTACACGAATTCCGACAAGGTCATAAATCTCGTCGAATTCTCTAGCTTTTAAAACCATNTTTTCNTAGATGCTCCAGAAATGTTTTGGGCGCCCACGNACTTCAGCNCCNATATGCAGCTCATCAAGTCTTTGTTGAACATCGGAAAGCACTTGGGAGATGTAGATATCTCGCTCTGGGGCTCTGGCGGCAACCATCTGGTCTATCTCCGCATACCTTTTGGGGTGGATTGTAGCGAAAGCTAGATCTTCTAATTCATTTTTTAGCTCTTGCATCCCAAGACGGTGAGCCAATGGTGCATAAATATCTAAAGTTTCAGTTGCTATTCGGTGCTGTTTCCACTGTGGAAGAGATGCAACCGTTCTCATATTATGNAAACGGTCACCAAGCTTTATGATCAATACTCTCAGGTCTTTAGCAACAGCAACGAGCATTTTTCTCATTGACGCCGCTTGCTGGGCTTCCTTGGTGTCGAACTTGATGCGTTCAAGTTTGGTAACTCCATCTACAATTGAAGCTATCTCTTCACCAAACTTCTTTTCGATATCGTCTAATCCAGCACCAGTATCTTCCACTGTGTCATGAAGTAAAGCTGCAGCAACTGTAGCTTCATCGAGACCAAGAGAAGCTATGATCTCAGCGACTGCTATAGGGTGCGTAATATATGCATCACCAGATTTGCGCATCTGACCATCATGAGCCTGACAAGCCGACTCGTATGCATTCTGGATGATTTCAGTGGTTTGCCCTGGGTGATGGGTTTCAAAGACGGCAAGGACTTGCCCTAACTCAGAAGCCTGCCCTGCTTCAATCCGGTCCCAAAGACTAATCTTACTTACGACGATGCTCATCTCTTAAAACTAACCTCAAACTCTTCTACTCGTACTTAATAAGGGTAACAGTTCTATAGCCATGAAGTTTTTGTTCTCCACCTAGGAATTGGAGAGACACTANAAATGCAAAGCCGATTATGTCTGCTCCAATATGTTTAAGGAGATTCGCTGCACAAATTGCAGTTCCTCCAGTCGCCAAAACATCGTCAATAATTAACACTCGCGCATCATCTATCAAACTATCCCTGCGTATTTCGAGTTCAGCTGTTCCATATTCAAGGTCATACTCTTGAGAGAGGACATCACCCGGAAGTTTCCCTGACTTACGAATCGGTATCAATCCACATTTCAATCTGTCAGCCAATGCTGAAGCAAATAGAAACCCACGCGCTTCTATACCCGCAATATATTGAATATCATCACCAGCAAACTGTCTCTCAAATTCATCCAATGCAAAACGAAACGCAGCCTGATCACGNAGTAGAGGCGTAATGTCTTTGAACTCNACACCATCTTGAGGATAATTTCGGACCGTATCAATGTACTTAGAGAGTTCCATACATCCCCTTTGGGTATACCTCTGAATTATCGTCTTTTATTTTTCCTTGGCCGCGGCGGAATTGAGGGGTTTGCTGGCAGGGAAGCACTCGCCGAAACGCCAGATTTTCTTTTCCTGACAGCTTCGCTCAATCGATAAGAACTCCCTTTGTCCGCCCCTTCATTACCAAATTTTTCACGTAACCAGGTAGCAATGGGGGCAGCAACAAACAATGAAGAGAATGTTCCAATTAACAAGCCGATAAGCAGTGCGAGAGCGAACTCTCGGAGCGTAACAGCCCCCATGACGCCAGAGCCAATAATCAAAACTGAGACAACTGGCAGCACTGAAGTAATACTCGTNTTGACTGATCTCATCAATACTTGNTTNAGGGCTTGATCNACTACCTCTCGATATTNTGATTTNGCGTTGNCCAAACGGTGCTCATTGTCTCTNACTTTATCGAATACCACCANNGTGTCATATAACGAATAACCCATAATNGTCAGGAAAGCTATGACTGTTGCCGNAGTCACCTCAAGCTGAAAAAGTGCGTATATTCCGACAGTGATAACGATGTCATGCGCAACAGCAACTAAAGCCCCGACTGCCATTTCCCAACGAAGCCGAANTGTNATGTANAGAGCGATAATAACGAAAAACACGATCAGNGCCTTCACAGCTTTATCTGTAATTTCATCACCCCACGATGGCCCGGCGGTTGAAACGCTTACAGAATCAGGATCAGGGTTACTAGGGTTCGCCAGTTCCGCAAGAACCAAAGTGATATTTTCCACAGTGTCGACTTGCTGTTCGTCATCTATTTGATTCTGCACTGCTTTGGTTAGCTCTGTTCGAACACGAAGAACACCTCCACCAGTCTGNATACGCGCATCAGCGAGACCCAAGGNCCGAAGCGCATCTCTAACTTCNTCAGACTGGAGATCATTAGTGACNGNGACTTCCCATGCTCCACCACCTTCGAATTCGAGCCCTAAATTTAAATTCCGAACGAAAAGCCCAATAACGGAAACAACAATTAAGGCAGTCGAGACAATCAGAACCCTTACCCAAATAGCTGAAAACGGTACAGCCGTTTGATTCCTATACATACGACGAAGGCGACTCATGATACTTCCTCCTCCTGAGTTGGCAATCCATATAGCCATGGCCTACTGCTAAGAGCGTTGGAGAGGCTAAGCCACTTCACGAAAGGACGAAGGAAGAAATAAGTCGCAATTAGGTCCAAAATTGAGGCGAGGCCCAACATTAGAGCAAACCCTCTAACAGAGCCAACAGTGAGAAAGTAGAGAATAGCTGCACCGATGAGAGAGGCTAAATTGGCGTAAAAGATAGTTTTGAAAGCTACAGGGAAAGACCGGTCTACCGCTGATCGGAGAGTTCTTCCGTTCCCAATGTCCTCTTTTAGGTGTTCAAAATAAACCACATTTGAATCTAAAGAGGTACCTATTGAAACTATAAGACCAACGACACCTGCGAGAGTCAAAGCCAAGCTACGAGAGGTAGACAACCAGGCAAGGATTACCCAAAGCATCGTTCCGGAAAGTGCTAATGAAAGAATTGCCGCTACACCAAGGAGCCGGTAGTAGGCAAACATGAATAGCGCTACAAATGCCAGACCGACTATGCCCGCTATTATTCCAGCATCAAAGGAATCTTTTCCTAATGTGGCTGAAACTATTCTGCTTGACGGTGTCTCAAACTCGAGAGGTAAAGAACCGTACCGTAAAACTAAGGCNGTTTCTTNTGCTCGCTNCTGATCAAAGTCACCGCTGATTGTTATCTGATCTCTTTCAAAAAAAGGCGTCTGGACGTTTGGGGTCGACTCAGTAACCCCATCGAGGACGATNCCTAATTGAGAGGTAGGACAGGCAGGCGTTTGATTGAAGCATTGATTAGCTGCAGAGTTAAATAGNTCTATTCCATCTTCTCCGGAACGNAAAATAGGAAGNACAAGCCACTCAGGTGGTCGGAANGTNGAATCAGCAGTTTCGAGNGCNGCNCCAGTNAGCATTGTCCGNCCTAAAACCAGNCGACACTCAACTTGNCCNAAGCAAACTTCNCTATCCCCTAAAAGNATTACAGGAAGTTCNGCATCATCTTCTTCAGGCAGCGTTGTAGGCATAGCTAANGCATCGGCAAGAGNAAATCCTAGATTCTCACAACCAATNCCTTCCGGTGTAGATTCAGCAGTAATNCTCTTTNCACCGGTTTCANNTANTGAGGGCGTTTCNTCANCCGAGTTTTCATCCCTGTCTGACGGTTGAATACCTACAGGCCCATCATTAACTTCACTATCAGATTCCGATGGAGTGCTTTCATCACTCAAATTAACCTGCTCAGCAGGAATCCGACCACACACTGGACGGAAACGCAACTCAGCTGTTTGCCCTACTACATCCAAAGCCCGATCTTGGTCTTCGACTCCTGCAAGCTGTACAACTATTCGATTCGATTGCCGAGTGATATCTGGCTCGGCAACTCCCAGTCCATCAACCCGATTTCTAATAATTTCGACAGATTGGTCTAGCGCATCGCTAAGCTCTTCGCCCTCAAGTTCAGTGTCTTCTGACGGCTCTAAGACAACCTCAGCACCACCCTTTAAATCAAGCCCTAGAAGAACCGAGTTTCCTTCTATGAGTGACCAAGTAAGAAGCCCAGCGACAATAANNACTATAGAAAGAAGCGGGGTGAGAAGTCGCTGTTTCATGATGGGTCAAAAGCTCGNTTAGTCTTCGTCGTCGTANNGTATCATTTCGGCAATCGATGCTTTNGAGATCTTTATCTCAACACCATCAGCGACCATTAGGAAGACAGTATCGCCGTCAAGGTCGCTTATCGTNCCATAAATCCCTGAATCAGTTCTCACATCATCACCAACGTCAAGGACACTCAACATCGCTCGCTGCTCTTTCATCCTTTTCTGTTGTGGTCTAAGTATCAGCAGATACATAATTACAAGCAAAATTGGAATAAATAGAATTCCCATAACATCATCCTATCTTCGGGAAAGTAATTCTTTCAGTTCGCACATGGTACTGCGTTCAGACCATTATTCCCTTATCAAAACACATTAGGTAGATAATTCCGAAGCTTCAGCCCCAAATTTCAAGGATTTCNNTTCGAAACTCTTGGAATGTGCCCCTTGATATNGNGTCTCGCATCCGTTGCATCATATCGAANAGCCACGCTAGATTATGCAGGGTTAGAAGACGTGCTGCTGCGGGTTCTCCCACCGATAAAAGATGGCGNAGGTATCCTCGAGACCAATGAGANGCTGGGCTCTGAAGGAAATANGGATCTATAGGGTCNTCACTTTTTGCGTACCGAGCCGCTCCGAGATTGACTCTACCTTCTCTAGTTAAGGCCGTGCCATGNCGAGCAAGACGTGTNGGCCAGACACAATCGAACATGTCAACCCCGAGNTTGACGGCTTCTACAAGACCAGCTGGGTCACCCAAACCCATAAAATAGCGAGGCCTATCAAATGGAAGTGTGCGTATGCTCGCATCCATCGGTTCAATCATTTCTGATCTACTCTCACCAACAGACAGNCCACCNATTGCATAACCATCAAATCCTATTTCAACTATTTGCTCACCCGATGTCTGACGAAGCGAGAGATCTAGACCNCCTTGAACTATTCCGAACTGGGCGTTAGTNAAATTTTCACTTTCTCTNCTGNTNAGGAAATATTTTCTTGCGCTCTCAGCCCAAAGCCTTGTTCTAGTTACTGCAGTTTCAATNACTGATTTCTCTGATGGGAGAGGAGGGCAGACATCTAGTGCCATCTGGATATCCGCACCAAGCCCACATTGAATATCAACAGCATCTTTTGGCGTTAATCGGTGGAGACTNCCATCATATGTTGATTTAAAAGTTACGCCTTGGTCATCTACTTTCGGCTCTAAGGAGAACACTTGGTAGCCTCCTGAGTCAGTTAAAATTAGCCTGTCCCAACCTGTAAAACCATGAAGTCCGCCTTGTGCTTTGATAATCTCTACTCCTGGTCTGAGCATCAAGTGATATGTATTGCCCAGAACTACATCGGCACCAAGTTCTTCTAGGTCAAGTGAGTTAAGGGTCCGCACCGCCCCTCGAGTTCCAACCGGCATGAAGGTCGGTGTTTCTAGAGCATGCCTCTCCATAGAAAGTTTTCCGAGACGAGCAGATCCATCTGTTGATTCCACANCAAAATTTGGTGTTGGTTCTACCTTCATTGTTCTAGTTTATGTATCCGGCCTCTCAAATAACCTGTCTCTCTAGAAACATTGCATCCCCGAAAGAGAGAAACCGGTACCCATCGTCTAAAGCCAACGAATATAGTTCACGCCATCGTGCACCGAT
>PAEG01000028.1 GCA_002703045.1 Acidimicrobiaceae bacterium
AAGAAATAATTACGACCAACTCTGGGAAGACTGTTGTGGCCTTCTGCCATGCCATGGTTGCTATGTCTTTTCTTCAACGAACACTTGGATACGGGGACCGGTATGGGTTGAGGATTGACTACGCCAGCATTACTCGAGTGCAAGCTTCGCGAGCTGGAGTGCGGTCGGTTCGATCCGTAAACGAAACTATGCACCTAGGGGATAAGGTCATTCTTACCCCCTAGAGGTCGCTAGGGTAAGCCCAACTGATGAACCTGAAGAAGAGCGAGGCAGAGAGCTCGCCATAACAGGAATGACCTCTAAATACTTTCCATCTAGCGTATTAGTACTGCTCGGACTTTGTCTCGTAGCCCTTGCTTTACCGGTAGTGCGTAGCTATCGTATGTAATCGTTATGTCCAAAAAACTTGTAGCAACGTTGGTCGCGGTTCTTCTCACAGCCACACCTCTGGCATTATTAACATCTTCACCCGCGTCCGCTCAGACCTACAACGTGGTAACAGCAAGCGTCATAACAGTCACGGACTTAAACTTCTTCACGGAAAACCCCGACCTAGCCTTTGTCGTCAACCCCACAGACGCAACGACGTTGGCGGGAACGATGATTATGGGCTGTTTGAACGGAGACTGCGGCGATGGTGAAACAGGTAGAGGCTTTGGGGCCCTCCACCTCATTGGTCAAAACGCAGCTTGTGAAGAAGGAACTCCTGGACCGTGGTGTAGGGCGTTGGGGTACTGTGTCGAAGCTGCCGTCCCTGTCAATCTCACTAATAATCCCTTTGGAGCGTTCACCTTTGATGCCAAAGCCACCTACTTGGCGTGGAAGTACAGTGCTGACTTTCATGGCGGGTATATAGAAAAAGGTGGGAATCCAAATAGTGCACCAGAAAATCAAAATGTGTATCAGTCCATGACTGGAGCGAATGGAAATACAGGTCCCGTGTACGCAGCTGCACAAGTACTCATTTGGAAGTGGGTGTCTGACGCAAANGGCNCAACGGTATGGGCCAACCACGACACGGCGAATGCGGTTAGTGACGCTGGGACGGGTTTTAGTGTGGATACGACAACTAGCCCTGCGGTGGATCCTGATGGGCCGATAGATACATGGCTCAACAACAACGACAACTTGGGCGGAGCCTACTTGTATGAGGATGACCCTGCGGCGCTTATGGCTGCTGCCAACCAAGCAATACTCACCCTCGAAGCCGAAGCCACAGCCAAACAAGGCCCGTGGACGGTAGCTGANTCAGCCGACTACTCAGGCATCGTCATTACAGGAAGTGCCGGCCCTATCTATGGTGANACCATTACATTCNNCGATAACAGTACTGCTGTCACTAACGCGAACGGGTATGTGGCGTGGCCTGACGGAGTAACNGAATTAAACTTTGAACGCCCCGGAGTTACCTACCTCGGTGTTGGCACTGAAAACAGTCAAGACATCATGTTGGCCTTTGGCGAAGCTGTGAACGTAACCAGACCAGTGGTTGAAGTCGTCCCTGACCCAACACCAACGCCTGAACCGATAGCGGTCACTGATGAAGAACCTGAAGAGGAGCTCCCTTTTGTGGGTTCCGAAACTTCATTGTTCCATGCAGCTATTTTCTTCGTCCTAGCCGGCCTTGGTGTGGTTGTCACCGCAGCGGTACTTCGACGGGACTAGTCCACACGAACAATTCTTGCTTTTCCCGTATTGGGCTGCACTAAGCTTCAAGCACCATGTCTGTACAAAAACTACTTGCGGGGGTAGTAGCAGTTCTGCTCATAGCTACACCTTTAGTACTTCTAACCTCTAATGCCCCTCCGGCAAACGCGCAGACCTACAACGTCATAACCGCAAGCATCATTACGACCACGGACTTAAACCCGTATGTGGCTAACCCGAACCTCAACTTCTACGCAGACTTCTTCTCCGGAGACACGATTCCTGGAACAACCATGAAGACATGCCTGAATGATGACTGCGGTCAGAACATAGGGTCCCTTATCATCATTGGAGCTGATGGGGATTGTGTAGACGGAACTCCGAACGACGCTGGTCAACTCCCGTACTGTCGTAGGTTGGGGTACTGTGTCCAAGCTGACACCCCTATTAACATCTTTGGTTCTCCATGGGGTGCGCACACCTTTGATGCGAAGGCTGAGTATTTGGCGTGGAAGTACAGCAATAACTATCACGGAGGTATTAGGCAAACAGGTGGCGGAGTGCTTTCATTGCTGACTGCTGCAAGTGGAAACACGGTCCCTGCGTTCGCAGCTGCTCAGGCTCTCATTTGGAAGTGGGTTTCCGACGCGAATGGTACAGATGTGTGGGATGGGTTTAACACCTCCGAAGCGGTAAGTGATGCGGACACGGGGTTTCGCGTTGATACGGTTACTGATCCTTTGCCGCACCCAGACAAACCAATAGACGACTGGCTTGTGCATTCCGAAAATTTGGGAGGGCCGTACCTGTATGAGGATGATCCTGCTGCCCTTATGGCTGCCGCGAATCAAGCAATACTGGATCTAGAAATCGAAGCTACAGCGAAGCAGGGCCCGTGGGCGGTGGCGGACTCCGCTGATTACTCTGGCATTGTCATTACCGGCCCAGCGGGACCAATCTACGGAGAGCAAGTGCTCTTCGATAACGCGACGTCAGCTGTTACGGACGCCAATGGGTATGTGGCGTGGCCTGATGGAACAACGGAACTGGGCTTTGAGCGCCCCGGAACCGCGTATCTCGGTGTAGGCAATAATGACTCGCAGGACCTTATGTTGGCCTTTGGTGAGCATGTCAGTGTGACACGGCCTGTCGTTCAAGTCATACCAGCCACTCCAACACCGGTACCTACACCGACTCCAACTCCAACTCCAGCTCCGACCGCGACTCCTGATCCGACGCCTGAACCGATAGTGGTCACCGATGAAGAACCTGAAGAAGAGTTGCCTTTTGTGGGTTCAGAGCGCACACCACTGCAAGTAGCAGTCGTTCTCGTACTTGCCGGCCTTGGCGTATGTGTCACAGCCGCAGTTGTCCGTAGGTGAAGGGGTACAAAGAAGACGATTTCAAGGTGCAAGTAGTTGAAGCTAACGGACTTACGCGTTCAGTTCGATCCGTAAACGAAATCATGGACCTAGGGGGATAAGGTCATTCTTCCCCGAAGGGTCGCTGGGGTAAGTTACGATTACTANCGGATATGAAGTATTCTGATACTGAGACTAGGTTGAGCATATGCAAGCAGCGCTAATCACCGATAAGGAAAAGATCGAATTCGTCGAATTTGAACCCAGCGACCCTGAAAGNAATCAGGTNGTAGTGGANATCATATTCTGCGGGATNTGTGGAACNGANATCCATTCGTATCAGAGCCCNGGGCCTGCTTGGCCNTCAACGTGNGGNCACGAATGGACTGGCATNATCTCNAAANCCGGTTCGGAAGTAACCCGAGTNACTGAAGGAGANAGGGTAATNATNGCTGTTCCCCCTTCNTGTGGTANTTGNCCCGCATGCCTCGCNGGACANATGANCAAATGCCAAACAGTNCTAACNGCNATGGTCGGNCGTGGGCCTTTTGAAACNCCCCATGGCGGNTTCGCTGAACAGCTCACNATTCANCATGGTCGCGTTGTNCCAGTGAAAAATNCTGACTTAACNGACGAACANGCAGCCCAGATTGAACCNGCAGCTATTTGTTTTCATGCTGTNCGCGCCACNGCCCCACGATTNGGTGANGTNGCGGTGATACAAGGNGCCGGACCAATTGGACTAAGTGCCTTGCANTGGGTTCTNGNCGCCGGAGCNGGCACNACTATCGTCGTAGAGCCAAATGAAACTCGAAGAAATCTAGCCTTAACCCTCGGAGCCCATCACAGCATTGACCCTAGTGACGCAAGAGANTTCGTCGCCGAACATACCGGTGGCCTAGGTGGAGACGTCGTGTACGAATGCGCAGGGATCCCGGCGACTGTTCAATCCGCCGTTGATTTAGCCCGAAGAGGAGGAAGTGTTTCCTTAATTGGGCTGGCAATGGGAGATGCTCCAATGAGACCACGAGAGTGGCTCAACAAGGAAATCACAGTTTCTGCTGCTCTTGGATACACCCACGAGGAATTTGAAATGACGATGGGGTATGTGAGCGATGGCAGGATAGATTTAGACGCTTTACACTCCGGAACTATAGACCTAGCAGATATCGCTGAGACATTTGCCGAACTAGCTACAGGCCAATCAGAACATACGAAAGTNCTNGTCCGGCCATGACNTTCATTNGGTAAGCGAGGNATACGGTGGAGATAGAATTCTGGGTTGACCCGATATGACCGTGGTGTTGGGTTACGGCCAGGTGGGTCGTTGACGGAGTACANCCTCATCGTGACNTAACNATCACGTGGCAGCCAATAAGCCTCTANTTCAAAAACAATCCCGATAAAGACAACAACCGATACCCCTGGTATGTGCGTTCCCATAACTTACTGCGCGTGATGGAATCCATCCGCGAAAGCGAGGAACGCGAAGCTGTCCAACGTTATTACTGGGAATTAGGGCGCAGAATCCACCACGACAGAGATTTCCTTAACTTTGACCTTAAAGAAGTCCTCAATGTAATTGAAGTCGATGACCGCCACCTCGCAGCATATGAGGATCCCTCCTTTGATGAAGAAATCCGTACCCGCATGGATGAGGGCATTGAGCTCGCTGGGGAGGATATCGGAACGCCTATCATCGCTTTTACAGATAGCCAAGGAGAAAAAGTCGGGATCTTTGGCCCTGTCATCACCCGAGTACTTGAACAAGAAGAGAGCCTCAAAATGTGGGATAGTGTAGTGACCCTGACTACTACACCGGGGTTTTGGGAATTGAAACGGACAAGAAAAGAAGGTCCTGATTTTGGAGAACGACCATGACACATGATGCTTCACTCGCAGAGGATAAATTAGCGGTCGCTGAAACTATCTATCATTACGCTCTAGGGATAGACACCAAAGATTTTGATCTGTACAGGTCAATATTCGCTGATCAGGTAGAGATTGATTTTTCTTCCTATGAAGGATCGTCTGTTGTTGAACCAAGTTTGTTAGCAGGCGACCAATGGGTCAGGCGTGTACAGCCTCTCTTTGTGGGATTAGCTGCGACACAACATACGATGACGAATCCCCTAGCAGTGATTGATGGGGACTCTGCTACGTGCCGCATGTACATGCAAGCCCACCATGTGTATGAGCCAGATAAAGACAATTCTTGGTTTACTCTGGGTGGATTCTATGACGACTCCCTTGTCCGAAGCGACCTGTCCCCTACTGGTTGGCTTCTCACCGGTGTAAAGCTCACTGTGCTTTGGAGGAAGGGCGACCATTCGATCATGGCTTTAGCACGAGAAAAAGGTCGCGAATCCCTAGCGGGTTAATTGCGACTGCCTCTGATCCTGCCTTCAGCTACTTTTAGTTTTTGATTTAGACGGAATCCTGCATGATGCGTATGATTCCTAGAGAACAAGGAGAAGCCATGACAGGAAGAACTTTTGATTTTGAAACTGAACTAGATGAAATACACCGCGCAGTCCTAAGCGTACTTCCAGAGAAATTATTGGATCTAACAGATATCTCGGCGACAAGGGAGGGTATCGAGGATCTCTTTTCTCAAATGCCGGCTTTTGAACAGCCTGNGGATGTATCTATAGAAGAAGTGCACGTTCCCGGCCTCAACGGCGATCCGGACGTGCGCGTAAAAGTCTACAAACCCACATCGCTTCCTTCTGAAGCGCCTGGGATCTTGTGGATCCATGGTGGCGGAATGGTTCTTGGTACTGCCGATTGGGACGACGACGTATGCACCCCCATGGCTATAACACATCAATGTGTAGTGGTTTCAGTTGATTACCGCCTGGCCCCTGAAGATCCTTGCCCTGCCCAGTTACATGACTGTTACGCTTCGCTGAAATGGTTTAGTGAAAACGCTAGCAGTTTAGGAGTCTCGTCTGAACGGATCGCTATCGGCGGTGCTTCAGCTGGCGGTGGGCTTGCCGCTGGGACGGCCCTAATGGCGAGAGATAACGGTGGCCCTAATTTGATCTTCCAGCTTCTGGTTTTCCCAATGCTTGATCACCGGAACGAAACCCCGAGTAGTTTCGGCACGTCAGATACACGTGTATGGAATAGGGAGGCAAATATAGCCGCTTGGGAGGCATACCTTGGCGGAGCGGCTGAGGTAACACCATATGCCTCTCCTAGCATTGCCAGCGATCTCTCTGGTCTTCCTCCTGCATATATCAACGTGGGAACACTGGATATTTTCGTAGACGAAGACATTGAGTACGCCCAACGCTTATCCCAAGCAGGCGTTTCCGTAGAGCTTCATGTCTACCCTGGGGCTTTTCATGGAAGTAACGGCTTTGTCGCAGAGTCCCCTCTTTCTTTGCGATGGGCTGCCGATCAGACTGCCGCTTTAGAAGCAGCATTTAATTCTGAGAACTAGTACTTTCTAATACTGACTCCGCTCATGAAGATCCGCATTTTCACCGAACCACAGCAAGGAGCTGGTTACCAAAGACTCTCTGCACTCGCGACCCATACTGAAAATTTGGGATTTGATGGCTTCTTCGTTAGCGACCACTATCACGTGATGGGTGATGCCGATCCAAGAATGGGCCCAACTGATGCTTTAACGACGTTAGCTGGTTTAGCGCGCGACACAAACGAAATACGACTCGGAACACTTGTTTGCTCATCGACGTTTAGGAAACCTGGGCGGCTAGCTGTGATAAGCGCTGAAATTGATCAAATGTCGCAGGGGCGTCTAGAACTTGGAGTTGGCGCTGGATGGTTTGACCGAGAACATGAGGCGTTGGGAATAGAATTCCCCGCATTAAAAGCACGATTTGACCGTATGGAAGACCAACTTGAAATCCTTCGTCTTTTCCGTGATACACCTGCAGGAAAATCGTTTGATTTTGAGGGAATGACCGTAGCTCTAAAAGATTGTCCGGCTCTTCCCAAAGCAGTCCAGAATCCCGGTATCCCAATCATTATTGGTGGCGGTGGCCCTAAACGAACGCCGAGTTTAGCTGCCCGTTTTGCTGATGAATTTAATCTACCTTTCAGATCACCGGATGCTTTCAAGGAACAGGTTGGCCGCGTATCCCAAGCATGTGAATCTATTGGCCGTGATCCTGAGAGCCTTATTTTTTCTGTGGCTCAGGTAGTATGTGTCTCCGATTCAGAGGAAGAGTTTATAAAACGTGCTGAACGAATCGGGCGATCCCCAACCGAACTCAGAGAAAGNGGTGTCGCTGGGATGCCTGAAGAAGCGGTTAGCCGAATATTGGCATTTCAGAAAGCTGGCGCTACACGCATATACCTTCAAGTACTTGATGAGGATGATCTAGATCACCTTACTTTCATCGCTGAATCAATCACGCCGCTATTAGAAGGGGCTACTAATGCCTGACTTATCTGGAAAGGTCTTTATTATCACTGGTGGGAATGGCGGCATCGGTCTAGGTTTAGCTGAAGGGATCGCTGATGCGGGCGGCTCTGTCGCTATATGGGCTCGAAATACGGAGAAAAGTGAAGCCGCAGTAAGTGATCTGCAGAAAAGAGGCGCTGCGTCCCATGCGTTTACTTGTGATGTAAGTTCCGAAGTGGATGTCCAACGGTGTATGCAGGAAACGCTCAGTGCATTTGGAAGGATTGACGGGTTGTTCGCAAACGCTGGACGCGCAGGTACCGGCACCTCATTCGTGGACGTGAGTCTTGAAGAATGGCGGAAAATTATGGCTGTAAATCTTGACGGAGTGTTCTTAACGTTACGTGAGGCGGCACGGTATCTTATCGATCAGGGAACGGGCGGGAGTCTTGTCGCCGTATCGTCAACGTCGGCAGTCCATGGAGCTGGAGGCAATGAGGCATACGGAACAGCGAAGACAGGTGTAACCGGGCTCGTCAGAGCGCTCGCTGTTGCTTTGGCCCGCCATCAGATTAGGGTCAATAGCCTTTTGCCGGGATGGACAGTAACGGAACTTGCAACTCCTGCATTTGAGAATGACCGTTTCCGTGAAGTGACGACGCGGAGAACTCCTGTTCGGCGATGGGCGGACCCTAGCGAATTTAGAGAAGTTGGGGCTTTCCTTGCAGACCCGTCTCAAACTTTTCACACCGGCCAACAGGTGTGTNTNGATGGCGGGTANACGATCTTCTGAGTATTTGTGGCAGAAATCACAACTGAAATCGCATAGGGTTCGTAGTCGAAGCCTTATGTATCGCTACGGTTGGTACTTATGCCTGAACGACCTAANCGTGGNACTACNCGTGAAGCGNTAGCTGTCACCCCCTTTAGACGGCTCTATATCGGGTCATTNCTATCGGGAATTGGGCGGTGGATGCAGACAACAGCGCTCGGTGTTCTTGCATGGGAGATAAGCGGCTCAAGTGAATACCTCGGGGCAATTATCTTTGCGAATCTNGGCCCNCTTGCCCTTCTGAGTCTTCTGGGNGGATCGCTTGCCGATACNGGNAANAGGCGNNANATTCTTTTCCTNTCCCAGGTTTGGCAATTAGCGTGGACGGTGGTTCTGACGGTAAACGTTGCAGATGGTGAGATCGGGCAAAGAACGCTTCTGGTTTTGGTTTTTATCATCGGTCTGGGCCAAGGAATTTACGCCCCGACTTTCACNTCGGTTATCCCTGAACTTGCCGGANGAAATAATCTCCAAGCNGCTGTGGCTTTGAATTCGATGTCGATGAATGGCGCCCGAGTTATCGGACCTGCTTTGGGCGGATGGTTGACTAGCCGTTTCGGATTTGCAGAGGTTTTTGGATTAAACGCAGCNACATACCTCTTCGTCTTGGCAGCAATAGTGTTTACCCAAATTCCTGAGACAACAGCGGAACCAAAAAGTTTGGGTGATCGCCTTCTTGGCGGNTTCAGAATAGCCAAACGCGCGCCCCAAGTTGGAAGCCCGCTAATCTTGATGTCGTTATTTTCGTTCTTTTGCCTTCCTTTTATCGGCCAACTTCCAGCTATCGCTGAAGTGAATATGAGTATTGACGCCAAAAGCACCCAATATGGATGGTTTTATGCAACTTTTGGCTTTGGCGCGCTTTTCGGCGCTCTTCTCGTCGGCACCGTCCTGTTACAAGCACGAAGAGATCTGCTGATCAGATTTTCGCTCGTGTCATTTGGGGCAACACTTGCATGGCTTGTTTCCCTTCGATCTATTAACACCGGGTACTTCGCTATTTTCTTGGTTGGCTTGTGTTACCTTATTCTGCCGACAACGCTGAGCACGTACTGGCAGGAGCATGTGGATGAGAATATACGCGGAAGGATTGCCGCTATCTGGGTGCTTTCTTTCGGAGGAACGGTCCCTTTCGGGAATTTAATTGCAGGTCCGCTGATAGAGATAACGTCGCTATCAGCGATTCTTTACTCAAGTGCGATTATTGCCGTTCTTCTCGGAGGACTCTTTAGCTTAAAGTCCGGTCCCATAATTGGAGAAGAGATCCTCTCTAATAATCAGAGTTAGGAACTCTCTGCCTCATTCATGTAATCCCTGTAGTAGGTGATGTGTCCATCTTTGACGCGATAGACACCAACGCCCTCTCGGGATCCATCGTCTGAGGTGAAAGACCACTGTGCCCAAGCTGTGTGATCATCTCCGGCAAGTTCTTCGAGACGAAATTTGCCATTGATCGAACCCACGACCGTATTCATCTTCTCTAGGAATTGAGATATTTCAGATCTTCCGTTAAAGGTCCCAAAAATCGGGTCATCGAAAACCGCATCTTCAGAAAACATATGTGCTGTCCGTGTGTAATCCCCTGAATCCTGATTGGACCAGAATTGTTTGATCACGTCGTATGCTTCACCACCCATAAATCCCTCCTTTGTTTAGGTCGCTGCACTAATTAATCTGTTTTTCTTGGCCCTCCCAATATGGAGCGCGTAGCTTGTACTTTTGCAGCTTGCCAGTCGCCGTTCTTGCAAGTTCATCNCGGAATTCAATCGATGTTGGGCATTTGTAATGAGCTAATTTTTCACGGCAGTAATCGATAAGTTCTTGCTCAGTTATTTCGCTGTCAACGACGACGAGTGCCTTTACGGTTTCTCCCCATTTGTCATCGGGAACGCCGATAACAGCAACTTCGGTTACGACCTCATGCGAGAAGAGAACGTCTTCGACTTCGATAGAAGAAACATTCTCCCCACCTGAGATAATGACATCCTTTTTTCTATCAGCAATCGCCACATAGTTCTCGTCATCGATATATCCACCATCACCGGTATGGAACCACCCGGAGCGGATAGCGTCATTAGTCGCTTCAGGTTGATCCCAGTAACCCTTTAAGACATGATTCGATCGGGCGAGAATCTCACCGTCATCAGTAACCTTTATCTTCACACCCAGAGCTGGCGCACCAGCACGACCAAGCAACTGTGCCCGTTCTCCACTGGGNAGCTGGTCCCATTCTGTTCTCCCTCGCGACATCGTTAAAAGAGGAGCTGTCTCGGTAAGGCCGTAGATCTGAATGAACTCCCAACCTAAAACAGTTTCTACCTGCTCAATGATTGAAGTAGGTGGTGGGGCTCCAGCGACAACAATTCTTGTCTTCCCTGTCCCAGGTATCTCCCCTTCCCATGTCGCAGCGGCGTCAAGTATCGCAGCTACAACAGCGGGAGCGCCACACATCAGTGTCACGCCATGCTTCTTAACTCGTTTGAGGATTTCCTGCCCGTCGACTTTACGCAAAACAACTTGAGGAACTCCCATGGCAGTTAGCGAAAANGGCATCCCCCACCCATTGCAGTGGAACATCGGCAATGTATGCAGATACACATCACGGTCATTCACTCCCGCCTGCCAACCAAAGATCGCNGCGTTTGTCCAGAGCATCCGGTGGGTCATTTCGACACCTTTGGGTCTCGCCGTCGTTCCGCTGGTGTAGTTAATCGTTGCGGTAGCGTTTTCATCCTCCTCCCANTCTTCAGGTTCTCCNGATACAAAGATCNNACTGTCAGTATCGGCACCCAGAACAATCANCTTCTTTACCGANATGNNCTTTAAAGTGTCGGCTAACTCTGGGTCAACAANTAAAACTTCCGCACCGGAATGGTCAACAATGTATTGAATTTCCTCAAGGTTTAANCGAAAATTAANCGGNACACCNACTCTCCCCCAAGCGGCTGTCCCAAATAGAAANGTAAGCATTCGCGACGCGTTTTGAGATACAAGGGCAACGCGGCCACCGATNGGAACACCCATTTGTTCAAACCCCTTAGCCATGGCCTTGGCCCGACTAGCGAACTCACCATACGTGAGGTCTGGAAGAGGTTGCGCCAGCTGATTCGGCTCATCAATGATTCCGATACGAGTGCCATAGACGAGACGAGCCCGATCTATATGATCTTTGACGGTTAATGGGACAAGCATTCCGGAACTCCTTTTGGATTGTCCAGTTTTGAAATTTTAGACGGTACATCTCATTTCGTCAGATCGACAGGCACAACCCGACGACTAGTTAAAAACATATTCTATGAAATCTATGGATTACATATCAGACTTCCTATCGTGCTAATTTTATTAAATGAACGCACCAAATATTCTCCTAATAGTCGCAGATCAAGAACGTCAAAGAGATTGGATTCCTGAGGGTTTCTCGTTACCAGCCAGACAACGCCTCATGGATCAAGGCTTGGAGTTTACAAAGTATTACACGCATACATCCCCTTGTTCACCAAGCCGCGGAACCTTATTTACGGGCCAATACCTTCCGGTTCATGGAGTTCTAGAAAACTGCATAATGCCGGCAAATGGGGAACTATCCACGGATGCCCAAACGCTCGGGAAGCTTTTCCGTTCGAAGGGCTATTACACGGGTTACAAGGGCAAATGGCACCTTGCCCCAGTTGCCTTTCCTGACATGGACGCGTATGGGTTTAGCGACTGGGAAGGTAACGATAAAGCATTTTGGGGACAAGCTGGAAGCGGCGTCGAATTTGACGAACCAATTGCACGTTCCGCTGCCAAGTGGATAGAGGACAGGAAGGACGAGTCAAACCCATGGTTCTTGTCAGTGGGTCTCGTTAATCCGCATGACATCATGTGGTTCCCCATGGATCAACCCTGGTATCAGGAAGAAAATGCTGAGAAGGTCAACGCTTTAAAAGAGCGATATGCGACCTACGACTGGGGGCGAGAAGACCCACTTCCCGCTTTTAATCTTCCTTATGAAGAGTGGATGACGGAGCTTCCAGAGAATTTCGACGACGACCTGCATTCTAAGCCTGATGTCCATAGAAGATTCATGCATGAAATGTCTAGGTCAAATGGCTATTTGGATCCAGCTGATAGGCCGAAATGGCTTCGCCTGCTAGATTATTATCTCAAACTGCATCAGATGAGCGATGAGAGCTTGTCCTTGATCCTTAATGCGTTGGATGAAACCGATGCGTGGGACAATACCGTCGTTATTTTCACTGCTGATCATGGTGACCAGTGTGGCTCTCATGGCCTTCGTTCAAAAGGCCCATGGAATTATGAGGAGACTATGCGAATACCGTTGTACGTCGTAGCGCCAGGCATTACTTCTCCAGGATCCGTTACTGATGCGATGATGAGCCCTGTCGATCTCGCGGCCACTATCTGTGAACTNGGTGGGATNAACCCNGATGAAGCTGATCTACCTGGCCGNTCGATGCTCCCCCTTTGGCAAAACCCATCNCTTNACGGNAGAGACTATGTTCTGTTTGCCCAAGACTGGGCGTGGTATGACGGCCTGTTGAATACNAGGTATGCNAGTAGGGGAATNTTTGACGGCCGCTATAAATACTGCCGATATTACGGTGTTGGAGGGTCNAGNACTACNCGAGGNACTCCNATTGAAGGGCCGAAGATCTTCACAGAAGATGCNNATTTNGATGATCAAGANCATGAATTCTATGACCTTCATGAGGATCCCCATGAGTTAGTTAACCTTGCTATGGACCGAAATCGACGAGCAGAAATACGAGAATGGTATGAGCGTCTCCGTGAAGCTGAAATAGAGGAATTCGTTTCTCTTCAGGGCAAAGCGTGATCAATCCTCCACCTTTCCCAATTTCTATTGGGGAACTGACCGAATCTTTTCTTAGTGATGCACTTGGAGAAGATGTTTCCGAGTTTCATGCTGACCGTATAGGGGAAGATCGGGGAATGCTCGGAGAAATCTTTAAACTGGATATTTCTTTTCATAATAATTCCAGAGAACCGCTGACGCTTGTTGCAAAATTTGCCGCTATCCGTGAAGAGACTTTAGCTCTTGCGAAACGAGGAGACACTCATGAACGCGAGCTCCGTAGCTACGATGAGCTACTTTCATCCGCACCTGTTAATGTTCCTGAATTTATTGCAGCATGGTACAACGATGAGACCGCTGAATTTCTCCTGTTGCAGGAAATGATTCGTGCAGATACCTCAGTAGATCAAATCGCAGGCTTATCAGAACAACAAGCTCGGCTTGTAATCTCAGAAATGGCGAAATTACATGCGCATTGGTGGAACGACCCCAAATTGGAAACAATTAGCTGGCTACCACGATTAGACGACCAGCGAAGGCGAACCAACTTAACGACTATTACACGTAACGGATGGGGACAGTTAGCTGAAATGCTCGAAGGGGAAATTTCACTCTCATCCATTACTAAAACAGGCGAAGAGCTAGCTGATCAAATAGATAAAATGTTGCTCCGCACTGCAGCATTCCCCTCAACATTTATCCATAGTGACTTAAGGGCAGACA
>PAEG01000029.1 GCA_002703045.1 Acidimicrobiaceae bacterium
TTCGGCTACCTGTTCAAATGAGCCAGTAATAGCGATATCCCAGGAATTCTCTAGGCCTTCGCGATCAAGCATGGCCCTATATGAAGGAAGGTCACCATAGAATCCAAAATCACGCTTTGCATACTCTGTGGCTACTTCCTTATCTGGGTGAATACAAACAGGAATTGCTGCTACAACTTGAGGCTGGGGCCTATTCTCTTTCTCTGCGGCGTCATTGATCACAGGTACAACATGATCCTGAATAGTCTTTGGGCCCGTCATCCAGGTTGCAGTCCCATCAGCAGTTTTCCCTACCAACTTAAGCATTTGAGGGCCCAGAGCTGCTACGAGAACTGGAGGGGGATCAGCTGGAATATCTATACCTCCCCTACTCGTCAAATGCTTACCTCCATGGGAGATTGACCCTTCATGTAAAAGAGCCATCAATATCGTGAGATAATCTCGCATGTGGCCTACCGGGCCATCGAAAGACATGCCCCACATGCCCTCGACAACAGGTTTATGCGATAACCCGATACCTAAATCAAGTCGCCCTCCAGAAACTTGATTCACTGTTAAAGCTTGCTGGGCTAACATCATCGGGTGCCTTGGGAATGTTGGGACAACTGATGTTCCTAATCGGATATTTGCCACTTTTGACGAGACAACCGCCAGAGCNGTCAGCGCATCCAAGTTAAATATTTGCGGGGTCCAAAAGGTTGAGTAGCCGAGNTCAGCGGCTTTCTCAACCTGNTCTGTTAATTCAGATACATTTCTNGACGAACCAAAGATTCCAAGTTCCATAGTGTTTTCCCTCCGAAGGGTAGCTTAGCGGTAGTTCTGAAATATTTCTGAACTACGTAACGATCAACAAAGCNCATGTCTGATTTATTCCCAACATGAGATTTAGCTCACTTCCGTCTAGAATGTATCCGACCAGATGCACCTAAAGGAGTACGAGTGGGAACAGAAGAAAATTCGAGCCTAGAACCACAAGAGCTATGGCAAGAGGAGTATGACAAAGCTCACCTACGGGACGTCCCATTTGAAACCATGTCTGGCGTTCCAGTTGACCCCGTCTACGGATCAGAACCCTACCCAGGGCAATACCCCTTTACTAGAGGCTTATACCCATCGATGTATAGATCTCGTTTGTGGACCATGCGAATGTTCGCCGGCTTTGGAACCGCAGAAGATACTAATCTTCGATTCAAGGAGCTCCTACGAAATGGTGGAACTGGTTTATCGACAGCATTTGATATGCCTACTCTTATGGGACGAGATTCAGATAGCGAATGGTCTCTCGGTGAAGTCGGTAGGGCCGGTGTAGCAATTGACACTCTGGCCGATATGGAAGACCTCTTTGCTGACATAGATCTTTCATCAGTCTCCACNTCTATGACGATTAATGGCCCAGCAGCAACAATACTTGCTATGTATATTGCTGTGGCCGAACAAAATGGAGTGTCACCCAACCAACTTGCCGGCACAATACAAAATGATATTCTCAAGGAATATCAGGCCCAGAAAGAATACATCTATCCTCCTCGGCCTTCTATGAGAATCATCACAGATATGGTCAAATACACGACCGCTGAAATGCCCAAATGGCACCCAGTATCGATCTCGGGGTACCACATTAGGGAGGCAGGAAGCACAGCAGCCCAAGAGCTAGCGTTTACCCTTGCTAATGGGTTNGCTTATGTTGAGGCAGCAATCGCTGCNGGACAGAATGTTGACGAGTTTGGGCGGCGACTTAGTTTCTTTTTTAATAGCCANAGCGATTTCTTTGAAGAAATCGGTAAGTTTCGAGCCGCTCGTCGTATTTGGGCTCGCTGGATGAAAGATAGATATGGGGCAACAGATGAACGGGCGATGATGTGCCGATTCCATACTCAGACTGCTGGTGTTTCCCTCACAGCTCAACAGCCTGAAAACAACATTGCTAGAGTCGGTATTCAAGCCTTAGCCGCTGCATTGGGTGGAACGCAGTCTCTTCACACTGATAGCTTCGATGAAGCTTTGGCCCTACCAACCGAAGATGCCGCAAGAATTGCTCTTCGAACTCAACAAATCGTTGCCCATGAAACTGGCGTAACGAACGTGGCAGATCCACTTGGAGGCGCCCCATACGTCGAATGGATGACAGACGAAATGGAAAGACAAGCGGAAGATATTTTTGCCCATCTTGATAACTTAGGGAGCGGATCAATATTAGAAGGAACATTTGCTGGTATTGAGAATGGGTATTTTGTGGGAGAAATTGCTGATGCCGCTTACAGGTTTGAGCGTGAAGTCAACGCAGGACAAAGAATAATAGTTGGAGTGAACGGCTTCACCGAAGGTGATCGACCCGAAGATCGGAATCTGCTTCGGATCGGAGCTGAAACTGAGGAATACCAACTGAAACGACTCCAAACTGTTAAGACCGACCGTAATCAAAGCCAAGTTGAAGAAGCCCTTACTGCTATTACAGAAACNGCTTCAGACCCAGCTCGGAATTTAATGCCAGTAATTATCGATGCNGTAAAGACATATGCAACGGAAGAAGAGATTGCCAATGCTATGGAAAAAGTTTTCGGTACGTACGTTGAAAGAGCAATCATTTGATATCTTCTGAACTGATTAGGAGCTAAATGGTATGAGCGAACCACAATATAGAGTGATCCTTGCAAAACTAGGATTAGATGGCCATGACCGAGGTATCAAAGTTGTAGCTAGGATCCTCCGAGACGCAGGTATGGAGGTAATTTATTTAGGACTCCGTCAAACTGCCGCCAGCATCATTGCAGCTGCCGAGGAAGAGGATGCTGATGCTATCGGATTATCGATGCACAATGCTGGGCATTTAACTTTAGGGCCCAGAATGATGGAGGCTATTAGTGACGCAGGGTTAGATATCCCCCTCATTATTGGCGGTATCGTGCCTGATGAGGATGTAGCTGAACTTAAGAATATAGGTATAGCTGCCATTCTTGGCCCTGGGGCTTCAGCAGAAGAAGTAGCTGCAACAGTCCGTGATGCCATATCCGCTCGAGATTGAACGTGAGCCCCTCAGATAACTCCATACCTCAACTGTTTGAGCAAACACTATCTGGTGAAAGACGCTGTCTAGGAAAGTTACTTTCAATAATTGAAAAAGGAGGAGAACCTGCTGACAATGTGGCTGGTTTAGCTCATCAAAACGCTGGAAACGCACATGTGATCGGGATTACAGGTGCGCCAGGGTCAGGAAAATCTACATTAACTGGAAGACTCATTGAAAACATCGCAAAGGTTGGAAAGAAACCGGCGATTCTCGCTGTTGACCCATCATCACCCCTAACTGGGGGAGCGATCCTAGGTGACCGCATCAGAATGGATGACCTTGCTGGTGAAGGATCCTTTATCCGGTCTATGGCGACAAGAGGACACTCTGGTGGACTTGCGCTAGCCGTACCCGCAGCTATACAGCTTTTTGATGCCGCTCAATACAACCCAGTCATTATTGAAACTGTTGGCGTGGGACAGGTCGAAGTTGATGTCGCAGGTGCTGCCGATACTACCGTCGTTGTTGTTACTCCTGGGATGGGAGATGCAGTGCAAGCGAATAAAGCCGGCTTACTTGAAGTTGCTGATATCTTTGTTGTAAATAAATCAGATCGTCCGGGGGCGAATGACACTCGAAGAGACTTGGATCTGATGCTTGATCTAGGTCATGTCTCTGGCCTCGAAGAAAAAACTGGATACAGGCCGCCTATTATTATGGCAAATTCTCTTGAAGGAGAAGGCGCGGAAGAAATCCTTATGGCGATAGACGACCATAGAGAGCACTTAGCGAAATCTGGGTCTTTTCAAATTAGACAGGAACAGCGGACTCTAATGGAGATCCAAAACCGTCTTGAATTACTTATCGGCTCAGTATCACATGATGCTCTCCAAAGTGAATCGGGAAAATTAATTCTGAGTGAAGTTCTTGACCGAAGCACTTCACCTTCTGAAGCTGCGAAAGCTATTGCTTCATCAATCATAAGAGATTTAAATTAATTATTCGGAACTCGAAATACTTTGCCACCTGGACGAATAATAGCTTCTAAGCCTGAGCCATCTTCGAACTGAAGATTTACTCTTTTATGGTTTAGCCCCCATACTAAATAATCAGAACCTAAAATTTGCCCTTCCCATGTAGGGTCACTTACTGTCAAACTTCTTTCTGTAGACACTGAGAGGCAGCCAAGAAGACTCCCAGAAAAATAGACCTCGACATCGTGAATATGGTTATTTAGCGAAGCACCTTCCATGGATCCTCATTAAGCTTATTTAAAAGATTTCTGTTCAAATTTTTAGGCTTATATGAGAACCTACTAAGTAGCTTCTTTTTTTGCCCTCAAATAAAGAAATTTTTAGCTGAGCGAGTCGGGGCCCTAATGGTATGGGTAGCATCATGGGGAGATAAGCTGTTTTAGTTACAGGGATGAAAGGGAATTCATGAGTGAATACGCTCCCCCGTTAGAAGATATGAAATTTACACTCAAAGAAGTGGTAGACATTGAGTCTCTCCAAGATTTTCCTCCCTTCACAAATGTTGGCCTTGAATCTCTAGACGATTTGTTGGATGAGGCTGGTCGATTCTTCTCGCAAGTTATTTCTCCTACTAATAGGACAGGCGATCTTCAAGGGAGTTCCTTAAATTCGGATGGATCTGTTTCGACTCCTGATGGTTTTTTGGAAGCTTACGGACAATATGTGGATGCTGGGTGGGGGGCAATAAGTTTTGACCCTGAATACGGTGGTGGCGGATTCCCGTGGCTTGTGGGTATAGCTGTTACGGAAATGCTGACCGCTGCAAATATGGCATTATCTTTGAACCCTATGCTCACCCAAGGATCTATTCACGCCCTCACTGCTCACGGCGATAGCGGCCAGAAACTCAAATGGTTGCCGAAATTAATCACCGGAGAATGGGCGGGCACAATGAACTTAACTGAACCTCAAGCTGGTTCAGACGTAGGTGCCTTAACTACCAAAGCAGAGCAACAAGAAGATGGTTCTTACCTTATTAGTGGTCAGAAAATATATATCACTTGGGGGGAACATGACTTAACCGACAATATCGTCCACTTAGTTCTAGCCCGAACTCCTGATGCTCCCGTTGGCACAAAAGGNATAAGTTTGTTTATCGTNCCCAAATACTTGGTTGACGATAATGGGAATATTGGGGAAGCTAANGANGTCAAATGTATTTCGCTAGAACACAAATTAGGTATACATGCTTCACCCACTTGCGTCTTACAATTCGGTGATAATGGAGGAGCACGCGGATATCTAGTCGGCGAAGAGAACTCTGGAATGAGATACATGTTTACGATGATGAATCAGGCCAGATTAGCTGTAGGCCTGGAAGGTCTTGCCGTTGCAGATAGGGCATATCAACAAGCCATCGAGTACGCCCTAGAAAGACGCCAAGGAAGAAGATCTGACACCCCTAAGGGAGAGTCTTCATTAATCCTGGAGCATCCCGACGTTCGACGAATGCTAATGACAATGAAGGCTTANATAGAAGCGATGCGGTGCTTGATCTACCTGAATGCAAAAGCCATCGATATAGCTCATAACCANCCTGACGAGACAGAACGGCAAGCAGGTGTAGAACTAACTGACCTTCTCACACCTCTGTCAAAAGGTTGGTGCACAGANCTTGGAAACGAACTGACTAGCATNGGAATACAAATTCATGGAGGTATGGGTTTCGTTGANGAAACAGGCGCAGCTCAACATTACCGAGANATACGCATCGCTGGTATTTACGAAGGTACAAATGGTATCCAGGCAATTGACCTCGTAGGAAGAAAGCTCAGCATGAGAAATGGTGCAGTCGTTAGTGAGCTACTCGCTGACATAGACGATACAGTCGCTGAGCTGTCCAAGAACAATCTCAGCGATATCGGAAGCCCATTGCAGTCAGCCAATGAGAGCTTAAAAACAGCTAGTACATGGCTGTTAGAAAATGGAGGAGGGAGCACAGACGCCGGACTTGCTGGCGCTACCCCTTATCTACGTATGTTTGGAACAACAGTAGGAGGGTGGCTAATGGGGAAAGCAGCCTTAGCCGCTCAAGTTTCTCTAAAGGAGAATTCAGGAAATTCGGAATTTCTTGAAGCAAAAATAGAAACAGCGACTTTTTACGCCCAGCAGATACTTCCGCAAGTTACTGGCTTACTTCCATCAGCGACAAGCGGCGCTGCTTCTCTCTTCGCAATCGATTCAGATACTCTTCGGAGGTAAACAATGACAGAAACATTTCAAATCACCGTATTAGCTGATCAGCCAGTTACAACTGAGGGGTCATGGTCTGATGGACAGCCATATCTCGCCTCTGAGGAAATAGAAAGAGTTCTAGGCTGGGAGCTCAAGACTGAAGGGCTATGCAAAGGAGATTCTTGCATCCCTCTGGGTGACAATATTAATTCCGACAGTGAGGGAGCTTATAACCTAAGTCAGCTCGCTGATCTTGTGGGCCGCCCAACTCTAACCGATGAAGCTGCCGGCATAGTAGCAATTGGTCAACCTTACAATGTCAGGTCTGCTGCCTTGACGCAGCGAATTGCTCCAGATTTCTCCCTTCCAGATATCTCAGGAGTTGACCGAGCCCTATCTGACTGGGCAGGGAAAAAACGACTTCTTGTAGCTTTTTCAAGTTGGTGAGGTTGCGCTTTTGATCTGCCAGGCTGGCAGGAACTGTTCGAAGAGCTTAAGGAAGATAATTTCCAGATTATTGCAGTTGCAATCGATGAGAACACAACAGCAGTAAGTGAATTAGCAACTGGGACTACCTACCCAGTACTTATGGATCAAGACCATCTCCTCACAGAACTCTACGCAATTAGTAACGTTCCGTCAGTCGTTTGGATTGATGAGAACAACATGATTGCCAGACCGGCAGCTGCGGAATTCGGTACCGATACCTTTACGGAAATTACTGGGATAAGTCGCGAAACCCATATGCAGCAGGTACGCGACTGGGTCCATGAAGGTTCGCTACCAAATGACGCTTCATACTCCGTCCCCGATTTATCAGAAGACGAGGTTCAAGCGAGGCTGCATTTCAAGACCGCTGCTCATCTTCGGAGAAATGGACGTAAAGAAGAGGCAGAGCGCCACTTCAACGCTGCTTCTGAGCTTACTCCACTTGATTTTACTATTGTGCGGGCAAGTATGCCTTTACGAGGTGGCGATCCGTTTGGAGAGGAATTCTTTGAGCTGTATCAGAAGTTTCAAGATGCAGGATCCCCGTACCATGGGATTCCAAGAGCTCAGTAGTGCAGTTAATAATTAGTGATGATGGCCGCTGTTAGAAATCACGCGAGTGTCTACTTGAAGTAATTTCCCATCACGGACTTCAAGAGATACCACCTTCTGGGCTCTGTGTTCGCCGGATTGCAAACGACCGCTGACAATATCAACTGCTGTTCCTTCAATAACNGGAAGAAGCGCAATCGCTCGAAATCCTTTGTCAGAGCCNTGTCCTGGTCTTTTNGATTCAGTTATGAGCATGCTTGACTGCCAAACCCATTCTTGATTAATGCTGACGAANCGGCAACGATGAGATCCCTGACTTTTTGATATTAANGNACCGGGNCAGACAAGTAAGGANCCNTCTATCCATGGCATGACCCCAAGNCCGGAGCGTTCAAATCCAGTTTCGAANGCCTTNGCAATAATTTCTTCTTGGTCACCTCCAGCAATTGCGCGTTGTCGTTGTTCTTCAAAAATAGAGACACCTAACTTGCTAAGTTCCTCGTCTGAAAGTTCCTGAACGAAAAACGACCACATNTCAGATTGTGTCAANGGCGGTTGCCCTGATTGATCAAGAGGANTGTCATCCATACGTTAAGTGTGCCACTAGAGTATGCCATTTTTGGACATAGTGGGGAGAGAAACTACCTAGCTAGTGTCAGGTTTGACGTCTATCAACCGTTCGACGTTCCTCAAAGCAGGGAAGAAACGCCACCATACGACTACAACAGCTAGCGTCCCTATTCCCCCAAATAGAATTGAGCCTACAAGGCCAAATGCTGCAGCGGTAAGGCCGGACTCTACAGCTCCTAGTTCGTTGGACGCCCCTATAAAAACTCCTTCAACTGCTAGAACACGGCCCCGCATCCGNTCAGGAGTAGCAAGAGGAACCAGACTGGCTCGAATATACACCGAAACAGCATCTGCTCCGGCTAGAACCATCAATGCTAAAAAGGCAAGCNTGAAGTTTGTGGTTAGNCCTAGGACGATTGTTCCAATCCCAAAGATCCCTACTGAGANAAATAACGANCGGCCTATGTGCGTTTTCAATGGCCGTATTGAAAGGCGAACTGCTACAACTGTTGCGCCTATACCTACAGCAGCGCGCAACCAACCTAACCCCACCGCCCCGACCCCAAGCCTGTCTTCTGCGATGGCGGGAAGCAATGCAACCGCTCCGCCAAGTAGTACTGCGATAAGATCAAGTGAGATTGCCCCAAACAGGACAGGCTTGGAGCGAACAAACCGTAAACCTTCCAACGCATCACGAAAAGCCTGGCGAGTGCCAGATGTCTCTAGTCGCTTAATAGGCTTTGATCCAATAGTTAGGAGCAGTAGAGCTGCGACAACGTATGCACAGACAGCAGCAAGGTACGGGATTGACCGGCCAGCAACAAAGATAAATCCAAATGCGGCAGGGCCAGCTATGATACCCGCTTGAAAGGCCACAGACTTTAGCGCTACTACTCGTTCTACAACATCATCTGGAGCCCAATCTATAGGAAGCGCCCGACTCGCAGGAGTNGCAAATGCGCGTGCGACTCCGAAAAGCATCATCAGGCCAAAAATTGGATAAACAGAAGTTGGTTCGNTAGCAATGTAAANGAAGATCAGGAGTGAAACGATCGCCTCGCACAATAATGCGCAGCCGAATACCTTCCGTCGGTCTTTTCTGTCAGCTAAAGGTCCTGTAAATGGTGAGAGGATAGCTACCGGAATGAATTCAGCTAAGCCTAAGAGCCCNAGGTCTANTTCGTTCCCAGTCATATCGAAAACTTGTTTTCCTATTATGGTTATCTGACCCACTGTTGCAAATGCTGAAAAGAATGAAGCAGTCAAAAGAACTTTCACTTGGCGCGGAATCTTGCCGGAAGTTGAAGAGTGACCCGAGTTATTGGGCATATTTACTCATTCGTCAGATGAAATAGCTTCAGATTCTCGCATAGCGGACGCGAAGACACCTTTACTCATGAGACTTGACTCACTAGCTCTTCTCATCCTGTATATCTCAGCTCGAGCTCCGTGAACTACCTTGTTTTCTGGCTCTGCGTTCGCAGCAAATTCNATCAAATGACATGAAAGCCGAAAATCTCCATTTTCAGCTANCTCTTGTGCACGGCTGANAAGTGGGNTCACGCCTCCGACAAGTGATACAAGTTCGCCTGCTAGATCTGATTGCGGGGAAGGTTTGAGAGAAGCAGGGTCAGCATCCCACCANCCGCCATACATNCGCCANATATTCCTNACNACAAATTCTGGTTCATCATAAAGCGGTTGGAGCCAAGGAAGNCCAAGCTTATCCTCGTCNATTTTGACCTCATGTATGATNTCATTTAATGANGCGCCNCCATTCATAAGAGCAACAGTCTCACTGACNAGCNCTTCGAGTACATCAGCGATATCAGAAAGCACNCGACNGATNCGATCTTTNCCNGCAATTGGTAANCCATGGGCNGGNAACAGGAGTTCAGCATCATAGGAAATCATCTGTCGAAGGGCTAACGCCCATTCCAGAGGGTAACGCTGGACTTTTTGAGGATTCCCGGCGTTTGGAAAGACCCAAATAACGAGATCTCCTGTTACTAGAGTCTTCTTCGAGGGAATCCAAGCCCACGTATGGTCATCTGTTTCCCCTTTGCCATGATGGAACTCCATCTCTAATCCGCCAACTTTTAAAGACATTTCATCTGTGTAAACAACGTCAGGCCATACGGTTTCTTCCGGAAGAAAGCGAGGATGGCCGTGAGAGAGACCTAGCCCGTGTTTTGGGGAAACACCACCGAACTGACGGCGGTTAATCAAGATATTCCACTCATTGGTTTTCTCGTACCGTTCAAGCCGGCGCGGAACATTCTCATGCCCAAAGACCGTGGGGTGCCTATAGCTTCGGTTATCTGCATCGGCTATTAGGGCCCCTGATCCGCCGACATGGTCAAGATGGCCATGGGTGTAAACTAATGAATGAATAGGGTCTGTTCGCCATCCTCTAAGAGCTTCAACAACGGCTTGACCGCTTTGGGCTCCGCTAGCATCAAAGGTTACTAAACCATCTTCCGTTCGAAAAACAACCATATGGCTGAACGATTCAACAATAGCGATGTCGTCTTCAATCTCAGAAAGTTCATTACTTACCCTGTTCGTAGGCTCGTCTGCCCTACCTAGATCAATAACCTGCGAAGACAAAGCGACTGGGTCAGCTGTCCGAATTTTATTNAGGTCACGNGGTTTGGGGTGCAATGACATTGCTACTCTCGAGTGAATTTCGCTTTCCCCGGCCCATGTTCAATAAAACTTTGAACTCCAGCCAACCGGTCTGCGGTTTCNAAACAGTCCCCNAAGGCTTCAGCCTCCACTCGAATAGCATCTTCAAGCGGNAGTGGAAGACCATCCATCATCGCCNTCTTGATGTATTGCAAGGATTTTGGNCCCTGAGCATACCTCTCTGCTGCTTCTATAGCTTTTGGGTAACAATCCTCGTCAGCAAAAACCTCTGATACAAGTCCAATGGCTTGTGCCTCNTCAGCTTTGACCTGCCTTCCAGAGTAATTAATTTCTTTGGCTTTCGTTATTCCAACGAGGCGCATGAGCCTTTGAGTACCGCCGGCGCCGGGGAGAATACCTAACAACACCTCAGGTTGCCCGAAAACTGCTCCCTCTCCAGCAAACCTAAAATCCGTTGACATAGCTAGCTCACAGCCCCCTCCCAATGCGAAGCCATTTACTGCGCTAATCGTGATCTGAGGCAGGTTTTCGATAGCAAGAAGCGCTTGGTGCAAATGTAAAGAAAATTCAATAGCTTCCGGTTTATCCTGAATTGCTGGAAATTCTTTTATGTCAGCCCCAGCTGCAAATATCTTTGGACCACCCCAGATAACGGCTGCTCCAATCTCTTGAGATCCAGATAATTCTTCCGCAGCTTCTCCCAATTCTTGCGCTAATTGCATACTAATNGCGTTCATTGGAGGCCTCTCAAGCCTGATAGTTGCTACTCCAGTGGTCTTATCCTTTTCAAGNTGTATGAATTCTGCCATATTNTCCTTTTCCTCATCACTCGACTTACTAAGTNNAANGAGCTTAGNCAACAACGCGTTCTAACTCTAAATTACGGGAGGTTCGANGAACNCAAAGNTGGTCGATTCGTCGTCACAGAATTCACTCCNAANGAGAANAGTTTNTCCATCTCNATGGCTTTATCAACNGTAAANGTCCAGATTTCAGTTTCTAAGCTGTGCAGAATGGTTACCAGTTCCTGNTTTACATACCGCCAGTGNATATTTATGCCAACAACAGATGGGCACNTCGCTATCTCAGAGAAACGGAANGCTACCCATCGCTTCCNAAAAAATCGTGACAGAAGAAAGATTTTATCTAAACGAGATAGGTTTACGAGAAGATTTATGTCGGGGNATTCGGAAGAAACCTTCAGAACTTGCTTTACATTTAGTCCGGAAAGGACGCTTCGCCCCTTCAGAGAAAACTCATCAAGCATGGAAGATACGAGTGGAACTGCCCGAGGGTCTTTAATATCTAGATTCCAGAAGGTCTGGGTGCCAAACTCTCGAAGCAGATCTTTCACCATTGGGATTGGCTCACTAGAGCTTTCGCCATTCCGGTCAAGAGCACGATAATTACTGATTTCGTGCCCAGAGAAATCCTTGGCTCTTCCATGCCCAGTAGTTGACTTCTGAAGTCTCGGGCCATGCAGAGCAATAGGGATACTGTCAGATGTTACAGAAACATCAAATTCAATCACATCAGCCCCAAGTTCGATAGCTGACAGTATAGAGATACGCGTATTCTCGGGATGATCCCACGGGTTCCCCCTATGAGCGACTAGCTGTCGAGATTTTGTGACCCAAGAAGGCACTATTTCTCCTTAGAGTTGATGAATTTAATAATAATAATAATAGAAGCTGACGAATCTTCTGTGAACCTACAATCGTCGTGGGAAAGTTTAAGGCCGGAAAAGTCACGAAAAACAAAACATACAGTGTTTTGAACAGCTTGTTTGTTACTTTGATTACGAAGTGTGGGCCCTCTCCTATAAAGCTTCGTAAATGTCAGATCTAAAGCCTTTAGTCTCCTACTCTAGTAGTTAGGAGAATGCGATGAGTACTACTGATGATGAGATAAGCGGGCAAACCGACATCAGCGAATTATGGGCGACTCGCGTTCTAAAACGATCTCTCTTTGATGCTGATGGAGGGATTTTAGGCTCAATAGACGACTTGATTTTGACTCCGGAGATATCTGGAAATCAGCTCAGTCTTCGTGGATTTGTGGCTTCCGTCGATAGGAGACAGATATTTGTTCATGAAGGGAGGGTCGAAGCGGTAGACCGAGATGGCGTGCATCTAAGAGGAGGAACGGTTGACCTGAGACTCTTTAGGCGAAGAACTGGAGAGTTTTTAGCAACCGAAGATCTACTTGGAGTTTCTACAAGTAATGGAAAGATTAGCGATATCGGGTTTAAGGCCAGCAATCTAAAGTCAGGTAAATTTTCTACTAGTCAAATTTCAACGACTTCAGGCGGACGGCTTTGGAAGAAACAAGTCGAAATTACGGATTGGTCATTGGTTGCTGACTTATTCCTCATCGATCAAGTATCTGGCGACCTCGCTAGATTACGCGATCTTCATAAAGCTGATGCGGCAGAAGAAATCCAATCTATCCCCAGCGAGCGAAGAGCAGAGCTCACGTCAGCTCTAGAGGCAAGTCGACTAGCTGATCTTCTTGAAGAACTTCCCGAATCAGAGCAAGCGGAGATCCTGCGGAACCTTGAACTCGAAGACGCAATAGAAGTTTTAGGCGAAATGGAGATCGACGATGAAATTGACCTTTTAAAAGAACTGGACCCTGATCAACGAGAATCGTTCCTTTCTGGGATGGATCCTGAACAGGTGGCTCAGATCCGAGCCCTCCTTCGATACAGCGAAGATACTGCGGGAGGAATGATGAATCCCGAGGCGATCATTCTGACACCTGATGCGACTGTCGCTGAAGCTATCGCCCGCCTAAGAGACACCGATTTGCCTCCAGCTATTTCGGTAAGATTATTTGTAACCGAATCTCCGACTCAAGCCCCGACCGGTAAGTACCTTGGAAGTGTCACCCTCCCCCGCCTACTTCAAGAGCCTCCAGCGAATAAAGTTGGAGATTGTATAAATAGAGAAGAACCTACCTTACGACCATCAGCAAGCGAAAATGAAGTCGCGAGCCTTTTAGCAAGATATGACTTACTTGCTGTCGCCGTCATTGACCCTCTTGAAAGATTGGTTGGAGTAATCACAGTAGATGACGTAGTTATTCGTCTGATTGAAAGGTCAACTCCATGAAAGTACGAGACAACACCTTAACTCAACCCGGGAAAATCAGCGTCCCCAGCCCAAACCAAGACAAAGACGTAGTTGGAATGTGGTCAGAGAGGATAGCGNGAGTACTNGGCACGGGTAAATACCTTGCNTTACAGACTCTTNTAGTCATTGCCTGGATNACAGTAAACGCCGTTGCTGGTGCTAATGGATTATGGGATGAGTACCCATTTATCTTGCTGAATCTCCTCTTNAGCATCCAAGCAGCTTATGCCGCACCTTTAATTTTACTAGCTCANACTCGGCAGGAAGCCAGAGACCGAGCGTTAGCTGAGCGTGATCGTGAAGTTAACGACCGTATTCTGTCAGATAGTAGTTTCCTAACACGAGAGCTTGCA
>PAEG01000030.1 GCA_002703045.1 Acidimicrobiaceae bacterium
GCATTCTTTTCGAGCTCTTCAGTCTCTGCAGCGAAGCCAACAATAATCTGATGAGAAGATTTCCCCTTACCCAGATCAATAAGAAAATCATGGGTGGGCTCTATCTCTAAGTTGTTTATTTGCTCTGATTTCTTTAATTTCCTATCTGCTGGCAACGATGGTTGAAAGTCAGCTACCGCAGCAGCCATAATAATCACATCGTAATTGTCTGCGCAGGACATAACCGCTGAACGAAGATCGCTTGCTGTCTCTGCATGTTTAATCTCTACTCCGATAGGGGCTTCCCGATCTACAGTCGTTACTAAAGTAACCGTGGCGCCTCGAGCNACTGCTGCTTCAGCTAGTGCATACCCTTGCTTACCTGTTGATCTGTTTGTTATGAAACGGACTGGATCAATGGGCTCTCGGGTCCCACCAGCTGTAANGAGGATTTTGAACTCTGCTAAGTCGTCGAGTGTCAGCGTTTGCTCTACAGCAGAAATTATTGCATTCGGAGAAGCTAATCGTCCCTTACCTACATCCCCACCAGCTAACTTTCCATCCTCAGGAGCAACAATAGTTACACCTCGATTTTGAAGCATCCTGATGTTCTCCTGCACTGCTGGATGTTCCCACATTTCGGTATGCATAGCTGGACACAAAATTACTGGCGCTCTTGAAGCAAGAAGAGTGGCNGTCAATAAATCATTCGANATTCCAGCAGCATATGTCCCTATAAGNCTGGCCGTTGCAGGCGCAACTAGGATCACGTCCGCTTCNTGTCCAAGNGTTGTATGAGGTATCGGATCATCTTCATCCCAAAGAGATGACTTAACAGGTTCGCTTGCTAAAGCGCTTAAAGTCACTTCNCCAATAAANCTCTTTGCTCCTGAAGTCATAATGGGAGCTACGTGAGCGCCNCTTTCTACNAGNCGGCGCACCACTTCAACAGATTTATANGCNGCTATGCCTCCGGTTATACCTAGAACGACTTTTTTCCCAGAAATCATAACTGCCCTTCAGATTATTCAGCTTCAGTAGACTCAGTGATTTCTTCCGAAAAGTCTTCGANAGGANNTTCTTCTCTTGCTTCTCCAGCTACAACCTTGCCGGCAATTATCTCTTCGAAAGCTATGGTAAGNGGCTTACTAGAAACAGTTGCTACNTGTGGAGGTATTGATGCTCCNTGACCCTCCCCCAGTTGGTACATGTAGGCATTGATTTGTCGTGCCCGNTTTGCCCCAAGAGTGACTAATCGAAACTTCGATCCNTCTTTTCCTTCTTCAGCGGAACGTTCAAGAAGGCCTTCTATTTCTGGTGAAATCATCGATTCGTTTTCGGTAGCCATTTTATCTCCATATTGATTTCTGGTCAGGTAGGAAATTTAGTCTACCTCGTCTTTCAGCTCCTTTGGGCAGTTGTGGCAACCTTTCGCGCNAGCCTGCCTATTCTTTGGAAGGATTCGTGTAAATTATTGAAGANATTTCGGATACTGCTCTATCNAGATCGTCGTTTATTACAAAAATAGCGCCNAGATCCCTAGCATCATTTCGTTCACGNTCCCCTTCACGGATTCGCCGTNAAACTTCTTCTTCATTATCTCCCCTACCACGGAGACGCNCTGCTTGATCTTCAATCGTGGGNGCATCGANAAAAATCATTAAGAATTCNAGTNCATGNTCAGTTATAGATTTGGCTCCTTGAACATCAATTTCAAGAAGAACGTCATANCCTTCNGGNGGGTCAGGCCATGGAGTNGCGTAATAATTACCGTGAAATTCAGCCCANTCAAGAAATNNGCCTTCTTCAATGGCTTGTTGAAATTCTTCACGAGTCACAAAGATATANGCNTCTTCATTCTCNGTNNCTCTTCGAGGNCGCGTAGTCCAACTTTTCGAAAGCCANAGTTTCTCATGCTTTTCNACAAGCAATTNAGCGATTGTTCCTTTGCCGACCCCTCCGGGACCGGAAACAACAATCAACATANCGNAGTATCAGTCGAACTCGGCGAGNAGAGCTGCTCGCTGCTGATCCCCTAGGCCACGCAGACGCCTGCTTTCTGCGATACCTATACTCTCCATGAGTCTCCTTGCCTTCACTTTGCCNATTTTTGGCATTGATTCAAGNATNGCAAGGACTTTCGTTCTACTTACAATCTCATTTTGATCTGAGATATCTAGAACTTGCCTTAATGTAAGNGAACCCATTTTTATACGTGCCTTTAGCTCTGCGCGTACTTTTCGGGCTTCAGCAGCTTTCTCAAGAGCAGCTTTGCGCTGTGCGTCTGTTAATTTNGGAGGTGATGCCATANCTAAANAATAGTTCTGAGCACGTCGATAGTGGTGTATTTCTCTTAAGAGGTGTTANAGNTTAGCTATATCTGAGTAGATTGTTTCAGCGGCTTCATTTGGATTTACTGCTTCCGTTACAGATCTCCCTATCACCAGAAGCCCAGCACCTTCTTCAAGGGCCTTAGATGGGGTAGCCACTTTCTTTTGATCATGCGCCTCCGCTCCTGATGGGCGGATCCCAGGGACAACGGTTAACAAGTCTGGAGCTTGCTTAGAAACAATCGGTAAATCTAGAGCCGAGCATACCAAACCTAAACAACCAGAATCTTTCGCTACCCCAATGCGCTGTTTCATCAATTCTTCATCGGCATTTGGGTCACTTGTGAGAATTGTCACGCCCAAAGCGACTGGCGCCCCAATACCGGCATTCTGAGCTCCTTCTAGAAGACCTTCTACACCAGCTGACATCATCTCAGAACCTCCGGATGTGTGAAGCGTGAGATAATTGACCCCAAGAGAACCAAGAACCTTCGAAGCTCGGTGGACTGTATTGGGAATATCATGCAATTTTAGNTCGAGAAAGATTTTGTACCCGAGCTGTTGAAAAGTACCGATCACTTCCGGCCCTGCAGCGCTATATAGCTCCAAACCGATCTTNAGNACTGAGAAATACGATTTCAGTTCTCTCGCCAGACGAANTCCAACNACTAAATCATCCACNTCCAANGCCAATGCGAGCTTATNTCTTATCTCATCATTTCTTTCCATGTCTACCCTTCTTCCTTTTATTGTTTATCCAAGTCGTTATTTGTTTGACTCTTTCCCACTATTGATGCAATGTCTTCAACTGAGTTCAGCTTGCACCACTGGCGGAGGCCTTTGATTATTTTTTTAGACACTCGGGGATCGGCAAAATTTGCTGTACCAATTTGAACTGCGTTGGCGCCAGCCATAAGAAATTCAAGTGCGTGTTTATGGGACGATATGCCTCCGACGCCAACTATCGGAATGTCTGGAAGGGCCGATCGAACATCAAAGACTGAACGAACAGCTACAGGTCGAATGGCTGGGCCGCTCAGCCCTCCGCCACCTGCTCCTAGAATAGGTTTTCCTGTTTCAATATCTATGGCCATCCCTAGAAGTGTGTTCACTAGAGTAAGGGCGTCTGCGCCTCCCGAAACTGCAGCTCTAGCAATTTCAACTAGATCAGATGTGTTCGGGCTCAATTTGGCCCACTTAGGTCGATTAATTGTGTTGGTTGCTTCCATAACAGCCTTTGTCATGTCCGCTGAATGGGAGAAAATAGCTCCACGTTCTTCGACATTTGGGCATGATACATTCACTTCAATCGCTACAACTTCTGCAGGAAGCTCCCTGCAGAAGTTAGCTGCCTCTGTGTAGTCATGAATTGTGCGCCCCCAAATGCTGACGATGATGGCAGCCCCTGACTCGATTAGGGCGGGCATGTCATTTTCGGCCCATTTTTCTAACCCCGGACCCTGCAAGCCAACGCTGTTGATCATCCCTGAGGGAGTCTGATGTACTCGTGGTGCTGGATTTCCCTTCCATGGGTAAGGAGAAAGACTTTTTACCACTACTGCGCCTAGTTCGCTTAAGTTAAGAAACGAAGAAAATTCTGCGCTGTGTCCTGCTGTTCCCGATGCAAGCATTACAGGGTTTTTTAGGTATAGTTCGCCGACTTTTGCTTGTAATGCTGAGGAGTTCGGACGAGAAGTCATCTCTAGATCTCTAATCGTTGTTGTGTTGATGTTTTTTTGTGAAAATGCTGCAGAGGTCGCACCCGAAGAGTGTGACTGCGCCAGTCAATAAGTCCTTTAGCTAACGCTAGACCAGCAGATGCGGTGGTTAAAAGGGGAATACCCTGTTCTGCTGCAGCTTTTCGTATGTGGTCACCATCTGCTCGGGGGCCTCGACCACGCGGCGAGTTGATAACTAATCGAATTTTTCCTGACTCAATAAGCTCAATGGCCGTGGTCCCTTCTTTCTCCCCGATCTTGGCAATGACATCGATTACTTCAATGTTTGCTGCGGTGAGCGCAGCTGCTGTTCCTCGAGTAGCTGCAATAGTAAATCCAAGCTTGGTGAGCAATGACGCAGTTTCAATACCTATTTCTTTGTCTCGGTCTGCTAAAGAGAGGAAAACAGTGCCTGTTTCAGGGAGGGCCATTCCAGCAGCTATCTGACTTTTTGCAAAGGCTAGGCCCGGAGTTACGTCTATGCCCATCACTTCTCCAGTTGAGTGCATCTCAGGACCAAGGATTGCATCGGTTTCTGGAAATCTATTAAACGGCAAGACTGCTTCTTTTACTGACACATGCTCGCCAGTGGCTTTGGACTCTAATCCACCATTCTCTTTAAGCCCTGTAAGCGTCTCTCCAAGCATTACTCTTGAAGCGACTTTCACCAATGGAATACCAATAGCCTTTGAAACGAAAGGCACAGTCCTTGAGGCACGTGGGTTCGCCTCAATAACAAAGACTGTTTCCGACTCCCCGACCTTCTTCACAACATATTGGATATTGATGAGCCCAACGACTTCCAGTCTTTCTGCAATTCGGTTCGTGTACTCCTCCAATGTCGCAAGTGTCGTTGTGCTGAGGTTCTGCGGTGGGAGCATGCAAGCGCTATCTCCTGAGTGAACACCTGCTTCTTCGACGTGTTCCATTATCCCCCCGATAAACACATCACCATCTTTATCCCGGATCGCATCTACATCGACCTCAGTGGCATCTTCCAAGAAACGATCTACCAATACTGGCCGTTCCGCAGATAACCCACCTTCGCGCCCTAGACTTCCTTGCTCGGTTAGTTCCTGCATGGCTCTATTGAGTTGCTCATCATCATAAACGATGCTCATAGCCCTTCCCCCTAGGACGTACGAGGGGCGGATAAGAACTGGATATCCTACACGTTCAACTATGGCTAAGGCTTCCTCTAGGCTGACAGCTGTCCCTCCAGGCGGTTGGGGAATCTCTAACTGCGAGCATACAGCGTTCCACCTTTCACGATCTTCAGCTAAGTCAATGGAATCTGGAGAGGTTCCAGCGATTATATTTTCAGGTAAGGAGTTAGCCAGCTTTAAGGGAGTTTGGCCTCCGAGACCGACAATAACTCCAGCTATTCCAGGACCATTGGCTCTCTTTGCTGATTCAGTTTCTACTTCAAGGATGTTTCTAACATCTTCTTCAGTCAATGGTTCAAAGAATAAGCGGTCACTTGTGTCGTAATCTGTTGAAACTGTTTCTGGGTTGCAATTTACCATGATGGTCTCATAACCTATTTCCCTCAGTGCAAAGCTCGCATGGACACAACAGTAGTCAAATTCGATTCCCTGTCCTATACGATTAGGTCCGGAACCAAGAATAATCACCTTCGGCTTATCTGAGGCTGCTACTTCATTGTCATCGTCATAGGTTGAGTAATGATATGGAGTTTCAGCTTCAAATTCGGCGCTACAAGTATCAACTGTCTTAAAGACGGGAAGAACTCCTAGTTCGACACGCTTGTTCCTCACTGCCTCCTCTTCTTCACCCCATAGGTAACCGAGCTGGTAATCGCTGAACCCTAATCGTTTCGCGCGACGCATTGAAAAGTGTGAAACGCTTTCTAAATTCTGTTCCTCAAGAAAAGATCTCTCCTCTACGATGAGAAGCATTTGATCAAGAAACCAAGGATCAATCCCCGTCGCATCATGAAGCGCTTCTATCGAAACGCCTCTATAGAGCAACTCTGCCACCTCAAATAGTCGAGTTGGTGTGCCAACTTCAACTTTCTTGAGGAGATCTTCATCATCAATATCTTGAAAATTGATCTCGGTATTATCAGCGTTAAGGCCAAACCTCCCTAACTCAAGAGAGCGTATGGCTTTTTGAAGCGATTCTGGAAATGTTCTACCAATCGACATTACTTCACCCACTGATTGCATTTGTGTGCCCAGGACAGCAGGGGTTCCGGGAAATTTTTCAAAAGCCCACCTAGGTATTTTCGTTACTACATAATCAATGGTTGGNTCAAAACTTGCTGGTGTCTTTTTGGTTATATCATTTGGGATCTCATCAAGCGTGTATCCGATAGCTAGCTTCGTAGCAATCTTTGCAATCGGAAATCCTGTAGCTTTAGAGGCAAGGGCTGAGGACCTACTAACTCGCGGATTCATTTCGATGATGACGAACTCTCCGGTAGCGGGATCGACTGCGAATTGAACGTTAGATCCACCGGTTTCAACCCCAACTCTCCTCATACAGGCAAAAGCCGCATTCCGAAGAGTTTGATACTCAACGTCAGATAATGTTTGAGTCGGTGCGACAGTAATTGAATCACCAGTATGTACACCCATTGGATCTAGGTTCTCTATGGAGCAGACGACTACACAGTTATCTGCCCTATCTCTCATGACCTCTAGTTCATATTCTTTCCACCCTTTAATCGATTGCTCGACTAGAATCTCATGAATAGGGCTAGCTGCGAGACCATTAGACGCTAACTTTTTAAACTCTGCGAGGGTTTCAGCTATTCCGGTTCCTTTCCCTCCAAGAATATAAGCTGGCCGGACAATAACTGGAAGGCCTATTTCTTCAATGATTTTTTCCGCATCGTCCATCGAGTGCGCAACCCCGCTGATCGGGACTGGCAGTCCGATTTCTATCATGGCATCCTTAAAACGAGCTCTATCTTCTGCTGTGGCGATCGCTTCGGCATCAGCTCCGATAAGTTCGATTCCATTTGCTTCTAGAACTCCCATTTCAACTAGTTCCATAGCTAAATTAAGGGCGGTCTGGCCACCGAGAGTTGGCAAGAGGGCGTCGGGCTTCTCTTCTTCTATTATCTTTGTTAGTACTTCTGCCGTTAGAGGCTCTATATAGGTTGCGTCTGCAAAGTCTGGATCAGTCATGATCGTTGCAGGGTTTGAATTTGCTAATATAACCGTGTAGCCCTCCTCGCGAAGAACGCGGCACGCTTGGGTACCCGAGTAGTCAAACTCACACGCCTGGCCGATAACTATAGGTCCGGATCCTATTAGTAGGATCTTTTCGATATCAGTTCTTTTAGGCATCTTGGCCACCATTCACCCTGTCAATTAGTTGATCAAACTCTGAAAACAAATAAGCGCTGTCATGAGGTCCCGGACCTGCCTCAGGGTGGTGCTGGACACTAAAGGCATTAGCTTCAGAAATAGTAATTCCTTGACATACTCCGTCATTAAGATTCACATGGGTTACGGATGCTTTTCCGTTCAGCGTTTCAGGGTCAACTGCAAAATTGTGATTCTGACTGGTTATTTCAATTTCTCCTGTCATCATATTTTTCACGGGGTGGTTTGCACCATGGTGGCCAAATGGCATCTTTACTGTCTCAGCTCCGATCGCAATGCCTAAAAGTTGATGCCCAAGACATATCCCAAACATCGGGACTTTCCCAAGCAAACGAGCAATAGTTTCTGGCGCTTTTTTAACTGAGGACGGGTCTCCAGGCCCATTAGAGAGAAAAACCCCATCAGGCTCATATGCGAGAACATCATCAGCTGAAGTCCAAGCTGGAACAACCTGCACATCTCCGATCATCGAAAGATGTTTAATAATTGTTCTCTTTATTCCAAAATCTAGAGCGACTATTTTCTTATTGTGCGTTCCATTGTTTCTAGTTGCAGGAACAAAATAGGGTTCGGGACATGTCACTTCCGCTACGAGATCAATGTTGCTAGTTCCTGGCTCTTTTTTTGCTACAGCAAGTAAAGTATTTTCATCGGCGGTTCCGAAAGCTCCTGGCATAGCTCCGGCTTCGCGGATATGTCTGGTCAGTCGCCTAGTGTCCACCCCGCAAATTCCAGAAACTTTTGAATCGACAAGGAAAGCATTAAGGCTTGTATCTGATCGCCAGTTACTATGACGCCTTGCCAAATCCTTGATTATGATTCCCCTACAATACGGCTTGCTACTTTCGAAGTCTTCAGCGTTTATTCCATAGTTCCCGATATGAGGATAGGTGAAGGTGATAATCTGACCTGCATAGGACGGATCCGTTATAACTTCTTGATATCCAGTAAGCGCAGTATTAAANACTACCTCTCCGCTTGCATATCTNTGGTCTGGTTCNTAACCGATTAGTTCCCCCTCAAAGAGNGTTCCATCTTCTAGNACAAGTGCTGCTTGTTTTATCTCAGTCATNTATTCCCTTCGTTATCTTTGTGTTTCACCATGTAGAACAANTGCTTCTCCATTTATAAANGTGTGCTTAATTTTTCCCTGAAGTTGNTNCCCNTCAAAAGGGCTATTTGTGCTTTTNCTNGCCATTTGAGAGATACTGGGACTCCATTTGGTGTCTTCTTCAATTACTATTAGGTTTCCAGGCCTTCCCTCCGAGAGCACACCACCATGGGTTGCTTCGATGCCCGCTATCTCAGCAGGAACCCAGGACATAGCAGACATAATTTCATGAAGCGGCAAATTCAATTCCGTTACGGACACAGCAAATGCTGTTTCTAGCCCAATTACCCCATAGGGTGCTTCCTCGAAAGGGAGATCGACTTCCTGCTGGGGATTTGGGGTATGGGATGTTGCGATTGCATCTACTTGGCCGCTTGTAATCAGTTTTTTAATTGCCTCTACTTCTCTATCTGTTCTTAATGGAGGAGCTACCTTATAAACCGACCTGTAGCTTCTTACCTCCTCATCGGTTAAAGCGAAGTGATGTGGGGATACTTCGCATGTTACTGAAACACCGTCGGCTTTAGCTTCAGAAATGATTTCGATAGCTTTGGGAGATGTTATCTGCTGGAGGTGCACTCTGGTACCTGTAAGTTTAGCCATCTTAACGAATTGGTAGGTCAAGATTTCTTCTTCTTCTATAGCGACTCCCCTTATTCCGAGATCTGAAGAAACAACCCCCTCGTTCATATGACCGTTCCCGCCGACAAAAGGTGTGAGCCCTATAGTGACATTGAACCTTGAGCTGTATTCCATTGCTCTTCGAAGAAGAGATAAATCCAATGAGGCGAGATTTGAGTGAGTAAAGAACCGAACGCCTAAGCTAGCCATTTCACCAATGGGTGATAATGCGTCCCCCGAACCGTCGAGAGTGAGCGAGCCTGCAAGTTCAATATGGCAAAGAGCTTCGCTGCGAAGACTCTGCATCTCCTTGACAGCTGCGGCAGAATGTACGGCTGGAGAAGTATGAGGCATGAGCATAACGGCTGTATAACCTCCGAGAACAGCACTTCTGGTTCCTGAGTCTATAGTTTCGATTTCTCCATTGCCTGGCTGGCAGAAATCCGAGTTCAAATCAACTAATCCTGAGGTAACTATGCACCCAGCCGCATCGACTACTCTCTCCCCATCGATGTCTGCACCAATTTGCAAGATGTTCCCATCAGCGCCTATGGCAACGTCTGCCTTTCTTGACCCAGATTTGTCAAGGACAGTTCCTCCTTTGATAACAAGATCAGCCATTTTCTTCGCCCTCACTTTGTAGTCCAGCGAGAGCTACACCAGAGCCAAGAAGGTAATAGAGAACCGCCATTCTTACGATTACTCCATTCCCTACTTGGTTCGTTATGAGTGCATTTGGGAAAGCTGGAATATCTCCGGTAATTTCAACCCCTCGATTCATTGGGCCCGGGTGCATTATTATTGAAGACTTCTGAAGTTTTTGAGAACGGTCTAAGGTCAAACCATAGAAATTTGTGTACTCGCGCAGCGATGGAACTAACGCTTCTTCTTGACGTTCAAGTTGCATCCGAAGGAGATACAGTACGTCAGCTTCTTTTATCGCTACGTCAAGATCCTCTATGACATCCACCGGCCAGTTATCTACCGATGAGGGCAATAGAGTCGGTGGAGCTACTAGTGCGACCTTTGCTCCAAGAGCGTTGAATGCCTTTACGTTAGATCGTGCAACTCTGGAGTGCTTGATATCCCCTACAATAACAATTCGTTTCCCTTCTACGCTNCCAAACTGCCGTGTAATGGTGTAACAATCAGCTAATGATTGTGTTGGATGTTCATGGGCNCCATCACCAGCNTTAACGACTGAAGCGTCTGTCCATTCAGTTATCATCCAGGGAACNCCGACAGATTTATGGCGAACGACTATAGCTTCTGCCCCCATAGAGGTGATCGTCTCGATAGTGTCTCTGAGGCTTTCACCTTTTTTCACTGAAGATGAAGACACACTGAAGTTCATGACATCTGCGGATAATCTTTTAGCGGCCTTTTCAAAACTTAAGCGAGTCCGAGTTGAATCTTCGAAAAACAACGAAGCGACTGTTTTCCCTCGGAGCGCAGGGACCTTCGGGATCCTTCGATTGCTTACCTCAAGGAAATGATTGCTTAGTTCCAGAATTTCCAGAATCCCGTCTTTCCCGAGGTCATCTACTCCCCTGACATGTTTTGTCGATGTCATTCGTTCGACTCCTTGTATTCTCCGATTTGAACACTGTTTTCTCGAACGTCAACAAGTTCGTCTCTTCGCGTAGGAATATTTTTTCCCACAAAGTCTGGACGAATTGGAAGTTCNCGNTGCCCTCGATCGACCATGACAGCAAGTTGCACAGAAGCTGGCCNGCCAAAGTCTGTNACAGCATCTAAAGCAGCCCGAATGGTTCTTCCAGTGAAGAGAACATCATCTACCANAACGACTGTTTTGTCACTCAANTCAAATGGNATTTCCGTAGGCTCTCTAGGAGATACTGGCCGTAGCCCAATNTCATCNCTGTAGAAGGCCACGTCAAGATATCCNACAGGGATATTTGATCCTTCAATCTCAGCAAGATTTTCCGCTAGTTTCCTTGCGAGTGGTGCTCCTCCGGTTTGCAGGCCAACAAGGGCAACATTGGAGATGCCATGATTATGCTCGAGTATTTCATGCGCCATGCGCCATAAAGCTCGACGCACATCATCCGAGTCCATGACTTCCGACCGTGCAACAAAAACGCCCCTGATGNGGGGCGTTGATCCATCTTCTTGTACTGCCATCGCGGCACCTTTCACCGTTTGAGCCTCACTGGACTCGATTTACGGTCAGGGACAACCTACCATCTCAGCCTGGTTTTGCGCGCGCTTTCTTGATTTTTTATCTTTGCGTTTCTTTTATATCGGTTCTTCAGGACGGAATCGCGAGCACGCTTCTGCCAGAACACCATTAATAAAGGGGCCGGATGCGTCAGTAGAGTACTTAGCTGCCAGTTCTACTGCTTCGCTTACGATAACTGCTGCGGGGATCTTGGGGTTTGAGATAATCTCACACATAGACATTCGAAGAATTGATAAGTCGACGGCGGCCATTCTCTCTAATTCCCATTTCTGACTAATATCAGAGACTTCTTCGTCGACTCTTTCAATATCTCTTAGTAACCGGTCAAAGATATTCTGTGCATAGCCGTCAAGATCAAGTGGGCTGCTTTCGACGATCTTTGCCAAGTCATCCTGTTTCAATTCGGCTTCATAAAGCAACCCGAGAAGAGTCTCTCTGCCTTGGCGGCGCTTCGCAATGTAGTCGGGCGTACCTTCAGGTAGTTCGTTTGTAGCTGCTGTATCCATTTGCCCCTCCCTTCTGAAAGAGAGCACTTACGCTCGGCTAATATAGCTTCCGGATCTGGTATCCACTTTGATTGTCTCCCCAATCTCTAGAAATAGGGGGACTTGGATAGTTAGACCAGTCTCTAATGTTGCAGGTTTTGTAGCTCCGGAAACACGATCCCCTTGGATGCCTGGCTCCGTTTCAGTAATTACTAGTTCCACAGAAGCAGTCAGTTCAGTGCTAACGATTTCATCACCATACATAAGAAGAACTGCTGATGAGCCTTCTACTACATAATTCGCTGTTTCGCCGAGAGTCTCTGGGGCAACATTAATTTGTTCATATGTTTCGTTATCCATAAAGACGAATCCGTCGCCATCTCGATAGAGATATTGCATTTCGCGCTTGTCTATATTCGCACGCTCAATTGTCTCTCCGGCTCGAAAGGTTTTCTCGACAACTGCTCCTGTTCGAATATTTTTAAGCTTGCTTCGAACGAAGGCGGGGCCTTTTCCGGGTTTCACATGCTGAAATTCAATTACTTGCANGAGGTTTCNNTCGAGCAACAACGTCCAACCGTTTTTTAGTTCGTTCGNGGATACAGCGGCCATTTCGCTCCCAAGTCTATTTTAATATTAGTGTCCCACTCTAACCGGATAGCGTTAGGCTTGCGGCGACTTGTTACTAAGAGTTAATTGTCTTGCCCCTGTTTCGGTTATTTCGTATAGGTCTTCCCATCGGACCCCACAACTGTCTGTAAAGTAAATTCCAGGCTCAATAGTTACCACCATTCCAGTCAACAATTTTTCTTTACTTTGACTATTGATGGCAGGTGATTCATGAATATCAAGCCCAACACCATGTCCCGTGCCGTGGATGAAGGATGACCCCCATCCCGCTTCNTCAATTTTCGTCCGACAACGTCGATCTATCTCGGCACATGGCATATCTGGTTCAAGAATCTTTATTCCTTCTTGTTGTGCTTCGAGAACTACNCCCAAGTAGTTCTCCTGTAAGTCGGTGGGTTTACCGATAACGAAAGTTCGTGTCATATCTGACCTATAGCCGTCGACGACTGCNCCTACGTCGATTATTAGTAAATCACCGTGCTCAATTTGTTTTTCGGTNGGTTGCGCATGTGGTTTAGAGCTATTCACCCCAGATGCAACTATTGTCTTATAGGCACTTTCCGATGCGCCATATTCTCGAATTTTGTTATCAATATGCGTAGCTATTTCCATCTCGGATATCTTCTGAGAAAAAAGAGGAACTGTATCTTTCAGGGCTTGGTCAACTATCTTTGCTGCNAGAGAGATTCTTTCTATTTCACATTGATCTTTTTGCGCCCTAAGAGCGTTTAAGGGGTCAGAAGGGACAATATCGCCTTCAAGGATTTCGCCAAGACGAACAGCTGTCCCCCAGGTCACTTGATTGGAATCAAGCTTAATTGTTTTACGTCCCGCAAGTTTAGACAAATCTTCTATTGAATTTTTTGAAATCGACAGTTCAGCCGTTGAGCCAGTCTGCATTATTTGAAGAGGTCCCTGCTCTTGGTACCTTTGATCGGTGATAAGAACGAACCTCTCGTGGTCGATATAGACAGTTCCGTTGCTTCCGGTAAACCCTGTCATCCATTGAACGTTCGAAGCGTCCATGACAACTACTGCTTCCCTCTTTGAGATCTGGGATCGAACTTTATCTGACCTATCAGAAAGGTCTAATGGGCTTAATGCTTGTCCTGTTCGTAGCCGATTCATTTCAGAGCATCAGCTAAGGCATGCACAGCAAGCTCATAACCGTAACCGCCCAAACCCATAATCGATCCTGTTGCAACAGGGGCGACAACCGAGGTATGCCTCCATGATTCGCGCGCATTAGGGTTTGACAAATGCAATTCAATAACTGGGCCTTCGAAGGCTGCCAAGGCATCGTGGATCGACCATCCATAGTGGGTAAGCGCTCCAGGGTTAATTATTATGCCTAAATATGTGTTACGCGCTAATTGTATTTCCTCAACGATGCTTCCCTCATCGTTGTATTGTCGATGGATTAATTCGTAACCATGTTCANCTGCTACTGATTCAGCCCTTGTNACATAATCGTCAAGAGTTGATTCGCCGTAGATTTCAGGTTCTCGCTCTCCGAGTAAATTTAAATTAGGCCCGGATATTAGTAGGACTTGTTTCACTTTATGGCCTCCATCGCTTCTTTCAGAATCTCTTGATTTTCAATTTTTACTACCTCTACTCCGTTAGGTCCATCAAGAACGAAAGAAATCCCATCGAGTGCTTTCTTGTCTCTTTGGAACAGGCTAACTATCCGGTCCCAATCACATGAAGAAGGAAGAGAGTACGAAAGTCCGAAGTGTTCCAAGATTTTTTCATGTTCTTCAACTCGTTCTTGATCTATCCTCCCNAGTATTTTCGCTATTTCGGCGGCGTACCGAATTCCTATAGCNACCGCTTCGCCATGAGCTAGGGCGAAATNTTTTTCCATTTCAAGAGCGTGNGCAAGTGTATGCCCGTAGTTGAGAATTGCTCTTCGGCCCGTTTCTCGTTCGTCTTCCCGCACGATCTCTGCTTTTAGCTGGATGCAACTCATAATTTGTTCAGTTAAAGAGAGTTTATGAAGATCTTTGGCTCCCAAAAAGTGATACTTCGCTACCTCACCATATCCGCACAGCCATTCGCGTTCGGGTAAAGACGACAAAGTGGCTACATCGCAGACAACTCCTGCAGGCTGCCAGAAAGAGCCGACAAGGTTTTTACCCTCAGTGAGGTTGACAGCAGTCTTTCCGCCGATAGATGCATCAACCATTCCCAATAGAGTCGTGGGGACATGAATTACTTTGACGCCGCGGTGGTAAACGGCGGATGCAAACCCTGCTACATCAGTGACAAGTCCCCCACCGATCGCAACGACCACATCGGTTCGCGTAAGCCCCCATTGAGCCCATTTGCTACATAAATCTTCTATCGTTTTTAGAGTCTTAGCACTTTCACCATCACCTATTTGGAATGTCTCTTGCTCTGTCGAAGTCGACGGAGCGATTCCAATATTGGGCTGGGTCACTATTGCTGCTCTCTTNGCTTGTTTGGGCAAAAGGGAGTCCAGAGCTTGATCTAGGCATTCCGTTCCAATAAGAACAGGGTATGACCTCTCTCCTAGTTCAACCTGAATTTGCTTCATATCCACAACTTGAGAGTAGTCATTACGGAGAGGTTCTGTGCGGAGTTATTTCTAATCTGGCTAATTATTTAGAAATTTGTTGAATCACAGCGTCTTGCATGACATCTAAGGGGGCTTCTTTATTTGTCCAAAGCGTGTATTGCAAAGCAGCTTGGTGGATAAGCATTCCTATCCCGTTCATAGTACGAGCTCCAATTCGGCTTGCATTTTTAAGGAATTCGGTCTGCAGGGGATGATAAATCAAGTCAACGATTATTTGGCCTTTATGCATAGCTTCAACGGGCAAGGGAAGCTGATCCTCATTACCAGCTCCTCGCATACCAATCGGCGTTGCATTAATTATCACGTCTACCCCCTCAGCTTCAGACAAAGATCCGGACCGGCCGACTTGCCCTGCCAAGGATGCAGCTTTTCTAGACTTTGAAGCATTTCTGCTTGAAACAATAACTTCAGAAGCGCCTGCCTCGCCTAAAGCTAAGGTAACTGCTTTGGCCGCTCCCCCAGCTCCTATAACTAAGTATGACTTTCCTTCAGTCCTCTCTTTTGTTTCAGCTTCAATAGCTTTTATAAATCCTTCCCCATCAGTATTGTGACCTACAAGAGTGCTCCCGTTTTTGGAAACGCAATTGACAGCCCCGAGCCTTTCCGCATGGCGGGTAGTCTCATCAACTAAATTAGCGACAATCTCTTTATGGGGCATAGTGACGGAAAGACCACCTACTTCAGACTGGCGCATTTCTTCGAGCGCATCGCTCACTTGCTCACCCGTTATGTTCACAGCAGAATAGCTCCAATTTACTTGATCATGTTCAAATGCAGCATTGTAAATTGTTGGAGATAAAGAGTGGAGGACAGGATCACCGATTACCGCTGCTGCNGTTCTCCCAGCCGAAGGAATCAAGAACTTAGCCACACCCAAGGTCTCTTTCTATACAGATCTGAACGGCCTGCTGAAATTCTTGATTTGTGGTCGCAAATGTATGAGAACCTGGTCCAAATTCGTCAGTTCTTACATAATAAAGCCAGTTACCAACCTCAGGGTTTAGTGCAGCTTCCAAGGAAAGCTTTCCCGGGGCGGCAATTGGACTTGGAGGTAGCCCCGAATAGATCCTTGTATTGTAGGGTGAGTCTACTTCAAGATCGCTTTGAGAGAGTTGCCTATCTCCTTCAAGTGCATAAACTATCGTTGCGTCTATGCCGAGCGGCATTCCCAAATCGAGCCTGTTGTAGATTACACGGGCTATTTTCCCACGATCACCTTCAGTTTTTGCTTCTTCTTCGATCAACGAAGCAACTATAAGTATCTGATACGGATTGAGGCCTAGCGCTATTGATAGGTCTGCTAGTTTCACCTCATTTGCAACGACATCAAATTGCGCAACCATTCTATTGAGAAAGGACTGCTCATCTTCCAGTGAGTCTTCGGCGACATCATACGTTTCGGGAAAATATATACCTTCACGTATCAGTCCCAGCCACTCTTCTCCAAGCACGGCTGGAGTTTGAGATGAATTAATGGCTAATTCAAGTTCGCTGGGATCGAAGGAAGATACTTGTTGCAATAGGATATTTTTCATTTCCTGTAGAGTTAGACCTTCAGGGATCGTAACAAAAAAACGTTCTTCGACTATCTCTATTGGACCTCTTTCAAGGCTTTCTCTTGCGTCCCATACGGCACTATTCATCTGGAAGGCATACTCTCCNGCTTGAAAATCTGATGCNTTTTTATAACGNAGGTAATACCGAAANACCGTACTNTTAGCAACTACATCGTTTTCAGCCAGTATCCGAGCAATGTCGTCTGTCGTTGCACCTTGAGGAATTTCTATTACAAGTTCGGCACCTAGCTCCCCAGGAGGGTCTAGCTGGTCGTCAACCCACCCACGAACAAAGTTGTACGTAATGAATCCGATAATGATAATAACGGATGCAAATATAGCGAATCTTATAGCCGTATTGAGGCGAGGAGGAATTCGCTCCCATTCTCGGTCATCATAGTATTCATCTTCATACCAAGGGGGAAGATCACGAGGGCGAACACTTGGTGTAGAAGTCGGCTGGACTTCAATTGGTGATGCCGGATATTCGGCTGCATATGGATCTTGAAAAGTATTAGGCGCTTCCTCTTCTCGAAAACCAATATCGCCATACTCTATTTCATTTTCCTCACCGTCTGGGATTAACGGGTACATAGACACTGGCTCGTCAGAGTGTTCAGGAATACTTTTCTCCGGAGTGTCGTCCCCATCGGTTAGTTCGGGGTCTTTGTCAGACTCGTCCATCAGTCGCTTGCCACCTCTTTAAGGGGTCCAGAAGCGCTTATCTTATGATCTAGCCAGGCCTGCAGGATTATGGATGCCGCAACTTGGTCGATAATATTCTTTTGTTCTTTCTCTGAAACACCTTGGTCGTGAAGGATCTGTTTAGCTGTAGTTGTCGTAAATCTCTCATCGAATGTGTCAACAGGAATTCCGGTATTTCTCTCGAGGTGCGTAATTTCTTGGAGGACATTTTCTGCTGCTGCCCCTAGGCTTCCATCAAGTGATAGAGGCATTCCGACAACCAAAAGCTCAACTTCCCACTCATGTGCGATACCTTTTATCGTTTCGTGGTCTTCACTTGTCTGTGAACTTCGATGAACTACGGTCAGTGGCGTTGCTAGAGTCATTTCCTGGTTACTGATAGCTATACCAATTTTTTTCGACCCGATATCGATTCCGAGAACCCTCAAAATAATCCTTANANTTTCTTTAGGTGGTTACGAATGGCATCCATAGCATCAGGCAGCGCTTNNNAGTCTTTCCCACCNACCATTGCAAATTTCTCTCCTTTACCGCCTCCGCCCTTTATTATTTTTGCTGCTTCAGAGAGTAGTTCACCAGCGNTACTTTCNTTTCCTTCAGAAATNGCTGCGGCTATAGANACTCCCCCATTATCAATTGCAGACCCCACGACTACGACGTCGATATCAGGCAGAGCCTGCAAGCCCATCACTAGATCACGCAACTCATCTCTNCGNATGCCGTCCATCTGATGGACTATGACTCCATCCAAAGCGGTGTCTTTCAGCTCCTGAATCTTTTCACGTGAAGCTATCTCTCTGAGCCCTTCAAGTTCATTCTGCAATTTTTCTATTTCNCGAAGCTTNTTCTCTAAGCCTTCAATCAAATTTGCCGGAGGAACNCCNATNAGGCTTGCTGTTTCAACGATAACTAGNTCCTGCTCGCGAAGTAAGGTNACNGAGGCAGGCCCTGCAACGGCTTCGATACGCCTGATATTTGAGCCGATTGACCCTTCTGAGAGAATCTTGACTGGACCTACATCACCTAGATGGTTTACATGAGTTCCGCCACACAGTTCAAGAGAATTCGCTCCTGCTCTNAGAACGCGNACNTGGTCACCATATTTGTCTCCGAAGAATGCGATAGCCCCCATTTCTTTGGCTTCGTTCATACTAGTTTCAATGATTTCCATCGCTTCACCCGAAAAGATCTCCGCGTTAGCAAGGTCTTCAATNCGTTCTATCTGTTCATTTGTGAGCGGCTCGAAATGGCTGAAATCGAAGCGGAGTCTTTCAGCCCCTACCCAAGANCCTTGCTGTTTAACGTGATCACCTAACACTTGGCGTAACGCCCAGTGCAACAGGTGTGTTCCCGTATGGTGTCGCTGAACTGCTAAACGATGTGATATGTCGATAGCGCCGACTACCTTATCTCCAGTCTTTAGTTCCCCTTTAATTGAGTCAACGATATGTAGATGCTGGCCTACGGCTCCATAAACCGTATCTTTGATGAGAGCAGAACCGTTCTCTCCGCTTATAGTGCCCCGGTCACCAACCTGGCCGCCTGCTTCGGCGTAAAAGGGAGATCGGTCTAGGATAACTGAGTCTCCGTCACAGTAGAGAACTTTTGCCGNAGCTTCATTTGCTTCGTAGCCGACGAAGTCTGTGGGTCCATGTTGTTCGAGGATCAATTGGAAGTCAGCATTTGATGACGAGATCTCTTCTTTTTNGCTGAGGTCCTGACGCCCTCTGTTGCGTTGTTCAGCCATGTACGCAGCAAAACCTTCTANATCAACTTCTATACCTCTTTCNTTNGTTATTTCTTCAGTTAANTCAATTGGAAACCCATATGTATCGTGCAGTTGGAAAGCGACATCCCCGCCTAAACTACTATCCGCATCAAGTTCAGAGAGATGTTTTTCAAGGATAGAGATTCCAGTATCTAACGTCTGGCGGAATCCAATTTCTTCACGTTCAAGAACGTTTTTGATGTGAGTCCGGTTCTGTTCTAGATCTGGATAAGCGTCTCTCATTAGATCTACAACCGCATCAGCAAGGTCCCCCATTATTATTTCCTCGACGTTGAGGAGGCGCGCATGACGAACAGCCCTTCGAATAATTCGTCGCAATACATATCCTCTATCTTCGTTACTTGGGATAACCCCATCATTTACTAGAAACGTTGTCGATCGGGCATGATCAGCAAGGATTTGAAGAGAGACAGCACTTTGTTTTGAATTCTCTTTATTTCCAGAAATTTTCGAAACATTTGAAAGAAGTTTTTGAAATTCGTCCGTTTCCCAAACCGAGTCCACTCCTTGGAGAACTGATAGGACACGTTCTAGACCAGCCCCAGTATCGATTGATGGGTTTGGCAATGGAGTTTGGGTTCCATCTTTTTGCTGATCGTATTGCATAAAGACAAGATTCCAAATTTCGATGAACCTATCTTCCGCTTGGGGATTCGCAGGACCTCCTTCGGGGCCATACTGGGGCCCCATATCCCAAAATATTTCAGAACATGGCCCATTCGGCCCGGTATCAGCCATTCTCCACCAGTTATCTTCATCTAACCGTTGGATCCTTTCAGATGGTAACCCAACTGCCTTTCGCCAGATCTCTGCAGCTTCATCATCTGTCTCATGAACAGTTACCCAAAGGCGTTCTTTGTCTAATTTAAGAATCTCAGTAAAGAATTTCCAAGCCATCGGAATTGCTTCATCTTTAAAATAATCCCCAAAACTGAAATTCCCTAGCATTTCGAAAAAAGTTAGATGTCGAGTTGTTCGCCCCACCTCGTCGAGATCATTATGTTTCCCTCCTGCGCGAACGCACTTTTGGACGGTGGTTGCCCGATTGTAAGGGGGTGGTTCATTCCCTAAAAAATAACTCTTGAATGGGACCATTCCAGAGTTTGTGAATAGCAAGCTTTCGTCATGCGGTATCAAGCTCGAAGAGGGAACTAGAGTATGTCCGCTATCTTCAAAGAACTCTGTGAATGCCTTCCGAAGCTGTTGTGCTTTCATGTTACGATTCTACCCTGCGGAAACTGATCGCTTGTTTCTTAAATAAATTCCGGCATGTTCTTATGTTTTGATCTGGCTTCGCAATAGCCGGACGCCTATAACTTTGACCATTCGAACCCCGCCTTTCAAAAGGGATGCGATCTGACCTATGGGCTTAGTGAAGACGCTATATGTTAGACCAGAGACAAAATTTGCTCTGGAAGTTATCATCTCTGCTGTCTCGATTAGACCGTCAACCCGATGATATTCTTTCTCTATCTCGGTTGCCTGCCTCTCTAATCTTCCAGTAGATAATTCAACAGTTTCTTGAATTTCGCGAGTCATCTCGCTGAGATCTTCTGTGACCTGACGTAACTTAAGAACCGAATACGTTAGAGCTACGACCATGCCAAGAGAAGCTACAGCAACAAGAATTGTTACAAGTTCCCAGGCAGTCACATTTTCCACCTACTCCAAAGAGATTTATAGATATATTCTTTTTTATTTTTCACCGGTGTTTTCTTCCCCGTGGGTTGATGGTTCATAATATCGACGAGAATTGAATTTGTCAGGTCGATACTGCTGTTCGACCCATCCTTCGGGAAAGTCGTGGGGGTATTTGTAGCCATCGCCATGCCCGAGCCCTTTAGCTCCAGAATAATGGCTATC
>PAEG01000031.1 GCA_002703045.1 Acidimicrobiaceae bacterium
TAATAGTTGTTGAACTTCTGGCTGCGATTCTATATCGATTGCAATATGAGTCATGGCACAGGTAGGAACCCCCTTTAATAACTTTTGACTCACCGTATGCTGGCCCTTTAGGATCTCTTCCTCCTCGTTTCTGATCTATTGAGAACCAATCACTACACCATTCCCAAACGTTTCCAGTCATCTCTCCAATTCCATATTCGTTGGGTAGATATGAGCCAACTGGCGCTGTGCCATACCAGCCATCGGTTTCTAGATTCTTGTCAGGAAATGAGCCTTGCCACACATTCATGAGNTGCCGTCCATCTGGCTCGAGTTCATTTCCCCATGGAAAAATCGGNTTTTCTAAACCGCCTTGCGCGGCATACTCCCACTCAGCTTCTGTTGGAAGACGTCCACCAACCCANTGNGCATAAGCAACTGCATCATTCCATGAAATATGAATGGCGGGATGATCCATTCTTTCCTCAATAGATGATTGAGGNCCTTCGGGGAANTCCCAGCAGGCTCCATACACTTGGCGCCACCATGGTGTTNCTTGCACTCCTCGTGTNTCTTCAAAGTCGTCGGGNAGAAGCCCNGCNAAAACAAACGACCANCCAATCTGTTCAGCATCTGTGCTGTAACCNGCCTCTTCGACAAATGCCGCATATTGGCCGTTAGTAACAACAAAACGATCAATAGCAAATGGTGANACACGAGCCTGAACTGTAGGCTTCTCTCCATCTTGGGGGAGCCCNNACNGNTAATTTGTTCCTAAAAGAAACTCGCCGCCATCAAGCAGNACCATATCTTCATGTCCGGTTCCTGTTTTTTGCTGCTGGTGAACTTGAGAACTCTTTTCTTTGCCACGTTGAGGGGCGCAACAATGTTCGTTCTCTGTTGTTTTATCTTCAAGCATATGTGGGCACACTACTCGCCTTTTCTTACTTCCACGACTAGTCACAAAACTTGGAAACAAACGGGTAGATTCATACTGTGGTTTCACTTGATGTAGATTTTGTTCGCGAGCAATTNCCNGTCTTTTCTGANCGTGAGTCAGCCCGATGGGCNCACCTTGAAAATGCGGGTGGAAGCTACGTNCCGCACCATGTCATATCGCTNTTGAATGATTTTTTCACTANNTCGAAAGTCCAGCCTTATTGGGATTTCGACCCNTCCGTTATNGCTGGCGAGGCAATGGACCGAGCAATAGATCTTCTTCCTGCGACATTTAACGCANCAAAAGAAGANGNNCATTTTGGNCCATCTACCTCNCAAAACACTTACGTCTTGGCTCAGGCTCTTCGCNCTGGGTGGGAAACCGGTGACGAAATTATTGTGACGAANCAGGATCACGAAGCGAATATCGGCGCTTGGCGGCGNCTTGAAATGACTGGAATCAGGATTCGCGAGTGGAAAGTCGACCCCGCTACTGGACTTCTAGAGATCTCTGCTTTNGAAGAACTAATTACTGAGAGAACGAANCTTCTTGCAGTGACACATGCTTCAAATCTCGCAGCTACCATCAACCCTATNCGGNGCCTAGCTGACCGAATCCATGCGCTTGGTGGGGTGATAATTGTCGATGGCGTGTCTTTCGCTCCTCATGCTGCAATAGACGTGAAAGAACTAGATTGTGACGTGTATCTATACAGCACATATAAAACATATGGACCTCATGCCGGATTGATGTACACGTCTCCTCGAGTTCTTGAGCAAGTTTCAAATCAAGGTCATTTCTTTAATGCATATAAACCTACAGCTAGGTTGACACCTGCTGGCCCAGACCATGCAACGATCGCAGCGTGTGCCGGCATCATCGATTATTACGATGCCATATTTGACCACCATTTTAGTAGTTCGGATGCAGTGGTCGTTCGAGAACGAATCTGTCAGGTCTTTGAACTTTTCGGTCGGCATGAACAGAAGATTATGACTCCTTTGGTGGAGTACATTGCTTCTCGTTCAGATTTCCGCCTAGTAGGTTCACCGTCTTCGCAGCATTCCGATAGAGCCCCGACAGTTGCATTCCATTCATATGATATTCCAAGTAGAGATATCTACTCGAAGTTAATTAATGCTGGAATTTCTTGCGGGCATGGAAATTTTTATGCCCATAGACTCGTCGAAGCTATCGGCCTTGATCCTGAAGATGGTGTAGTTCGCCTGTCGCTAGTTCATTACAACACTGAAGAGGAAGTAGAGAAAGCCTTAAACGTGCTTGACGAAATAAAGCAATAGAGAACTTTTCAACCAAAGCCATTTNNAGGTCTCTNTAGANTTTACGCTTGGGCCTTTCTAGATTTAGCAAGTATTCCTTAANATGAAGGAGNTCCGAGCCTCCCCCATATCCTGTTAAATTCCCGTCTGCTCCTATCACTCGATGGCAAGGAACAATAATTGGGATTGGGTTANNTGCGTTGGCTGCTCCAACTGCTCTAGCCGCTTTCGGTCGANCAATTTTTTTTGCTANNGCACCATAGGTACATGTACTNCCATATTCGATNGCGACAAGAGACTCCCAGACCNCCATCTGAAANTNAGTTCCGTTNAAGTCCAGAGGAAGATCAAAGCGCTGTCTANGCCCGCTGAAATATTCGCCNAGTTCTTTAATCGTTTCGATAACTATTTTATTGGTGGNGTCAGAGGCCGAAGCTTCATCTTCATTNTGTTNCCGACCGGGAAGCAATATCCTTCGAATGCCCTTNTTTGAAAACCTAATTTCTAGAGGNCCAACAGGACTNTCATATTTCATGAAATAGAACCTAGCGGCTTAAATGTGATACCCCTTTTGCGCCGGTAAGAAATTAGTCGAGNTTCTGAGCTAGCTTATTGTGCATGCCTACTATGCATTCANCCCTTGAACATGTAAGTGTGGACAGCACNCTCCAAACTAGGAGATAAGAAGTGGAATACCCTCATAGTCTTTTCGANAACCGTGTAAGTCGCGANCTTGGTGTAAGTATCCCAATCGTGCAGGCCCCTATGGGGTGGATAGCCCGATCACAATTAGCAAGTGCTGTNTGCGCTGCAGGCGCATGTGGCATCATTGAAACTTCGTCAGGTGANCTTGATGCTGTGAAGGACGAGATGAAGGNTATGAATAATCTTGGGCATCAATACGGGGTTAATATNGCGCAAGCTTTCGTTCGNGACCCGAGNATTGCAGAATTCGTNATTGNCCAAGGGGTNAAGTTCGTCACTACTTCTGCAGGTTCTCCAACTAAATACACAGGCATTTTAAANGAGGCNGGTTTAACGGTATACCACGTTGTNCCGACCTTACTCGCTGCNAAAAAGGCGGTGGATGCTGGAGTAGATGGACTTGTAGTAGAAGGNGGAGAAGGTGGAGGTTTCAAGAGCCCCACACCGGTCTCGACGATGGTCCTCCTTCCCCTTGTTCGAGAACACGTTTCGGTGCCGATCATTGCCGCTGGAGGTATCAACGATGGAGCAACTATGGCTGCNGCATTTGCCCTCGGCGCTGAGGGGGTTCAAATGGGAACTCAAATGGTGGCGTCATCTGAATCTCCAATTCATGAGAATTGGAAGAATGCCATCTTGAATGCGCATGANACAGACACTCTTTTCCTTAATCAAAAACACTCCCCTGCGTTGAGGGCGCTCAGAACAGAACGGTCTGAGCGCTTATTGGACTCATCTGAAAACGTCTTTGGCGAATTCGGGAGTCCCACAGATTTGTATTTTGGTGGCGATATGGAAGCTGCCATAGCCTTAAGTGGNCAGGTAGCAGGAAGAATCTCCAAGATCAGAACAGTTCAGGAAATCATTTCAGAGACTGTTAANGAGTTTTCGAAGACCATTGAACGNCTCAGTNCNAAATAAATTTAGACGAGAAGGCTTTCGTCTTCTAGNAGCTCAACAGAGACTGGAATNGCNCTCTGGATNGCTTGNCCAGTAATGGGATCAAATCCATTNTCNACATCTATCAGCCTGTTNGTNGGAGCGCCGATATCTCTAACTTTCTCATCGGTNTCGCTTGCTGACCCCCANGAATGGGCCATAGAAATTACTCCNCTTCGGATATCAGAAGCTGCTTTTGCAACACCAGTCAGTGACGCCCTTGGAGAGGAAATAGTGATCAAACCTTCATCAGANATATTGAGGTCTTCCATATCAGCAGGATTCATGTAAGCATAATTTGTTGGAGTTTTTTCATTGAGAACGGAAAGTTCTCCTCCGAGCGAATTCAGATGGGTTTTTAGCCTCCGNCTGATAAGGCGGAATGTGTGTATTTCAGGATCGAACCCTGCTATTCGCTCAACAGACGTTTGNTGCTCCAGGATCTCTTGAAGTTCCGACAGGTGATCGTCAAGTGCTACGTGGAATCGCCCTGAGCTCCCAGAGTCTGCAGGTTGGACTTGCTGACGAAGATTGTCTAGTACTTGTCCGTTGTTTGTTCGGATTTGTTCAAATGGGATAAGCGAGTCAGCGTAGATGAGTTCNAGTACATCGTCGTCAGATGGCCGAATCCCGCCTGGGATNNNTCCTCCTGCTAGCTCTATTTGAACGTCTANGCGTTCAGCTATCTCCCAATAGACTTCCCAATCGTTAAGTAAATCGCCTTCAGGNTTGTCAATGATTGATGGTGTGTAACAGGCATATGGGGACCGGAACCACCTATCCATAAATGGGGGAACATCTGACCTTTCCAAACTCAANCGCGGGGGAAGTATGTAATCGGCGAACTGGGCGGTTTGTGTCATCCGGTGATCGATAGCTACAAGAAGATCCAATGATTTCATTGCCTCAATACTTCTTTTCTGNTCAGGCCATGCAGCAACTGGATTACCACCGTTAGAGAAAAGCGCTCGAACTTGCCCTTCTCCTGGCTCTATAATTTCNTGAGCCAAGGTTGTGCACGGCATCTCTCCCCCATAGCCGCGTAAACCCCTAAACCGGCTTTTGGGCCCTCTTAGAGGGTCAAATGGTCCTAAGACTTGAGCTCTTTTGGGTGTATCTGGTTGAAGGAGGCTTCGCGATTCAGCCGTTTCTCCTTCACGAAGCCATCTGCCGCATACCACATTGAGGCTGATAACCAAGTGCTCCATCAAGCTCGGGTANGGNGACATTGAAGGGCCGGTCCCAGTTCCTGCCGTTCCAGTTGGGCCGTGTGCGAATANCAAAGCAGCTTCTTCGATANCTGCTTGGCTGACATCACATCTCTCTGCTGCATACGCTGGAGTAAAATCCTGAACAGCATCTGCAAGTGCTTCTAAGTGACCTTCCGCAACCCAATTTTCGCAGAATTCATGATCATGAAGGCCTCTGCTAAGAATGACGTTAAGAAGAGCCGCCAACAAAGTCGGGTCTTCGCCTGGCCTCGTTTGCAGATGGATATCGGCTTGAGTGGCCAGCTCGGTTCGTCGAGGATCAATAACGATTAGCTTAAGTCCTTGATCTTTTCGCCTGCGAAGTGTCGTAAAAGGGTTCGTTCCCTGCAGCCCACCAAATGGGGCGAAACTCGACACCATGGGGTTATATCCAACAGCGAGTAAGACGTCTATTTCCGAAAAGTTCTGGGGGCCAGCCTCCCACACTCCAGCTCGCATACTGGCCGTTCGCTTCATTGGCTGATCAATCGTGACGGAAGTGTAGTAACTAATCGAACCTATTGCCTTGTGAAAAGCTCGCGCAACTGGGTCCGAGGGGGCATTCTGATAACCGCCCGTACCTGTATAGGTTGCTATGGAATTAGCCCCATGTTGATCTACGATGACTCGAATCTGTTCAGCAATCTCATCAAGTGCTTGGGTTGAAGAAATTTCTTCAAAGTGACCGTCAGGCATTTTCTTTAATGGGTATCGTATGCGGCTTGGACTGTGAATTTGTTCCGGTAGCTGGCGGCCTTTAACACAGGTATACCCTTCAAAAAGGGGATCTTCTTCCACACCAAATATCTTTGTCGCCTCACCATCAACAAATTCGACGTCGATCGGGCAAGCAGCATGGCAGATACGGCAGAACGATCGTTTAGTTTCAACTGCCATGACGTCCCCCTCTTTTATTCTGAAGTATTCTAAATTCTTTTTAGCTTAACCGATGACTTGATTCTATTCGCTTTGCAGTCAGCCAGATACACATTTCGGGGTCCGCTTCGTAGATCTCACCTTCAACCCATCGACCCTCACCATCAAAGGTCCCTGTAGCTCCGCTATCAGTAGTTACTAGAACCCGATTCTCAGCTACTCGTTGGTACAGGGCATTAGTAAACCCATGTCTAATTCCGCCATTATCTTCCATTATTGAGGCCCTAGTTCAACGTATTTTTGAATGAGGTCTTGCCGCCACCGGACGATTGATTCCTGATATCGAGATAGCAGAACACCTTCTCTGCGAAGGACTTTAAGCCCCTGATGCACCCGCTGCATATTAAACGTATCTTGTTCAGCGACCATGGCTAGCTTCTCTAGTTCCTGAGCATCAGTCCATGGATCACTGGGGCCGAGTTTTGTTTCAGTTGCGGGAGGTGGCCGATCTCCCGAGAACGGAGCCAAATAGAAAATCTCGAATATACAACTTTCATGCTCATCACCATTTGGGCGAAAGCGGTAGAAGATCCGGTTGAATGCCCCCCATGGCATAAAATTGGGGAAAACGGTATACACCCAAGCGTCTAAAAACTCTGCATCAGTTAAATCGTCAACTCGATCACCAAATGAATCTCGAAACCTTTCCCTTCCAGCTCGAGATAGAGCTGNTCGCATGGTTTCGCCATCTTCNAATGGAATTGGTAACGGCTCTCCTTCTCGCACATCTAATGCGTCTCGGAGCATCTGCTCTTCGGTTGGAACAAATGACAGAAGCGGGCAGGGGATGCCTTTAGGGCTAATATTTCTGGCGGTATTCCCCCAGATATCTACTTGGCTTTGGGGGTCTCCTGTGTAGGTCATTCCCTGCGGGTGAGTTGCATTGACATGAAAGCCTTCACTAAAAGCTTCGTTCGCAATTTTCCAATTACAATTTACAATTTTTGAAACATGTGCCTGAATGTACCTGTTCTCCAAGTCCCATCGTTCAAAATGCCGCAGGATTTCTTCTCCCAAAAAGTCTTGCAAGCTCTCAGCTTCGGGGTCAGGATTAATGAAAACGAATCCGGCCCATGTTCCGACTTTTACTTCAGGAAGGGCCATGTCTTCGGAACGTGCCTCTAGATGCGGGAAATCCCATTCTGCAGGGATGTGTTTAAGTTCTCCATCAAGGTGCCATGCAAACCCATGGTAAGGACATCTGAACTCCGAGCATCGGCCATCATAAGTTTTGAGCAACCTACCCCGATGAAGGCACACATTTGGATATGCCTTAATTTCATCTTCCGAAACTCGTGTAACGAGGTATGACTGGTCANCTATCTCATAGACAATGTAGCTACCGACTTCAGGTATCTGTTCTTCTCTGCAGGCGAATTGCCAAACGCGGCTCCACAAACAAGCCTTTTCTTTCTCGTGCCATTCACGGCTCAGGTAACGATCCTTAGGGATATCACCAAATCCATTTAGATAAGGGGATTCAGCACGAAGAAAATCCGGCACTGGCCTGGAATCTTGGTTTAGAACGTCCTGCCAAGATGGTCCAGGGCTGCGTTCCAGAGGGATTTGGTCATCTACATTTTTTGACATTCTCCCCCGTCCGCTGTGTTATTTTCTAAAGTCAGTTTAATCCGAATTGTCAATGCAAGATAATCGGTCGATACTAGTAGAGGACTTGGAGGTTCTATGGGCTACGAATTTCTAGATATTTCAGTTTCAGATGGTGTAGCTGTAGTCACGATAAACCGCCCAGAGGTTCTCAATGGACTCCACCCGGAATCTCACCGAGAAATGGAGCAAGTTTGGGATGATTTAGGAGAAAATAGTGATGTCCGTGCCGCTGTTCTAACCGGAGCTGGAAGAGTTTTCTGCGCCGGAGGAGACCTCAAAGATATGGAAAGCCGGCTTGAGACTGACCCTGCAGGAGGTTCAGGCATTTCGCCAGCTTCTGCGCGGCGAATAGTTTATAACTTGTTAGATTTTGAAAAACCTCTTATCGGAGCAATTAATGGGCATGCAATTGGGTTAGGGGCCACTCTTGGTCTCTTATGTGACATCGTTGTATCTTCCGAAGCCGCCAAATGGGGCGACCCTCATATCAATATCGGCCTTGTCCCCGGTGATGGTGGCCTTGCTATTTGGACTGTACTCATCGGCCCAAACAAAGCAAAGGAAATGATGATGCTAGGAACAACTATCGATGCTACGAACGCTGAAAATCTTGGACTCATCAACCATGTTGTCCCAGAAGACGAGGTATTGAGCAAAGCCTTATCTATCGCCGGCACCCTCGCTCAAGGGCCTCAGGTCGCTATACGTGGAACGAAGATATCAGTAAATAATTGGTTAAAGGCCCAGTTTTCTTCTCTATTTGAGGTGAGCCTTGCTGCCGAGTTGCAATCTATGGATCATCCGGATTTTGCAGAAGGGGTCTCTGCAGCTTTAGAAAAAAGAAAACCGAGTTGGCAGTAAAAAGTACCTTCTAGACCAGCTCGTTCAGAGCGGCAGCCACGGGTTCAATCATCTCAGGTGTTGTTGGTCTGGGGAAAGACACGAGAATGGTGTTTGCGCCTGCTTCTACCATTTTATTAGCTCTCTCCGTTAGGACATTAGGGTCCTCTGTAACTGAGTAACGGATCTTTCCTGAGATTCGAATTTCACTTGGATCTCTGCCTATTGCTTCGCAGCAATTTCGAAGGACGCGGGCTTTTTGTTCTAGTACTTTCGGGTCGGTTCCTTCATAATTCCAGTGCTGTGCATACTTCGCAGCTAATGGAATTGTCCTTTTTTCTCCCATACCGCCAATGCAGATGGGAGGGTGAGGGGATTGAGGGCCTAATTGGGTAAAGATCGCATCTTGAAGTTGAAAATATCTTCCATCGAATGTCACTTTTTCGCCCGATAGCAGTCGAGTGATAATCTCGATGGATTCCTCGAATCGATCTAGGCGTTCTTTGACGGTTCCCAAAGGAAGGCCGAACATGTCGCATTCCTCTGGACTCCAACCTGCCCCTAATCCGATTTCTAACCTTCCGCTGCTTGACCAATCTAGGGTGGCTGCCATGTGTGCAAGCACGCTGGGATGGCGAAAATGAATCCCAGTGACGAGTACTCCACCGCGAATTCTCTTTGTTTCATGGAGCAACGAAGCGAGAACCATCCACCCATCGGCTGCTCCTTGGTTAGGGTCCCCCTTAAATGGTGGGCCTACAAAACCAAAGAAATGGTCATTGACCCAGCCGGTTTCGAACAGGTCAATATCATCGGCGACTTTCCATATGTCTCGAAGAACCTGCCACTCGATATCTTGGGGGCCGGTACTTATCCCGAAGGAAACTGTACCCATAACTACAAGCTACTCCGTCTTCTTATTAATCTCCCCGGAAGGTTACCTGTTGCTTCGCCATTGGTAAATGTTTCTACTCCTGACACGAATGTATGGACGTAGCCTTCTGGCTTCTGAAGCAACCGTGACCCCCCGCCTGGTACGTCATGCTCTAACCAAGGAATCCCAACTTCAAGACTGGAGTAGTCAATGACGTTGATATCTGCTCGATAGCTATCAGCTATCCTGCCTCGGTCGCTTAAATTGAAAATTTCGGCGGGTTCTGCAGTCATCATCCTAACCACTGATGCTAGAGGTATACCGTTGCTGCGATCTCTAGCCCAATGCGTCAACATAAACGTGAACAAGCTTGCATCAGAGAGAGTCTCAAGATGAGCTCCGGCGTCCGATAAGCCAAGCCGACTATTGGGGTGCTGAAGCATTTCGTGAACTGCATCTAGATTCCCTTCAGCGTAGTTGTAGTGCGGGTAGTTCAACAGCCCATTTCCATCGTGCGAACAGAGTACGTCTAACATAATTTCCAAAGGGTTTTTCCGAGTCCTCTCTGAAATCGCTGCAATAGATTCGAAGGGTTCATATTGGGGGGACGTTTCCCCCAAAGGGATTAACGGGTATGTCCCCTGTTCAAAAAACTTTCTGCTTTGCCAAATATTACGCGTCGATTCTGCGCTCTCGATCAGCCTGTCACGTAAAGCCTCATCTGACTGTATTCTTTGTGCAATTTCACTATTCGTCAGAGCAGAAAGAGCCGGCCAATCGTCCCCATGCATAAAGGGGTTAAATTTTGTCGAGAAGCCACCTAATGTAACGATCGACCGTCCGGTTACTTGACCAAATACTTCAGCGCCGCTGTCGGTGGCCGCTTCAAATAGTGTTAAAACACTTTTCCATTCTTCAGGGTCATGAGCATGTTGAATAAGGCACATCATTACTGGGCCATGTGAGGTCCTTGATAGTTCGGCGGCAAGGCGTATCTCACCTTCTCGCTCCGAAGGGTAGAGACCCGTAACTCCTCTGGGGCTAAACATG
>PAEG01000032.1 GCA_002703045.1 Acidimicrobiaceae bacterium
GTTGTCGGTGATCTAGAAGATCCAACAGCTGATGGGGTTTTAGATCAAATGCGGAGCATAGGAAACTAACCGCTCTTCTATGGCCCTATTTAAACTCGCGCGGAAAAACGCTTATGCTAAACCTGGAAGATTTCTCCTTACATCCCTAGCTGTACTTATTGGCGTTGCGCTGACAACTGCTGTTTTTGTATTTACAGATAGTCTTCGGGAAACTTTCAGTGGACTTAGCGATGATATCGAATCCGGCTATGACTTGGCTGTTCGGTCTGAAATACCATTCGGAAATCGACTTAACGCTGCCCCAATAGATCTAGGACTTCCAGAAGAATTATCCAAAATAGAAGGAGTGGTAGCCGTTCAACCCCGAGTTATCGAATTCGGAATTGTAGCGAACAAAGCGGATGGTTCTGCAGCGTTGGCTANCAGAGGGCCGAATATTGGAATCAACTGGGAAGATAGTTCACCTACCCCTCGTCTTTTTATAGCGGAAGGAAGACCACCTGTTTCCATAACAGAATTNGCTGTTGATATCGATACTGCNAATGACGATGATTTCGTGGTGGGTCAAAAATATGATCTGCAGACGCCACANGGTTTACGGAATCTTGTTTTAACTGGAACTTTTACCTTTGCCAATCCAGAAGAGAATGCTTCGATTGGATCGAAACTNATTGCTATGGANACTANATCCGCTGTGGAATTGTTCAACAGCGGTGTGGGCTATGACGATATAACTCTCNCAATCGANTCGTCNTACGCNGAGGCGACGATCGTGNAGAACGTTGAGGATNTNCTCCCAAGTGGGCTGGAAGTCTTAACGAGAAGNGATCTNGTTTCTGANCAAGCCGATACATTNAATGAGTTTATAAACATATTCAGAACGATTCTTTTGGTATTTGCTTTCATTATTTTGTTTGTTGCAGCATTTATTATCTATAACGTTTTCTCAATTATTATCGGTCAGAGAATTCAGGAAATCGGTTTACTCCGCGCACTTGGAGCAACCGGAAAACAAATCACAAATTCAATCGTTACTGAAGCTCTATTCGTAGGCATCTTCGCAACAATAACCGGAATAGCGCTTGGGTTTCCAATAGCGTTCGGGCTNCAAGAACTCCTAGCAGCTTTGAACTTCGGCCCTGATGAAAACTCGCTCCCTCTCAGACCAANCACAGTCATTATGGGGGCAATTCTTGGAATCGGACTTACATTAACTGCAGCTGTTTGGCCTGCTTTGCGAGCACGCTCAATCTCACCTATGGCTGCACTCCGAAGTGGTTTAGCGACAGCATATACCATTCCAAAAAACTTTCTNGCGGGTTCGATNCTGACAATACTNGGCCTGCTTGCAATCGTTCTAGGATTTATTATCGACGAATGGCTCATTATGCTTCCGCTAGGAGTCGTGGCAGGNATTTTCCTTTTCCTAGGACTCAGTAGGTTTAGCAATATCATTGGGAAACTGTCGTTTCTCTCTCTTGGAATGGCTTTACTGATCACCGCTCTAACCGCAGACCTCTCTACTTCAATGCTGATGGCGCTTCTTGGTGCTGCAGCACTCAACTCTTTCCTCGGAATTAATCTGCTCAGCCCATTATTTGCTGGAAGGGTGACATATTTTCTTGGTTTACCCACGGCGAAACTTGGAGTCCCAAGCAAGATGGCCCGAAGAAACGCCGGCCGAAGCCCTGAAAGGACTGCTACTGCAGCGTCAGCGCTAATGATCGGCTTAGCTCTTGTAGCAACGGTGTCAGTAATCTCTGAATCNCTTAAAGCAACNGTCAGTGAAATTCTCGAAGAAGACGTTATATCTGANTGGTGGGTGCAGGGTGAAAGTCTNGGACCAGAGCCTTTNGGATTNAGCCCAACGATCACNGCTGAAATTGCNGNCCTCCCAGAAGTNAANGAAGTTTTAGCNATGCAACTCTCAGATGAAGGGCTTAGAACGGTAGTTGATCAAAAAGTAAAAAGGGTCTATTCGGCTGACTTGACCTCTGTCCCAAAATATTTCAATATCGGCCTGAGCGATAAAGATGAATCCTTAATCGGAAATAACGCCATTTACCTTCATGAAGATGAGGCTGAAAAATACGGTGTGGTTGTTGGCTCCACTCTCGAAGTTGAATTCGTTGATCAAAGCNAAAGAGCTCTCAATGTCGCTGGNATATTCACCTCGAAATCTATTATTGATTCTGGCTGGNTGCTTGACTCAAGCGTCTACGCGTCAAATGAAAACTTAGTTCCAAAATCTGATGATTTTGTAGGNGTTNTAGTGAGNGACGGAGTGAATGAACAGAGTGCGAGAGAAGCAATCAANGCTGTACTCGAAGGTTACGAGCAGATAGAGGCCAAAACCAAGGCAGAATTTGAAGATGAAGCACAGGATCAAATTGATCAAACGTTAACGGTTGTTAGCGTACTGCTGTTCATTTCTGTAATTCTTGCTGTGCTAGGAGTAGCAATTACTTTGGCCCTGTCTGTATTTGAACGCACACGTGAAATCGGGTTAACGCGAGCGGTCGGGGCAACAAGGAAACAGATCAAACGCACTATCCGTGTTGAAGGTATCCTCGTAGCGCTCTTTGGAGGCGTTCTGGGTGTGGCCCTCGGTTTAATCTTCGGTATGGCATGTGTGCAAATTATTCCTGATGATTTTGTTTCTGAACTCGCTATTCCGTGGGGNAATATACTTCGTAATCTTCTTATCGCTGGTGTCGCCGGATCTCTTGCCGCCTACTTTCCAGCACGAAGAGCAGCAAAACTTAATGTCCTAGATGCAATCAATCACGAATAAGCGAGGGTCAAGCCTCAGATGAAAGCGAAAGCGGTAAAGGGTACGCATGAACGATTGTGAGTCGTTGTGTCGCCCTCGTTAATGCAACATAAAGGGCGCGGAGACCATTTCTCTCGCCGCTAATTATTTTTTCTGGTTCTACAACAATGGCTGCATCTACCTCTAGGCCTTTGACAAGGCTTACTGGCACTAATGTCGTTTGGTTCTCCAACGCTCCAGCATCAACAAGACCGTGTTCGATACCGGATGAACGTAGAGAGTCTGACATCACGTCTAAGTATGCGTCCGGAACGATTACAGCAAGATATCCTGNGCCGAGTTTCTCAAGTTCCGACTTAACTAAAGCCACGACTGTAGCCGAAAGTCGAGCTGGAGTTTCTACATTGACGAATCGAGGTTCATCGCCGACCTCGCGAACAGCAATTGGTGGATTAAAGCCGAACTGGGTTTCACGTAAGAGACGGTTCGCTACATCCATCGTTGGTTGTGGAAGCCGGTACCCAACAGTGAGCTGTGAGAATCTTGTCCCAGATTTTTCAGAAAGTGCTTCGACAATGCCCTCCCAGTCATCATGAGCCCAAGCTCCCGTGGCTTGCGCTATATCCCCTACCAGGGTCATAGATCCGTTTAGGGATCTACGGCGAAGCATTCTTAGTTCCATAGGGGATAAATCCTGAGCTTCATCAACAACTATGTGGCCGTACGTGCGGATTATTTCTTCTTCCTTATATCCTTCACGCGGTCCGAGCTGAGCTTGAGCCTCGTCTAAAATCGGCACGTCTTGAGAGGTCCAATCAACTTGTGAAGCGTGCAGCGATCGAGGACGGTAGAGAGCTTGGATAGCATCTTGCGCTAAGTATTGTCCTGCTGCGCTCTGCAATAATGATTGACTGCCGAAAAGGTCATGAATAAGATGCTCAGCTGCTAGTGAGGGCCACATCCAGTCAAGAGTTTGGCGAATTGCCAATGTTGATGAGAGGTCGTTCTTTAATTTCTCTGGATCGAACGACTGGTTCTTTGAACTTTCAGCTAGTTTTTGGAACACTTGGTCGCGAACAAAGGGCCTGCCATTATTATGGTTCCGGTATCGCCGNNGGGCCTCACGAATNATTCCTTGGGATTGGGAGGTGGTGAGGGAAAGTCGTTGTAGGCCGTAACCGATTCGGAGGTTTTCTCGTATTGGTCGTTGCCGGTCTTCTATAGCTCTATGAACGACGTGTTCCATTTTGCTGCTTCCTTTGATGGCGGCAACGTCCTCTGTGTCGAACCCTCGAACCTTTGCTCGGGGAATTAAATCAGAAAGAACAGCAAGGCGAACTCCGGCCTCTCCTAAAGAAGGCAGTACTTGCTCAATGTATGTAAGAAAGACCCGATTTGGCCCAATGACAAGAACTCCTTGTCCTTCAAGCGGAAATCGGTGAGTATAGAGAAGGTAGGCAGCCCGGTGAAGTGCAACAACTGTTTTCCCTGTGCCTGGCCCACCTTGAACAATGAGCATGCCAGATAATGGAGAGCGAATGATTTCGTCCTGTTCTCCTTGAATTGTTGCAACTATGTCACCAAGTCTTCCTGTTCTTGCCTGCTCCATCGTTGCCGCTAACGTCATACGTCCTTTAAAGACTGGTCCAGATGAATCATCAACTATGCCATCACCAAAAAATTCATCTTCGATTCCGAGTAGAACGTTTTTACGAGTAGCGAAATGACGCCGCCGAGTTAGCCCCATTGGGTGTTTCCCGGTTGCTCTNTAAAACGCTTCAGCGATAGGAGCCCTCCAGTCAACTGTGATTGGATCTTGCTGTTCATCCCACACCGCTATACGGCCTATATAAAATGTCTCTGATTGATTTGATTCTCCTTGGTCTATGCGACCGAACACAAGAGAGGCATCACCAATATCAAGTTGTGATAGGCGTTTATTTACCTGATCAGAAATTACATCACGTTCAAAGCGTGCTTGGTGAGTTCCTCCTTTACCTGATTCAACCATGGCATGTAGTTTCTCTGCCTGAAGATGAGAGCGGTCAAGGACGTCGAAGGCATTAGCGATGTAATCCTGCTCAGCTTGNAAATCTGGATGAATAGCAACAACCTCCTCTTTGTTTACCCAAAAAATTGGTTTTTTGACAGTTAATCATTCTAGCCAATGCNGAGGTTCACTCATCACAGTTGAAAAAACTTGCAAAGTAGGAGCAACTATTTTCTTTGCTTCGTGAAATCGATTCTTTTGGCAAGTCGCTACTACTGTGATGGTGTGACTTCTATNGAACTATCTAATTCACCTTTCCTTCANGCTTGTCGCTGTGAACCTCCCGAGCATGTTCCTGTCTGGTTTATGCGTCAAGCTGGACGTTCATTGCCGGAATATCGGGCAGTAAGGAAAGAGGGAAGTATTTTGGACGCNATCAAAGACCCTGCCCTATCAGCTGAAATTACGCTGCAGCCGATCCGCAGGTATGGAGTTGACGCCGCTATTTTGTTCTCCGATATTATTGTCCCAGTGCATGCTGTGGGATTTGGTATTGATATTAAGCCAGGTGTCGGCCCGGTAACAAGNGAACCATTTCGGTCNGNAGATGACTTAAANAGATTGAATCATCTAGATCCAGACGTNGATACGCCATACGTAATCGAAACGGTCAAATTATGTGTTAGCCAGCTAGATATCCCGCTTATAGGTTTCGCTGGCGGACCATTTACTATCGCAAGCTACCTTATCGANGGAGGGCCNTCACGGACTTATCAGGAAACAAAACGCTTAATGTTTGAGAATCCTGATCTATGGGGTCAATTGATGGACCGGCTGACAGGGATCTGCACAAGCTCACTGATATCACAAATTGAAGCTGGTGCAAGCGCAGTGCAACTCTTTGATTCTTGGGTTGGGGCTCTATCACCAAGTCANTATGTTCGCTTTGTGTTCCCTTGGGTCCAAAAAATGTTTGAAGAAGTATCAGAAACAGGCGTTCCGATAATTCATTTTGGTGTTGCTACCGGAGAACTCTTAGGTCTCATGAGCGATGTTGGAGCCGACGTGGTCGGAGTTGACTGGAGAGTTCCGATAGATGAGGCTCGAGCCAGAGTCGGTGATAAAAAAGCCTTACAAGGAAATCTCGACCCTGCCATACTTGCCGCACCATGGTCATCCATTGAAGAAGAAGTTCTTAGAATTCTTAAACTAAATGATGGCCACCCTGGACATATCTTCAANCTGGGGCATGGGGTTACACCGAATGTAAACCCAGAAGTCCTTGAGCGGGTTGTTCAACTGGTACAGCAATACCGAGTTNGNCAATGAGGAAAGTNGTTGTCGTTGGTGGTGGCATAAGCGGACTAGCTGCGGCTTATCAACTATTAACAAATGGGTACGATGTTAGTGTTATTGAGGCTTCATCAGCTATTGGGGGGAAGATCTCTACGGTAGAAATTGCCGGAGTCCCCATCGACGGGGGTCCAGATGCCTTCCTTGTCCGTGAACCAGAAATGAAAGAACTGTGTTCTTCCCTCGGCATCGCGGATGAGCTCGTTGCTCCTGTTTCTCGTTCGGCGAAGATCTGGGTTGATGGAAGTATGCAGGCGTTACCTAAAAGCCAGTTCCTTGGAATCCCGTTGGACTTAGATGAACTTTCCTCTCTCAACTTAATTAGCCCTGAAGGAATAGCGATCGCTCAGAATGACCTAACTGCTATAGACAATGCCCGAGATGATGATGAAACCGTNGGTTCCCTCATCAGGAGAAGATTAGGACATGAAGTTATGGAGAAACTAGTCGGGCCTCTCCTCGGTGGAATCAATGCAGGGAACCCAGACAAAATCAGCCTCAAATCAGGCGTTCCCTATTTGGCTTCTGCGGCTAGCTTGGACCCTAGCCTTATTCGGTCGATTCAGAAATTTATACGTGCTTCAAATCGCAACCCCGAAACTCCTGTTTTTCTGACTCACCCTGAAGGATTAGGTAAGGTCGTAGATGCTCTGGGGAAGGAACTTGAAGGAAAAATAATTCTCAGTGAGCGCATCCAATCAGTTCATGCAAAGGACAAGCAATGGATCCTAGAAGGTCAAAGGGGAAGTTATGAAGCGGATTCAGTAATCCTCACAACACCTAGCTACATTTCAGGTTCCATTATTGAAACCACAAATGACAAGATTGCCAATTTACTTTCAAATATAAAGTACGCTTCCATGGCTTTTGTTTTATTCGCCTTTCCATCTAAAGAAATACGTCCTTTCGATGGAAGTGGATTTCTTGTCGCAGAATCTGAAGGCCTATTGATGACGGCATGTTCATGGTCATCTTCTAAATGGAAGCATCTTGGTGATAAAGAAGCTACATTCGTTCGAGTCTCAGCTGGAAGAGCCGATGATGACCGAGCATTTAATCTCGATAACGAAGAACTTACCTCCACACTGCTTGAAGAACTTTCTCAAATNGTTGATGTCCAAGCTNCACCGATGGAGAGCCTAGTAATTCGTTGGCCGAAATCATTTCCGCAATATGAGATAGGCCATTCTGACAAAGTGAACCAAATACAGAAATTACTTCGAGACGAAGCCCCGGGAATTTTCGTAGCGGGGGCTGCTTTTAATGGCCTTGGTCTCTCAGCTTGCATACGTGATGGCAAAGTTAACGCCCGAAGGGCAGAGAGTTATCTCGGAACGGTCAATTGAGATGGAGATTTCTTGAAGAGCTATGAAAGATAAATTCAACGTTTCACTAAAGCCGATAGCCAGCGGTATGTGTTTAGCGTTCTCTATGCCCCCATGGGGCTGGTGGCCACTAGCNTTCATAAGTCTTTTTCTCTTCGATCAGCTCTTGTCAGGGGTNGGNCCATCTAAAAAGAGATTTTTGATNGGTTTTTCTTTCGGCGTTGGATGGCTATTTCCAAGTACCTTCTGGATGATTGCGCTAACCATCCCNGGCTANNTTATTCAAGGTTTACTGTTCAGCGCTTTTGTGGGCTTNGCAGCNTTGATAGTCCCTAGGGGAATTTGGCGATGGCTTGCCTTACCAGCAGCATTCGTAATTATCGAAGCGCTTCGATATAGGTGGCCATTCGGTGGAGTTCCGTTGGCGACATTAGCGATGAGCCAAAGTAGTGCTCCGCTTGGACATACGGTACGAATTCTCGGACCGTTGTTTCTTTCGGCCCTAGTTGTTGTCGCTGGGGTTATTTTATCTTCCCTTTGGGAAANAGAATGGAAGCTTGCTTCGTATACCGGAGTGACTCTCGTGGCANTGTGGGCAATTGGCTTTGCTGTGCCAAACGGAGACCCTATAGGTGAAACAACGGTAGCGATAGTTCAGGGCGGTGGCGAACAGGGAACACGGGCCATAGATACGGATGAACGCGAGGTATTTGAAAAACATTTGAAAGCAAGCTCAAATGTCAAAACTCCTGTGGACTTAGTTCTATGGCCAGAAGACGTCGTCAATGTCCAACAACCGCTNTCGGATTCTCCCGAGTACACAGANTTGCAAGATCTAGCCCGACAGTTAGATAGCTGGCTAATTGCAGGAATATTCGAGCGTGTAAGCATGACGGAAAATGCGAATGCTTCTATTGCATTTTCACCTGAGGGGGCTGAGGTAGACCGTTATGACAAGGTCCGGCTAGTTCCATTTGGAGAGTACGTTCCCCTAAGGGGATTTGTAGAACATTTTGCCCCCAGCTATTTACCGGTTAGGAATACGAAATCAGGGAACGGCGAACCCAACCTCATTGTGGAAATTGACGGCCAGACAGTAAATCTTGGAATAGCGATATCTTGGGAAATATTTTTTGAAGATAGGGCGCGTCGTGCAATTTCAGGGGGAGGCGAGATACTCCTAAATCCAACGAACGGGTCTAGCTATTGGTTAACGATCCTTCAGTCTCAACAAGTAGCTTCCTCAAANCTTCGAGCNATGGAAACTGGAAGGTGGGTTCTTCAAGCAGCACCTACAGGNTTCAGCGCAATTATAAATCCAAACGGTGATGTCGTCGAACGTTCATCAATTTCGGAGACCCGTGTTCTCCATGCAACCATTGAACGAAGAAGTGGAAATACTTTGGCAACNAAGGCAGGCCCGCTTCCAATGATTTTACTATCAGGAGCNGCCGTTCTCGGTGCGAACTTCCTANCAAGAAGAAAGAACTAGTCAACGTCAATTATTAGCGTGGTAGGACCAGAATTTATAAGTTCTACGTTCATGAATGCGCCAAAAGATCCGGTTTCCACTTGAATACCTTCATTACGGAGACAATCAACAAGGTATTCGATCAATGGTTCAGCTACCTCTCCTGAGGCAGAAGCTATCCAGCTTGGGCGACGACCTTTTTGAGCATCACCATACAGAGTAAATTGTGAGATAATCAAAATTTCTGAATTGAGATCGATAGTCGAGAGGTTCATTTTTCCGCTGTTATCTTCAAAAATTCTAAGGTGTAGAAGTTTTTTCGCTAAACGCTCAGCGGTCTTTGCTGTATCAGAGTGAGTCACACCAACAAAGACACACAGNCCTTTGAGAATCGANCCAACAGTGTTCCCTTCCACGGTNACACTGGCTTTAGAAACACGTTGGACAAGAGCCCTCATGAAATCTCCTTTTCAGCGCGGTGNAATTTAAGACAGTACCACCATAATGATTATTGACCTTTCTTGAACATTTAGTGCTCGAGAAACGTATTTTTACNCCANTGTCCATACCCTTAAGGTTTCATATGGAAGATAAAATAGCTGAAAAAAGTAGTACAAATGAAACAGCGGGNCGTCTTAGGATCGCCATGCTCGCCTATCGCGGAAAGCCTCATGTCGGTGGNCAAGGGGTGTATGTAAGGGAAATGAGCAAGGCACTTGTCGAACTAGGGCATACGGTGGAAGTTTTTGGAGGGCCGCCATATCCCGANCTGGATCCCAAAGTTCCACTTCATGAGTTTCCGAGCTTAGAAATCTATAACGATTTCTTCCCTGGAAGAATGCCGGGCATCTGGGAAATAAAAGATATGCCNGACTTCGTAGAGCTATGTTCATATCTCTCAGGAAACTTTTCGGAGCCTCTTTCTTTCTCACTTCGCGCATTTAGGGCNTTAAANGACCGAGAAGGAGAATTCGATCTAGTAATCGATAATGGCTCATTAGCATATGGGAATCTGCTGATACAAAGAAAGCTTAATCTTCCTATTCTTGGAGTGATTCACCACCCGATTACNGTCGATCGGAAACTGGAGTTAGACAATGCANGGACTTTCGTCGAAAGNTTTGGGAAACGGCGATGGTACGCCTTTACAAGAATGCAAACACGAGTATGCAAGCGCATCAAGCGAATCGTTACTGTTTCTGAGTCTTCTCGCGAGGACATCAGTAAGGATCACAAAGTTAGCATCGATCGTATTCATGTTGTTCCTATAGGAATCGATACTGACTTCTTTGCTCCTCAACATCATATTGAAAGGATCCCTGGAAGAATTGTCTCAACTGCTAGCGCTGACGTTCCGCTAAAGGGCCAAAGATACCTTCTTGAAGCTCTAGCAGAGGTTCGAAAAAAGTANCCTCATGTCCACCTAGAGCTTGTAGGTAAACAACGGGAAGGAAGCACTACTGCTGAGACGCTCGCTCAATTAGGGCTTAGCGACATCGTAAACTTNAATCAGGGAATAAGNTATCGGGAGCTCGTTGANCTTCTTGCATCAGCATCAGTAGCTGTCGTCCCATCTTTATATGAGGGTTTCTCNATTCCAGCGATTGAAGCGTTATCATGCGGTGCTCCATTAATAGCNACTACAGGNGGTGCCCTTCCTGAAGTCGCTGGGCCNCANTTGGANACCTCACTAGCNGTTCCACCTGGAGATAGNAGTGCGCTAGCNNAACAAATAGAATACGCTTTTGAANATCCGGAAGTCTGTCAAAGGGTAGGCGAAGCGGGTCGTCAGAGAGTGATAGAAAAATGGAGCTGGCGAGAATCTGCTATTACTACAGCTGATCATTGCCGTGAGCTTCTAGCAATGNANAAAGCNNNNTAGGATTCAGACGTGTTAACCATCAATTTTGATCGACTGAANCTTGAAGAAGGACANATGGTTCTTGATCTNGGNTGCGGCTTTGGACGACACGCATTTGAAGTNCTTCGGCGAGGAGCAGAAGTCGTGGCCTGCGATATGGCCTTGAATGAACTTCACGAAGTCCGAGCAACNTACGCTGCTATGGCTGAANTTGGAGAAATTANGGTAACNTCTGGTGCNTTTNCATCTGCGGGAGATGCTACNCGTTTACCCTTTCAANACGAGACGTTCGATCGNATAATAGCGAGCGAAGTCCTAGAACATATCNNNAACGATGAAGATGCGTTAAGTGAGCTATTTCGGGTACTTAAACCACAGAGGAATACTNGNNATTACAGTTCCCTCTTATTTCCCTGAGAAAATTTGTTGGGCNCTTTCTGATGAATATCATGCGCCCATAGAAGTCGGAGGCCATGTNCGAATCTATANAAAACGTGAATTAGAANCNAANATNNCTNCTGNNGGTTTGNNACCAATAGATTTTCATAGAGCNCATGCGTTACATTCNCCNTANTGGTGGCTCAAATGTGCNGTAGGGACCAAAAACGATCAAAANCGGCTTGTGAAANCNTANNTACGANTCCTCACNTGGGATATNGTGAAGCAGCCAAGNTCNACTCGGNTAGCGGAAAANATNNTGCAACCCGTGTTAGGTAAGAGCGCAATCATCTATGCTCAAAAGNCTGCCATTGCTTAATATAGGAAAAGAACTTGCCCCCCACNGACCCAGTTGAAATTATCNATTCTGCAAAAATACGTNANACAGGCGAATCTATTGCNGAATTACAGCTCCCATCGGGAATGATNCCNTGGTTTCCAAATGGACATGCNGACCCNTGGAATCATATTGAAGCAGCAATGGCCNTAGATATAGCAGGACTNCACGATGAAGCCNTTTCNGCCTATCAATGGTTAGNAGATATTCAACTAGANAACGGGTCCTGGCATAACTATTACCTTNANAANAAAATTGAACAAGACAAGATCGATACAAACTGCGTTGCATATATTGCATCTGGNGNNCTCCACCATTTCNTNATATCAAAAGACACCGGATTNCTAGAANCTATGTGGAATGTCGTTGAACCTGCAATCGAATATGTGCTTGGCCAACAGACTNCAAGGGGAGAAATTATTTGGGCTTGCCANTCTGATGGGACTCCATGGTCNTACGCACTCGTTACAGGGTCATCAAGTATCTCTCACTCATTACGCTCTGCACTAGCAATAGCGACACATCTTGGTGAAGATCGCCCACACTGGAAAGAAAAGGGAAAGCGTCTGGTTCAAGCCCTTAAACATAATCCTGAAGCGTTCGCCCCAAAGGAGCGATGGGCTATGGATTGGTATTACCCCGTTCTAACAGGTGTCTTACAAGGTACAACGGGACTTGATCGGCTTAGTGCGAAAAGAGAAGAATTTGAAATCGCGCATCAGGGTATCCGATGTGTATCAGATAGACCGTGGGTAACTACAGCTGAAACTTGTGAGTGCGCTATGGCCTATCTTGCCGTTGGTAAGCGAACGCATGCCATTGAACTCTTTACGAGAATTCAGGACTACAGGGATAACAGTGGCAGATACCTTACGGGAGTTGTCTACCCCGAAAATGTTTCATTTCCTGAAAATGAATACTCGACGTATTCGGCTGCGGCTGTCATACTCGCAGCCGACGCTATTCAAGGAGAGACAGAAGCAGCAAATATGTTCGCCGATCATACTTTCCTGCCGCCGCTAGACGAATAGAAATTAGGGATCAACTAATTTCGCTCTTTAGTATCTGGAGCGCTTCGTCGGCGTGCACGAACATATTCTTCTCATTCTTGACTACTCCAAGAAGCGTCCTATCTTGGCTAATCACATATGTTGCCCGCTGATTTGGTAGTGGCCCTCGACGCTTAGCGCCAAGCAAGGAAGCAATTTGCTTATCAGGATCTGAGAGGAGTTTAAACCCTAAATCATTCTGCCGNTCAAATTCGTTTTGCCGATCCACCGGATCGGTGCTGATTCCCACTCGTTGTGCTCCGAATTGTGCAAACTCGGCAGCCAAGTCACGGAAATGACAGCTTTCCCTCGTTCAACCAGGTGTCATCGCTTTCGGATAAAAGTACAAAACNAATGGACCATTTTCAATCAATGACTCTAAGGTTACTTTCTCGCCACTTTGATCAAGTGCTTCGAAATCGGGAACAATGTCACCTTGTTTCATCTATCCTCATCCTTTTAATTTCAAGTCTTATGGACAAGACTACCACCGAAAAATCAAGCTTAAGAGATTCGACGCAGTATTCGTAAGGAACCTTGNACTCTCTCCTCGACCCAGTCACCACTCTGTATAGCTGGTAGATAAATACACTCGTAGGGTGGCCTCCCACCATCTTTCGGATCAGGGAAAACATCGTGAATCGCAAGCACACCACCTAACTGCACCTTTGGGACCCACCAAGAGTAATCATTTCTAGCCGGCTGAAATCCATGCCCTCCATCAATAAACAAAAATGCAAGAGATGTATCCCAGTGTTTCGCTACGCTAACGGAGTCGCCCACGATCGCAACGACTGTATGTTCTAGGCCTGCATTATCTATGACCTTACGAAAAATCGGAAGTGTGTCTAATTTCCCCGCTTCTATGTCAATTAAATCAGGTTCATGATGCTCCCAGCCAGCTTGATTTTCTTCTGAACCCCGATGATGATCTAATGCATAAAGGACACGCCCCTGCTCTTCGGCTGCGGTACCCAAATAAACAGCAGATTTCCCGCAGTAACTCCCAACTTCAAGAAGGGGCCCTTCAACGCTCAGATCACAAGCTGCCTGATAAAGCACATCTCCCTCGTCTGGGGGAAGGAAACCTCGAGCATTTTGCGCGTATTGACGTCTACTAGCTTCCATATGAGCAAGATTACTGGACAATACCGTGATTCTCTCAACTCTTTTTAGTTAAGTTCCCTTTTTCTATAATTTGTATTGAANAGATANCGNTCCAAAATAATAAACTTNAATACCCACAGNGCNCCATAGGCTGCAAGATTTGCANCGTTTACNACGATCCACGAGTCCCATATTCTNTCGGCGAGAAAAACAAATAAAGTAGANAGTCCNAGTCCTGAAAACGCAATTATCCAATATGGNGCTATCTCCTTNGNNATATCNTGAGGCCCAGATTTTCCCCATACCCAATANCGGTTAAGCATGTAATTGGGAATTGTTGANAGAGTAACGCAGAGNAAATTGCTGAGAGCAGCGTTAAANCCTGCAACTTTGAAAAAGAGATAGAGTACNGATTGTCCGATCACAAGACTNANNGCAGAGACCAGNACNTACCGGTATATTTTTTTATGATTTGTTAAGTCCAACATGACGNAGAGATGCGCCTCACTAAAGCTATCGATTTTTACTNTACTGTCTGGGAAACTTNGGATCTATTTCAGTGACTTCTTCAGATCAAACCGAAAAATAACATAAGCTATAGACATGAATTCCCGCAAGAGAAATACCTTATTCACATCTCCCTTTTTAGTTTTCATCGTGACAAGTATCTTCATTTTAAGCGCCCTGTCTGGATGCGGCGGATCATCAAACAATGTTGATCAACCAAATAACAGAATTAATGATGCTGAGGAAACAGCCACTGAGGGAACAGCCGCTGAGGAAACAACCGCTGAGGAAACAACCGCTGAGGAAACAACCGCTGAGGCAATCGAATCTTCAGAAAATAATGAAGAATCTGACCAACCCACCATTCAAGAGAACCAAGAAAATCTGGAAGAGGTTGAGGCTGAAAAATGGACCGTCCTTGTATACCTCATGGGGGATACTGATCTAGAGGAATTCGCTCTTACAGATATTGTAGAAATGTCGAAAGTCCCAACAAGTGAAAATGTAGATATTGTTGTCCTCTTTGACAGGTCAGATATTTATTCAGAAGAATCTGTATTGAATTTAGAGAATTTTTCAGATACGAAGCTGCTCCAAGTAAAAAATGGTTCTCTCCATTTACTTGAAGATCAAATTGGGGAACGCAACTTAGGAGATGCGGATGCTCTAGCTGAATTCATCGAATACGGATTCTCCCGATTTCCTGCTGAAAGAACAGCTCTAATACTTTGGGACCATGGTGCTGGGTGGCCTGGAATGGGACCTGATGAAGGGAACGATTTTGACATCCTTGATCTGCAGGAGATCTCCAATGGAATCGAAATGGGCCTTGAAAATGCTGGGATTGATAAGCTTGACCTGATCGGATTTGATGCCTGTCTGATGGGAACTTTTGAAGTTGCCATAGCAATGGCAGAACATGCTGACGTGATGGTTGCCTCACAGGAACTCGAACCAGGGCATGGTTGGGATTGGCAAGCGCTCGAAATCCTCGCCTCAGACTCTTCAATAGATGCCCAATCACTTGGTTTAGCAATAGCAAATTATTATGAACAGCATGCGATCGATAATGGAACAGAGACGGAAATCACTCTTTCTGTTCTTGACTTGACTCTAGTAAGCACGGTCGATGAAGCCCTGAAAGCACTCGAAATACCTCTTGTTGCTGAAAGCGATTATCTTTCGGCAAAGCTTGGTTCAGCGCAGAGTTCATCTCTAAGACTAGGGAAAAATCCAGACCCCTCTATAGATGCTCAAATGATAGATCTTGGGAATCTAGCTATTGAGCTTGGAAAGGTTGAACCAGGATTACTTGACTTAACAACTAATCTGGTAGATGCCATAGATGAAGTGGTAATTGGACAAGTGAACGGCCCTGCAACAAAATCCTCTTCAGGACTAGCCATATATTTTCCAGAATTAAGGGCATACAGTCAAGAGGGATACTTTTATCTCGAGGGAATTGAGAGTTGGCAAAATATCCTCGGAAGTTATTTTCAAGCTCAAGAAAGTATCCCTGAAGAAGAACAAGCGAGATTCGTAACAGACCAATATTCGGCAACATACACTCTCGATGCAGTAGACGGTCTGTTTATCTCTGCTCAATTTGACCTGGCTGCGCAAGATAATCTTACTGAAGCCGTTATCTACTATGGCATCCCTGAAGAAGATGGATCTATTCTCTTCCTTGGAGAAGAACCGGCATATTTCGCAAACGACGGAAGCGGTTTGGTTGAAGGCCTCTACGACCTAACTGTTTTAACCATGTCAGATGGAGTTGATACCGTCTATGCATACACGCAGCTATACAACGATGAGGAATCTCAGCTAGCGTTTCTCGACATACCTCTGACCTATGTTCCTCCAGGAGCACTGGACTTTGAGAGTGACTTGAACGATGTTGTTCTCTCAATCACGATAGATACAGAAACCGGAGAAATACTCAGCGAGATCTACTACTCAACTGACCAAACAGGCCAGTGGGGTGAACTAGTAACTGATCCAGAAGGACTGATCTATCCAAATTTCTTATTCCAAAACACCGACTTCTCATTTGATTGGATTGAAATCAATGAAGTTGGGCTTTGGGCAGACATTCCAAGTCTCACATATTCATTCGAACCCTTAGAACCGGGAACAGAATTTGTCGCTGAACTTTGGGTTTTTGATTATGGTGGAAATAGCGACTACGTGTACGTAGAGGACATCATTCCCTAAGTCCCTATTCTCCTTGAAGCGTCAAGCTAAGTTATACGATCGAATACCGGTATACGTTAGTTTCACGGGCAACAAAACCGAGTCGTTGGTATAGGCGATTTGCTGATTCTCGTGAAGGCCGTGATGTTAAGTCAATAGTTTTGGCACCCGCTTGCTCGGCGAGCTTAATCGCGTATTCATTTAGAGCCTGCCCGATACCCATACCTCTAGCTTCAGTATCTACGACAACGTCCTCTATCCAGGCNCGNACACCTGTTGGAATTNGAAANACTACCAAAGTCATTGAGCCAAGAATCGTGCCGCTTTCGTCTTCGGCTACCAGCACAGTCGCAGAGTCAGATTTAATAATTGCTGAAAGCTCGCGTTTACTAGGTGCAGGGCTTGAAGAGGAAAGCTGGGGTGTTAACTTTTGGTACGCCTCTACTAAATCAGCGTCTGCATTCTCGGCTACACGAATTGTGACCATGCTTTATGGTACCCGAGTGAGACTGGGAAGGGCTACAACAGATTCCGAAGCACTAGTGATCTCTACGAATAGAATTCAGGTCTGGGTAGATATAGTCTCGAAGCAATGCTAGAGAACTACACCTTCTGGGAAAATAAACCCAATAAAACAGGCGGCGTGCTGATTGCTGCGTTTGAAGGATGGAACGATGCTGGGAATGCATCAAGTTGGGCTGTTAAACACCTACGAGAAGATTTCGATGCTAAACAGTTTGCCTATATTGAGGCGGAACAATTTTACGACTTTTCTGAAACCAGGCCATTAGTTCATCTGGATGAAAATGGTCGACAGTTAGATTGGCCAGTGACCAGATTCAGTGCAGATTCTGGGCAAAATATTTTTCTGCTTGAAGGTATAGAACCTCAATTACAGTGGAAAACCTTCGTAGAAGAAATTAATTCAGTAGCAAGTAGCCTCGAAGTTTCTATGGTAATTACGGTCGGTTCACTTCTCACAGAAGTTCCACACACGCGCCCAGTAATGGTTTATGGGTTCAGCGAAGACGAAGAAACTAGCTCTAGGCTTAATCTTCAAAAATCAATGTACGAAGGGCCAACAGGAATTATTGGCGTTCTCAACCAAACTATCCAAGAAGCTGATATTCCCTCAATTTCCTTATGGGCTACTGTTCCCAACTATGTTTCAGGAGCTGCGTCACCTAAAGCAACCTTGGCGCTTATCGAAAGATTAAATGAAATACTGTCTGAGACATCTATAACAACAGAATTAGAAATAGCATCTGCAGCGTATGAAAGACAGGTCGATCAACTTATCGAAAACGATGAGGACATGAAAGCATACGTCACTGATTTAGAATACCGATACGACCAGGGGGAATTTAAAGCAGACCCTGCATCTGGATTCGGTGACCAAGTTGAACGGTGGCTTCGCGATGGGTCAAACCCCGAAGAGGTGTAACTCAAACAGCAAGAAGTTCTAGCCTTCGTCTGGGTTTTTCCAAGCAGGTCTTCGCGGTGCGTCAAATTGCACTTCAATTGGTTCATTACGCACTGCTCGGAAAGCCTGATCCACCCAATTTCCTGATCCTGCCAAAGGGTCGGGAAGGGAGTCTTGGGAGAAGAAACCGACATCTTGGCACTCTAGAGGATGAGGCTTTAGTGTCCCTCCAATAACTTTGCATTGGAAAACAATTGAATACAATGGCATTCTTGTAAAACCTCCTCGGACACCATCAAGAATCGAAATGATGCGAAGGGCTTCAACCTCCATACCTGTTTCTTCCAGAACTTCTTTTTCAGCTATTTCTGCAGCTGAGTACCCCACGTCTGCAAAACCTGTAGGAAATAGCCAAACTCCAGAATCTGATCTTTGAATAAGAAGAAGTTCCCCATCGTCGTTACCAACGACAGCCCCTATAGCAATCTTTGGAGTTACATAACCAGGTATACCTTTCCCAACTGAACGCATCCATTCGTCAATCTTCTCCTCGGGTTGATCAGCCCCAGATAGATGCGATTGAATATCAGCTGCCACATTTAGTACTTCTTCGTAACGTTCCCGCTCATAAAGATTCTCAGTAAATGCAAGGCCCGTTCTTGCAATCCCAGCAAGAGCTTCACTCCATCGAACAAGGTTGTGCTCATCTGTCATTTGACTTCCTTTGCATCACGGTTGAGATTTCAATTGCATGCCGAACAGCTTCTCGAATTTCCTCAGCATGTGTTTGGTCGACTATTTTCTTTCCTTCATTATCCAAAACATAGAAAGAGTCCACAACATCAGCCCCAAGCGTCTGTACTTTCGCACTGAGAATATTCAGGTCAAGCGAGCTCAGCGCGCGGGTAATCTGATATAGCAGCCCCATTCCATTTGGGGCAGATACTTCCACCACTGTCGCTGTAGAAGAAGTCTCATTATCTATCTTGACGTCAGTTCCTACTACTCTGTCTGGGAAGTTTTGCGGTGACTGCAAGTAGTACGTTTTCATTCTTTCTGAAAGGCGAGCGGCAATCGCAACACGACCTCGGACCGAATCTTGGACAAAAACACAAACCGAATCCCAATCAATTTCTCGNGTAGTGCTCGGGGATACACGAAAGACTGCGAGAACCATTCCAAAATCTGTATGGGCNACTGCTTCTAATACATCGAGGCCACATAGAGATAAAGCCCCAGNTACCCGCCCAAAGACACCTGGNCGGTCTATCTCCATAATTGTGANAGTGTCTGTATCCCCTTCAACTCGAATCATGCCTCGGCGCATCATCTTCATCTGCTCTTCGGTGGGGAATNCCCGCTCCATGATACTTCCGTCTCCTCCCTTGAGATATGCCGATGTTCGGCCTGCAAGATCATGGACAAGGCCGGCTTTCCATGTACTCCAAGCAGCTGGCCCAGTTGCTATGGAGTCAGCTTCTGTGAGGGCATGAAGTAATTCCACTCTTTGAATAGTTTGAAGTGAACTTGCAACTGTTTGTATCGTGTCAAAGTCATCAAGGTCTCTTCGTGTCGCTATATCGGGAAGTAGGAGATGATGCTCGCACATTTGAACAAGTGTTTCTACATCGTTTGGTGAAAATCCCATTCGCGACCCAATAATATTGATGAGCTCGATACCTATTTCCGTATGATCGCCGGGATAAGGCTTTCCTATGTCATGAAGCAGAGCACCGACTACAAGCAGGTCAGGCCGTTGAACACGATCTTGGAGCTTCGCTGCTTCAGCGGCCGTTTCAAGCAAATGACGGTCAACAGTGAAGCGATGATAGGCGTTACGTTGGGGACGACTTCTCGCTGGTTTCCATTCCGGCAAGAAAGGGACAAATAGATTAAGTTCATCTAATGTCTCAAATACAGGTATCGCATCATGACCAGTTAGAAGAAGCTCTACGAACAGATCTCGTATCTCAGGTGTCCAAGGGTCTGGGACATGCAACTCTACATTTCGAAGTTGTTTGATGACTTCTGGAGAAAATCTTTCTTGATTCTTAGCAGTAGTAAGCGAAATACGTAAAACTGTTTCTGCCGACATATCAGTATCAGATTCATAACTCGTTGAAACAGATTTTCTTCTTCCAGTTAACGTATCTCCGACTTTCTTTCCAAAATTCCACAAGCCAAATAAGCCGGCATTTTGTATTGCATAGCAAAGTTCATCTGTGTTCCACGCAATACGCCGAGCAGCTGATGCAACATCTGCCATCAAAAGATCAGCGTCTTCATACCCCAAAGCTTCTGATACAGCATCTTGTTGTTCTAGGAGGAGTTTGTCACTGGAACGTTTCGCACTTCTGTGAAGTTCTACACGGGACCTGAGAATGACCTCGTACGATTCCAGTAGCTGATTTTGCTCTACTTCTAAGGGGCCTTGCCCGCTTTGGTCCGCCCAACCCATCGCATGAACGTCTCGTAGCCCTCCTCTACCTTCCTTCAGTTCTGGTTCAAGCATAAATGCGACTTCACCTTTGGCACGGTGGCGCTCTTGAATAGAAGTTGCGAGTTTGGGCAACCATGAACGAGCATTATTCTTCCATTGGGCGAGAGCAAGTGCAGAAAGCTCCTCTGCAAGTTTCTTTGAACCGGCAATATGGCGACATGATAAAAGTGCTGTAGCGGTATCAAGATCTTCTGCAGCAAGCTCTATTGTCTCATCTATCGTTCGAACTGCATGCCCAAGTTTCTCTCCTTGATCCCAGATGGGATACCAGATAGATTCAGCGACCACGTCAATGTCCTTAGCTGTTTGATGGAGGAGAAGCACATCAAGGTCTGATAGTGGCGATAAGTCTTTTCGGCCATAACCTCCAACGGCAAGAAGAGCAATATCAGATCGATCGCCAACAACGTCGTTGAAGAGTCCCTCTAGCCAATAGTCAGCGGAATCACTGAGTTGTCTGGTGAATTGCGACCCGCGTATGGTTCGGTCTTGAAGAAGATTTTGTCTTGCAAGAACAATGGTCATACATTCACCGTATTCCACTTGGACCATTTTGGGAACATTCTTAATTGACGGGGGAGCTATCCCCCGCCAATTAACTGATTATTTAAACTTACTTTTATAGGTTGTAAGCAGTCTCTGCGTGTTGTGATTGATCAAGTCCGGCTTCTTCATCTTCTTCGGAAACTCGAAGGCCAATTGTGGCATCGAGGACTTTCGCTATTCCAAATGTGACAATGAAGGAGAAGGCTATCACTGAGCCCATTGCTACTAGTTGGTCGATAAAGAGCTCGCCGCCGCCGAAGAAAACCCCGTCCTGGAACCATTCATCCCTTGGAACAGTTTCTTCGTTGTTGATAGCTGAATTATCTGCGAATAAGCCCAGTAGAAGCCCGCCGATGACACCGCCTCCACCGTGAACGCCGACCACGTCAAGAGAGTCGTCGTATCCGAGCTTGTTTTTCAATCCGATGAGGAAGTAGCACCCTACTCCTGCGACGAGGCCGAAGATAATGCTTGATAGACCACCGACGTAGCCAGCTGCTGGAGTTATTGCTACTAGTGCTGCTACTACACCGGAACAAGCACCAAGTGTTGTTGCTTTCCCGTCTCGATACCATTCGATGAGCATCCATCCAATCATTCCGGCTGCAGCAGCGACAAAGGTATTGAGTAATGCTTGAACAGCTTGACCGTTCGCTGCTCCAGCGGATCCAGCGTTGAATCCAAACCATCCGAACCAAAGAATTCCTGTACCCAGCATGACAAGAGGAAGGTTATGTGGGGGTGATGATTCGCTCGGCCATCCTTTACGTTTTCCGAGTACAAGAATCAGTGCAAGTGCTGCTGCTCCAGCATTTATGTGAATGGCGGTACCACCTGCGAAGTCGATTGCTCCCATACTGTGATGCCACCCGTTATATACCCAATAGGTGACTGGGGTATAAACAAGGAGCGTCCAGATGGGGACGAAAATAACCCAGGCTGAAAATTTCATTCGGTCAGCAACAGCGCCGGATATCAACGCTGGGGTAATCGAGGCAAACGTCATTAAGAAGGCGACGAAAATNAGATCGCCCGGCTTCATATTTAGACCATCAAGGCCGATCTGCTTCCAGTTACCAATCAGGTCACCACCCCAGAAACCTGACCCATCTGAGCTATTACCAAGCGTCCATGACAACGTAACCCACAGCAGCGGGACAATCCCGATGCAGTACAAGTTCATATTGAGCATATTCAAGACATTTTTGGACCTGTCCATACCCCCATAGAACAACGCCAACCCCGGTACCATAAAGACCACCAATGCTGTCGAAATCAGCATCCACGCGAAATCACCTGTTTCCATACTTTTCCCTTCTATTTCCCTTCTATTGCGAGCGCTAACCGAACGCATCTTCAGAAAACTAAACAGTTTTCTGCTATTTAATGCCAGAATAGTAATGGATATAGATTTCTAAATTGTTTCGAGAGTGTTAACTCTTACCCATATTTACTTGTATATGGATTCGGGAAAGGTGAAAATGGGTTTATGGCAGTACGCGACGATTGTAGGCATTACAGCAGTAGGACAGTTCAATCCGGAGAAGTAGTTCAACGTTGCAGATTAGGGAGCAATGAAGAAATGCCGTTTGGATGTCCTGATGATTGTCTTTTCTTTGAGGAACGACATATTTCAGGTGCTGGCTGGAACCGATAGTTCTTTAGCCCATAATCGGAAAAATGGCACTGTTATCAATTTTGGTTGGGAGGATNCCGTTCTTCCGATTAAAGTCCTCTTGTGACAAAAACAGTAAAAGGAATGCTTATTTTTGCCTTGGCTGCGTTCTGNGCAAGTTTGACNTTCCCNCTCGTAGCTTCTGCTTTAGATAACGAAGCAGTCTTTCGAGGGACAGTAAGGGTAGGTCGTGAAGTTATTCCTGACGTTACGGTATCAATCGTTGATGNTGCCGGTACTGAGGTTGGTTCTGTTGCTTCGGGTGACGATGGAAAGTGGGCNATCCCGATTCCGTATATAGGGGAATTNACCGTCCAATTNATAGGTCCNCTCCCTGATGGTATTTCCATAAANGAAGGGGCGTCATCTGANGTTGTTGTCGTNTTGGAGGAAATAAGAACAACCTCAGTAGGTTTTCAACTTCAAAGTGAAGAGCAAAAGACCATTCTAGAGATTCCACCTACCTGGGAGCGACTACTTAATCGAATGGTTAGCGGACTAAAAGTGGGGCTTCTCGTTGCTTTAGCCTCAATAGGACTTTCTCTTATATTTGGTGTAACCGGCCTTGTTAATTTCGCGCATTCGGAGATGGTAGCTTTTGGTGCTGTAATAGCTCTTGTTCTCGAGTCATCCATGGGACTTACTGGTGGTCTATTCCCGATCGCCGTTGTTTTAGCTGTTGTAATAGGTGGTTTTCTTGGATTGTTTTTGGANAAAGGTATCTTCGGGCCNCTACGACGGAAGAAGATGACCAATATTTCTCTTATGGTTGTTTCAATCGGATTAGCCTTTCTCATGCGCTATCTCATGTTGATCTACCATGGAGCCGAACCAGAAACCTATGAGTCATACAAAATACAAAAAGGGGTTTCTCTTGGACCCATTGAACTCCCACCTAAGGACTACTACATCATTGCTATCGCGTTTGTCACTTTGGTATTCGTCGGAATTCTGCTTCAGCGAACAAGACTAGGGACTTCAATGCGGGCCGTCTCAGACAATCCAGCTCTTGCTGAGTCTTCGGGAATAGATGTGAACAGAACCATTATGTGGGTATGGATCTTCGGCAGTGCATTAGCTGGCCTTGGAGGTATCATGATCGGCCTCACACAGGTCGTTGAATGGCAGATGGGCGAAAAGATCTTACTCTTGATTTTTGCTGCTGTTACTCTAGGCGGATTGGGCACAGCATACGGCGCTATGGTCGGCGGTATAGCTATCGGCCTAGCGTCAGAAACTTCAACGTTCTGGCTGGACAATGACTTGAAGTTTTTAATTGCCTTAGCTGTTCTTATCGTGATCCTCCTTGTTAGACCNCAAGGAATTCTTGGCGTCCGAGAAAGGCTCGGGTAGGTGCCATGATTATGAATATCCTCGCCGGTGTCGACATAGGAGACCTACTCGGTTTGGCTCTGCGCGCTTCCATTGGAGTGCAAGCTGCAACATTCGCTTTAGCAGCTGTTGGGCTTAATCTACATTATGGCTATACCGGTCTGCTGAACTTTGGTGTTGTTGCATTCATGGCTGCGGGAGCGTATGGGATGGCAATATTCTTTACCCAAGGATGGCTTGGTGGGTCGTTGATACTTGCAATAGCGGGAGGTCTAGTTTTTGCGGTTGTAATCGCCTTAAGCATTGGCCTACCTTCATTGCGGTTACGGGCAGACTACCTTGCAATAACNACTATCGCTATTGCAGAAGTTCTTCGCATATCGTTTCGATCTCAAAGACTTCTTGATTTAACTGGGGGACCTTTCGGTCTTCCTAGTATTGAAGATCGGAATGCGGAAGTATCGTTCTCNGAAATTGTCACGATTGATTGGAACCCAATAANTGACGGATCCTATGGATTNTGGCGTTTAAANTTTGATGAGCAGACGCTTTGGGTAATGATNCTTGGATGGACTTTAGTCCTTCTAGCTACGTTACTGATTTGGGGNTTAATGAAATCCCCATGGGGTAGAGTNATCAAAGCAATTCGAGAGGACGAAGACGCTGCACGAGCTTTAGGAAAGAATGTCTTCTCATACAAACTCCAGAGTTTAATTATTGGCGGGATGATCGTAGCACTTGCTGGAATCACAAGAGCAATGAATACTGGGTTCGTTGAGACACAGCAGTTCAAGCCTCAAACAACATTCTTTATCTGGACCGTCTTNATTCTNGGAGGAGCCGCCTCGGTNTGGGGGCCCGTAATTGGNGCTGTTTCTTTCTGGTTCATAATTGTCTTTGTAGANGAACTTCTNNGNCANATGGTTGAATCCGGATGGATACCTAGCGTGATTCTCGAATCAAATGATGTTGCTAGCGTAAGGATGATCATGATGGGTATTATGCTTGGCGTTTTGATGATTTGGAGACCTCAAGGCCTAGTTGGGAAAAAAGAGGAGTCTCAAATCGATGTCCGATAACAACGCCTCTGAATTAAAAAATATTGAACCTATCCCAGGGTCTCCAAAGCCAGATCCGATTTTGAAGGTTGATAATGTCGTTCGTTCGTTCGGTGGGCTGCGTGCCGTAGATATTGATCATCTTGAAGTGCAGCGAGGAATCATTACTGCATTCATCGGTCCAAACGGAGCAGGGAAAACAACACTGTTTAACCTGATAACAGGTTTTGATAGGCCAGACTCTGGCAAGTGGACATTTCATCAACGTTCAAAATCAGANTCTTGGACNACCGACCTGTCAGGTCTACGTCCGCATCAGATTGCACATAAAGGTATGGTGCGGACTTTTCAGTTAACNAAATCTCTTGCAAAGATGACAGTTCTGGACAATATGCTTNTAGGNGCCGCTGAACAAAAGGGTGAATNTCTTCGTTATGCTCTTATTCCATCTCGCTGGAAATCTCAGGANAAAGAGATNCTTATAAAGGCTGAGGCTCTTTTGGAAAAGTTTAATTTGTCGCACATGCGTGATGAATATGCAGCAACGCTTTCTGGTGGGCAACGAAAATTACTCGAAATGGCTCGAGCCTTAATGTCTGAACCGAAATTAATTCTGCTTGATGAACCAATGGCAGGTGTTAATCCGGTACTGGTGGAATCGCTATTAGCCCATATAGAAAATCTTCGAGATGAAGGTGTAAGCGTTCTTTTCATAGAGCATGATATGGACGCGATCATGGGAATTTCTGATTGGATAGTTGTTCTTGCCGAGGGAAGAATCATTGCCGAGGGAACACCAAGTGAAGTATCAAAGAATCCAGCTGTAATAGACGCATACCTTGGTAGTTCGATCGCAGAGGAGCTCAAAGATGTCTGATAGCAGTAATAAGGAAGTAGTTCTTTCTTCAAAGGATCTGGTGGCTGGGTATCTGCCAGGTGTTGATATTTTGACTGGTTGCAATTTTGAACTTCATAAGGGTGAATTGGTTGGAATTATCGGCCCCAATGGAGCAGGAAAGTCAACTTTAGTTAAAAGCATGTTCGGGCTTGTTGAAGTGAGAAGTGGTGTTGTCGAACTGATGGGGGAAGAGATAACAAATCTTCCAGCACACCAGCTTGTTGAAAAGGGGGTTGGTTTTGTTCCACAGACAGAAAACGTTTTCCCTTCCTTAACAGTGTCCGAAAATCTTGAAATGGGTGCATACCAACTTCCTAAGAATCAAGTTGAAGAGAGAATTCAGGAAATTGCTGACCTTTTCCCAAGACTTGGAGAGAGAATCCGGCAACGTGCTGGACTTCTTTCAGGTGGTGAGCGGCAAATGCTTGCCATGGGAAGAGCTCTGATGATGCAGCCGACCGTGCTTCTTCTTGATGAACCTTCTGCGGGTTTGTCTCCAGCATTGCAGGTAGAAGTATTTGAAAACGTGACATCTATTAATGAGACCGGAGTCTCAATTGTGATGGTTGAGCAGAACGCTACCAGATGTCTCAAGATAAGTGATAGGGGTTATGTCTTGGATCAAGGAAAGAATGCGTACGACGGCACCGGAGAAAATCTTCTTAACGACGAAAACGTCATCAAACTCTATCTAGGGACCTTGGCTCAGTAGAAAATTAGCTGGCTTCTGGAAAGGTCAATCCATATACTCGTGAAACAAATCTTCTAAGGGTGTTACGTAACCAGAGTAGAATGGGCCGAATTCTGCGTATTCTGCAGATGCTTCATCAAAACGCATGGTATATACAACATCTTTGAGATCGTCAGGGTGAACACAGAATAAGGTGACCCCCCACTCGTAATTATCTACCCCAGTTGATCCGGTGATGACCTGAAGAACTCTTCCACTAAATTTCCTGCCGGAAGCACCATGTTCGTACATAAGTTCTTTTCTTCTTTCAAACGGCAACGTAAACCAATTCTGACTTGGGTTTCTTCGCTTAGACATCGGATAGAAGCACCATGCTTTCTTATCCGCAGGAGGTAACTCAGGGTAAAGCCTTGCGTTACGCATCTCTTCTGGAACACCTTGGGCGTATTCAGAAATTTCGGTTAATGACACGTAGGAATCTACAATATCTAAACCAGCTGCTTTCAAACTGGTTTGGAACTTACGTAGTTGAACCCAATCTTCACTCAGAACCATAAAAGCAATGTCTGCCTTATGACCGAGAATGGATACGGTTACTACTTGCATCGAAGACGCAAGTGCATCTTCAACTACTCCAGTGATCTTGAGCCTATCGATTTCGTTTTGAATCCTACAAAAAAGGTGCAGGACTCCCAGTCCTTCAGCTGTTCGCAGAGAGTTACTTTCCATGATTAAAGTCTAGGGTAGAAACTTCATACCGGTTCAATTGCCTATAGAGATATGGATCTCTTAGAAATCCATATCTGGCATGCCAGCGGGGGCTCCACCCTCTTCAGGCGCATCAGCGATCACTGCTTCCGTTGTTAAGAACAGTGCTGCGATTGACCCAGCATTTTGAAGCGCTGAGCGGGTTACCTTCGCTGCATCAATAATTCCAGCCTTGACTAAATCTTCATAATCTCCGCTNGATGCGTTGAGCCCATTTGCTCCTTCGAGGTTTCGGACCTTATCAACAATGACNCCGCCTTCTAGACCGGCGTTAATGGCAATNTGATTNAGAGGAGCTTCTAAAGCTTTAGCTACTAGACGAGCACCCGTTGCTTCGTCATGATTATCAATACCATCCATTGTTTTTAAGACTTCTGCTTGGGCACGAAGTAGCGTTACTCCGCCTCCTGCAACGACACCCTCTTCTATAGCGGCCTTTGTCGTTGATACAGCATCTTCAATACGGTGTTTTTTCTCTTTAAGTTCAACTTCCGTAGCTGCGCCTACTTTCAAAATAGCCACGCCTCCTGAAAGTTTCGCTAAACGCTCTTGTAGTTTTTCTCTGTCATAATCGGAATCAGTATTTTCAATTTCTGCTTTAATCTGAGCGATNCGNCCATCAACATCTTCTCGATCTCCTGAACCTTCAATGATCGTTGTCTCATCNTTTGTTATTACTACTTTGCGAGCTTGNCCGAGTAAATCCANNGAAACAGANTCGAGTTTAAGTCCAACCTCTTCGCTGATNACCTGCCCNCCCGTTAAAATAGCCATGTCTTGNAACATAGCTTTTCGTCGATCGCCNAATCCGGGAGCTTTGACACTNACTGAGGTAAACGTTCCTCNAATCTTGTTCACTACGAGCGTAGCNAGAGCTTCNCCTTCGACGTCTTCGGCAATTATCAAGAGTGGNTTTCCAGATTGCATTACTTTTTCGAGAACGGGNACGATATCTCGAACTGCAGAGATCTTNGAGCCAATAAAAAGAAGATAAGGNTCTTCCAACACTGCTTCCATGCGTTCGGGGTCAGTAACGAAATATGGGGAGATGTAACCTTTGTCAAAACGCATGCCTTCGACAAAATCGAGGTCCATTCCGAAAGTTTGAGATTCTTCGACTGTGATAACTCCGTCTTTNCCAACTTTGTCAATTGCNTCACTGATCTTTNCACCAATTTCAGTATCNGCTGCTGAAATTGCAGCAACGTTAGCTATCTGCTCTTTATTAGAAGAAACATCCTGTGATTGGNCCCTAATAGATTCGACTGCAGAANTAACACCAGCTTCGATTCCTTTTTTAAGTGACATCGGATTGGCGCCNGCNGCAACATTNCGNAGTCCTTCGCGAACCATCGACCAAGCTAAAACNGTTGCCGTTGTGGTTCCATCTCCAGCAACATCATCGGTTTTTTTCGCAACTTCCTTCACTAATTCAGCGCCGATCCTTTCATAAGGGTCTTCGAGGTCAATTTCNTTTGCAATAGAAACACCGTCATTTGTGATTGTTGGTGNTCCCCATTTTTTATCNAGCACNACATTCCGGCCTTTGGGGCCAAGGGTTACTCTTACTGCATCTGCTAGGNNATTCATCCCAGCTTCAAGTCCACGTCNAGCTTCTTCGTCAAATGAAATGATCTTTGCCATTGAATATCTCCTGTTTNGCTTCTTAATNTATGAACAAAATACTTATAAATTTTATTCCCTTTTTGATCATTATTTTTTTGATCATTATGGAAATGATTTAAGCGTTAGTAATGGTACTGAAACTAGGAAATGATTCCGACTTACTAGAAAAAGTTCTTTCCAAAATATGGACTATCGGCCACCTGCGACAGCAGGAATAATTGAAATCGTTTGCCCATCTATTACAGAAGTCTCTAATTCTTGAAGAAAGCGGACATCTTCATCCTCTACATACATATTGACAAATCGGAGAAGCTTTCCATCTTCATCAATGAGTCTTCCTTGAAAATCAGGGTAATTTTCACAAATCTCATCAATAATCTGAGCAATTGTTCCTTCTTTGGCACTTACTTCTGCTTCACCGGAAGTCAAAATGCGTAAGGTCGTTGGAATACGAATGGTTACAGCCATACTGTGAATTTATCGGAATTCGCTATATTTGCTCCAAATAAATTTCGATTTTTAATTATTGTTTTAGCGAGACCTAAAAATAGGGTGCAACTGGGTCGATAGGCCTCTACGGTGGGCGAAGTGAAACTTCATGGCGTCATTAACGCTTCTCATGACTCTTTGGCTCATTTTTCGATAGCTCTTACTACTGAGGATGCTCTTTCACGGGCAAAGGAATTGATACAGCAGGGATGCGTAGGTATTGATTTAGGGGCAGCAGGATCAACCCAATACGCTGACCGAATAAATACGGATGAGGAGTGGGGACGGCTAGAAGGAAAGATTGAAGCGATATCAGCTTTAGATATTGAGCTCTCAATTGATACTTGGAATCCGGAAATTATGGAAAGAGCTCTTGACGCTGGAGCAAACTTTATGAATGCATCTGATGGCCTTCAAAATCCATCGATGATTGATCTTGCAGCTGATAGGGAAGTCCCAGTAGTACTTCCCTTTTTAAATGGAGACGATCCTAAAAGTTTAGAATTCATTAATGGAGATCCGTTAGAAACTATTCTTCCTTGGTTTGAAACGACGTTAGAAAAACTTGAGAAATCTGGAATTAAAAAAGACCAACTAATTCTGGACCCTGGAACTGGGTTTGGACCTGCTGATTGGGCGTGGGAAGAGCGGTTTAAGTTTCAAGAGAGAATCTACCGAAACCTTGAGCGGCTTCGTATCTTCGAGTTGCCAATTTATATCGCGTTGCCATGGAAAATGGAAGATGGTAGGAGAGAGTTGCTCGATATCCTTTTAGAGGTTGGATTTGACTACGGTCGTACCCATGTTCCTAAACAGGTTCTTGATGCCAGTAGTGAAATTTTAGAGAAATAAATTACGCTGCTTCAGGTCAGCTCGATTACCCAGTCANAGTTTGTACTCACGTCGTATTGATACAGCTGAGTACTCAAGATGATGCGGGACAGGAGGACGTAATTTTTTGATGGTGATATTAACAGCATCAACGAGGTCGAGTTCAAGGGTTTCTTCCGCTATCCGTTCTACAACTCGTTCAAGAAGGAGGTGTTTTTCGTTAGTGATGATAGAGACAATANTTTCAGTAACCTCTGCATAATTTACTGTGTCATGCAGAGAGTCGGTTTGTCCGGATGTCGATAGGTNACTTTCAACGGTTATATCAACTTCAAATGGTTGAGCACGTTCCTGCTCTTCNGGTAATACACCTATTGTTCCTAAGGCTCTAATACCTTTTAGCTCTATTCGATCAGTCATACGTACCTCGCCATCTTGATTGTATGTTATCTGCCTTTTNCCCAGTTGGAGACNGCNTTCTTCGCNACGTACTCAAGNGATTNTTGAGTTTGAGAAAATGCAGATTNCGCACCTACCTCGTCNGTAAGCNCGTATATTGGNGCAGAATAGNAAAGTGATTTNTCANAGTTCCCCGCTATTACTATTGCATGNGTTTTTGTTTCATCTGCGAGTTTCAATACGCCGCCGACAACTTTACCTTCGAAACTTGATTTATCTACNTTNCCCTCTCCAGTAATAACGAGGTCAACGTTTTCTATTAAGTCCAGAAGCTCTACTTCCTCAGAAACAGCGNTAAACCCGTTTACCAAGGATGCGCCGACCGATGCNAGNCCTCCGGCCAAACCTCCAGCTGCNCCNGCCATTTCCATCTGTAGTACATCAACTCCTCGCTCTTCTAGATAGATCTGTCCAACTCTCTCTAGACGACGTTTGAGGAACCGAACTTGAGATCGGGATGCACCTTTTTGAGGCCCGAAGGTTTCTGCAGCTTCGACAAATCGTGTTGCAACATCGCATGCAACGGTTATTGATACTTCGCGAAGTCTCTCCAAAGGGTATAGAGCTTCGAGGGCCCCTAAACCGCCATCGGTAGTTGCTGACCCGCCTGCCCCTACAAGAATATTTCTTGCTCCTCTTTCAATCGCCATGGCAATAAGCTGACCTGTGCCGATTGTGGATGCAGCTATTGGATCATTATCTTCTAATCCCCCAGCTAATATAAGTCCAGATGCCTGAGCCATTTCTATAATTGCCGTATCTCCATGGAGTCTCCACTGGGCGCTTACTGGGCTATTAAGAGGACCTGAGACAACGTCGGTGCGATTTGATCCTCCAAATGCCTCAATTGTTCC
>PAEG01000033.1 GCA_002703045.1 Acidimicrobiaceae bacterium
GACGCATCGCTGTTATATGCCCGGCTATATCAAGGGCGTACCCGTTATTAGCTAAGATTCTTGCTGCGCACGCCACTTTTTCGCGGAGGTCCATATCAGGGATAGAAGGCATGGAGTTTGGGAATCCGCTACCCGATATTGCATCCTCTAGCTTCCCCATTTTTCCCCTAGCTGTTAATCGTTTCCGAGATAGCTCCGAACTAGATCTTCTGAGTCCTTAAGTTCTGCTGATGACCCGCTGATGTCGTTGTTTCCAGTTTTTAACACGTATGTGCGGTCGGAAATTTCTAGTACGCCAGCGTTCTGTTCCACAAGCAGGAAAGTCGTTCCGCCTTCATCGCGTAATTCGGTGACTAGTTCGAACAAGTCTTCGACAAGGTTCGGGGCAAGGCCAAATGAGAGCTCATCGATCATTAGTAACTTTGGCCTGGTGATCATCGCCCGGGCGAGAGCAAGCATTTGTTGCTGCCCTCCAGATAGAGAGGAAGCGGCGTCGCCGATTTTTTCTGACAGGGCGGGAAGGAGGTCTAGCAGCCGATCTCTGTCTCTTCGAATCTCTCCGGAGCCGTCCTTGCGAAGTCCAAGCCCGATGTCAAGGTTTTCCCTGACCGTTAGGTTCTGGAATATTCCCCTACCTTCAGGCAAATGTCCTAAACCGGCCATTGCGCGCCGTTCAGTTGTAAGCGGACCTAAATCAGCTCCTTCTAATGTTATCTTTCCTTCCCACGTATCGAGGACGCCCGAGACAGTTCGCAAGAAGGTTGTTTTTCCAGCGCCGTTCGCGCCGAGAACTGAAACGATTTCGCCTTCTTCGATGCTGAGAGACACTCCGTGAAGGACTTCTAAGGCTCCGTACCCCGATACGACAGAGTCAGCTTCAAATAGCATCGGACCCCCCTTGGCCATCGTTGTGATCTTGGGCATAACCTTTCCCAAGGTAGGCTTCGATAACTGTTGGGTCGCTAGTAATAACTTCTGGAGAACCCTCAGATATTATTCTACCGAAATGCAGAACATAGATTATGGGACAGATCGAAGTAACTAGCTCTAAGTCATGTTCGATGATTACAAGACAGAGGCCTTGCTCATCGACAAACTTCCGGAGGCCTTTGAGGAGAACAGTAACATCGTCTGCTCCGAGACCAGCTGCGGGTTCATCTAGTAACAGCACCTTCGGTTCCGCGACAAGGGCCCGGCAAACTTCGACTATCTTTTGAGAACCCAGAGAGAGATCGCCAGTTTCTTTGTGGGCATCTTCGGCAAGACCAAATTCTTCTAGCATGTCCATGCACGTTTCGCGAGCTTGATCTTCTTCATTCAGATGATTCGGTAGTCTGAATAATTCTGTAAAGTGACCATGTTTAAATCTGTGGTGCATTCCAAGAAGTACATTCTCTAACACTGTCGCATCCTGTATGAGCTTGGGTGACTGGAAAGTTCGTGAGATTCCGTTACTGACGCGATCTGTAGGCTTAAGGCCCGATAAGTCTTTACCTTGAAGGAGCGCAGCTCCACGTGATGCTTTCACATACCCTGAGAGAACATTAAAGATCGTTGTCTTACCAGCACCATTGGGGCCGATGAGTCCGTTAAATCCGGGGACAAAATTAATGTCTACGCCCTCAAGAACTCTGTTACCCCCGAATGATACGTGTAAATCATCTAAGGAAAGCGGGAAAGTTGAGGTTTCAGTATTCATATCAAACCTTCATCGCTTTGAATCGCCGTCTCAGGTCTTGCACCCATCGACTGTCAGAGAATCTATCCGGTAACGATGCGACACCTTTAGGAAGAATCAGGATCGCAACCATCAGAGCCGTACCGATAAGGAAGAATAAGAGTTTTTGGGAATCTTGAAATTCTTGTCGGATATACACGAAGATTATTGCACCGATAAGAGGTCCCCACAGCTTTCCAAGCCCACCGAGAATCAAGACAACTAGAAGGAATACAAGAAGGCGGGTTTTGAATGAGGAGGGATTCACGAAAGCGCTGTTTTGCGCCCATGCGACACCGGCGAGCGCTGCGCAAAACCCAGACAAACCGAAGGCTATGAGTTTGTAATACGTTGATGAGATTCCTAATGGCCCTGTTGCGATTTCANTGTCGCGGACAGATTTCAATGTTCTTCCTAGACGATTCTCTGTATAGATCACATAGCCGATAAAGGTAATCAGCAAGCTTCCTAGAGAAAGGAAGTACGCGCTTTTTAGCTGGCCGGATCCAAAGAATTCGAAGATTTGGACTTGTTTTCCAGTTCCTCCATTTGTTTTCAATCCGCTCCAAAGCTTTTCATCAAGACTGATTAATTTAACGATCAGTTCGCCAAGTGCAAGTGTAGCTATAGCTAGATAGAAGCCTTTTAATCGTGCAGCNGGGAAACCAACGACAATGCCGACGATTGCTGCAAAAAAGCAGACAAGCGGAATCGTTAATAAGAATGGCCAGCCGTATCCTGATACGGCTGGGCGGATGATTGTTTCGCACGTTTGTTCAAGGCATTCGGGTGGCGCTGAAAGAATCGCGGACCCATATGCACCGATGGCGAAAAGGCCAGCGTGCGCAAGACCTAAAGTTCCGGAATATCCGATAAGGAAGTTGAATCCGATTCCAGCCGCTGCATAGGCAAACACGAAGGCTAGGTTGCCCAGCCCATAGTTGGTTCCAGTGTCGAAAATCGTAATCCAGCCAAATATTGGAAGCCATGGGAGTACTGCGAGAAAGCCAAAAGTCGCAATTGTGGTGAGAAGTTTTTGTTGCCCTTTGATACCTTTAGGTTTCGGCGGGTATAGCGGGTATCCCGAGGAGTTTGTTTTAACTTGAGCCATACAACTAAACCTCCCGAAGTTTGGCTTCTCGAGTCAAGCCTTCTGGATAGATAAAGAGGACAACTACAACGATCAAAAGAGCCATAGTTGGCTGCAGGCTTGTGCTGATCTGCCCACCAGCTACGGCTTCAGCTATACCGACAACCATCCCGCCCAAGAATGTACCGGGTAGGGAAACAAAGCCGCCAAGTACAGCAGCGATGAAACCTTTTAAGATAAGCCCTTCGGCGCTTCCAAGTTCAAGAACAGTTGATCCGGCTTTTAAGGTCATCGCTGCGCCTGCTACGAGGCCTCCTATCGCCCAAGCAATCAGGGAAATAACTCCGGCGTTAATGCCGAGAAGACGTGCGGTTGTTCCGTCTTCTGCGATTGCCCGCATTCTAACTCCCCACTTTGTTCTAAAGAAGATAGCCAAACCGACAGCAATGATAATCCCCATACCTATAGAGACGACCTGGTCCCAACCAATGCGTGTAGTTCCTAGGTCGAAGTTAACTCCAGACCATGGAGTTTCGAACTTTTGGGGATTGTTCCCGAAGAAAATTTCAATTAATGACCCCAAGGCGAAGGTAAGGCCAATAGTTAATAGCAAGAGTGGGAAATGATCGACGACGTCCATCTTTTTGACCCACTTCGTCATAATAAGATAGGTAAGAGGGACTGAGAGGATAGCGAGAGTGATTGCTACTCCATAGGGGTAGCCTCCTCCTAAACCAGGTATCCAGTCAATAAAACCAGGCAGTCCGTTATCTTGGAAACCATCGATAAGTACCCAGCCCAGACTCAATGAGGCGAGTATCGCCAAAGGCTTATTAGACAATCCAGTCAAGGGACGTATGAGGAAGAATTGGACGGCGGCCCCGAATACAGTAGCAAAAAGAAGTCCTACCAAAATAGCAAACCAGAATGGCCAGCCGACTTGATCTCCATCTGCTAGCCACCAGCACATGTAGGCGGCGAGAAGACCCATCTCAGCTTGTGCAAAGTTCGGTACGTCAGTGGATTTCATGACAACAACAATGGCTAGACCGATCAGTGCGTAATAAGAACCAGCTTCGGCACCAGCGACTATTTGTTGTAAAAGATTATTCACGGCCCACTCAGATTAATAGAAGTTTTTGTAAATTTTGTAAATAATAGAAAGACTTTCAGGTGCGGGGCTGCTTTCGCATACCCCGCACCCAAATTTCGTTAATTAGCTTTTAGCGCTTTGGAATTCTCTGACCTGTGTCCAAGTTTCCGTAGCTGAATCATACGCAGATACACCAGCACCTGCTGCGCATTGGTGTCCACCTGGTAGTGGGGCACACGCAACTGGTGGGATTGAAGGAATCAGGATTGGATCATCAACAAGCGTTTCCGCAACAGCGTGGAAATTATCATATGTGTAATTTCCATCCAACCGGTCTATCAGCTGGAAGAAAGCTTGAGCAATTGAGTAAGTCTGGAGGCTGAAGTTAGCTGCCCCATCTTTACCTGGCCCATCATAGGCTGCCCACAAGTCTCTCCATGCGTTAACAAATTCGCTATCAGTGTCTGGTAGCGCCACTTGGAGTGCACCTAGGTAGCCATCAGCTGCTTCAGGTGTAGCGAGAGAAACAGTGTTTCCGCCACCAGATCCTGCGGAACCAGCGTCTGAACATACCATAGGATTGAATCCGGCTTCATGGAATCCATCAAGCACTAGGCCGTTTTGAGCATTGTCTAATGCTGTTAGTACCGCATCTGCACCTGAGTCAATGACTGCAAGGACTGCTGGCGCAACAACATCGGATAGCACTTCGATTTCTTCCTCGGCGACTATCTCATAGCCATGGACTGGTTGTTGGAGTTCAATAGCGGCAAATGCTTCAGCACCTAGCTCGTTATCTTGTCCGATAGCAGCAATCTTCGTGGCTCCCTGTTCAACGAAATAATCAATACAGATTTTTCCCTGCTCAGTTCGAGTTGGGTTGGTTAGGTAGACCTCTAAGATGTCCTGGTTTGCAGGAGAAACTGGGCCCCATAGTGGAGTACCGGCTGCTTCTATCGCTGGGTATGTTGAAGGGATTGCCTGTGATCCGGCTGTTCCCACAAAGCCCCATACGTTATCAACATCGATGAGTTTCCTAACGTTGGTAACCATCTGCTCAATTTCGAAACGGTCATCTTCCCAAGCGAGTTCGAACATGCATCCGTCAATACCACCATTAGCATTGAGTTCATCGACAGCCATCTGGAGACCACCTAGCAACGCTTCACCAGCAACTGCTGCGCGTCCAGTGAATGGTTGAGATGTCCCAATTTTGAAGATTCCATTTTCTTTATCGATTCCAGGCATATCGCCTTCGGTTGCGTATCCGCATCCGTCAGCTGGGTCTGGACCCGCTTCTTCTTCAGCAGCTTCTTCTTCTTCAGCGGCTTCACTGCTTTCGCTGCTGCTGCTTTCGCTGCTGCTGCTTTCGCTGCTACTGCTTTCGCTGCTACTGCTTTCGCTGCTACTACTACTGCTGTCATCGTCATCTCCACAGGAAATAGCAACAAAGCTGAAGATAGCTAAGAGCGCCAATAACTTTAAAACGCTTTTTTTCATTTTTACCCTCTCATTTAGTTTTAAATGGCCCCATGTGCTTTTTCGATGAATCGTTGTCTAATTCATTTCTAAGCGAGGTTTTTAATGTCTAAATAAACTAACTGGGTTAGAAGCAAGACGCAAGCTTCACCCGTTTTAACTTACTGCTAAGATATTTGCTACTAAGGGGTCAGAGGTCGAGNGTCACTAAGTATGACTTTNGTNTTCGCTCAGACAGGGTGTCGTAGCGGCGGAGGCTGACGTTCTCCATCGACCCACCTGGTTCTCTGGTTGTACCTAGTCCCACGCCATATAGTCGTATCGTCATAGATAGCATTTTCAAGATTGGCCCCGGTGAGATTGGTAAAGCTTAAATTTGCTCCACGAAGGTCACACCCTACGAGTTTCGCCCTGCTTAAGTTCGTAAAACGTAAGTCAGCATTTTGCATATTGCTAGAGGTTAAGTCAGCTGCAACTAAGGTTGCTCGATTGAAATTAGCCTGAATTAGGACTGATCGTTCAAAACGGGCGTAAGTGAGAGNAGAGCGCGAGAAGTTCGCATTTTCCATGGTGGAATGAGAAAAGTCTGCATAGAAGCAGCTATTTTTTTTCCTGGGATAGTCTCGGTCATAACTCAAATCGGCATTTGTTAGATCAGTATTGCGAAACTTTGCGTGAGCAAGGTGGGCGTTTCGTATTGAAGCCTGNGCTAATGACGACTCATCAAAACGTGCTCCCTCTAACATCGCTTCATCGAAGAGTGCCCCATCAAGGTCTAATTCTCGAAAGTCAGCGTCAAAAAGATACCGTTTCGCAAATTTGCGGCTTCGTAAAGGTTTACCTTTAAATTCTTTTGGTTCCTGACGAAACCAATTTTTATGTCTTGTCATTTTTATAATTCGCTTCTTTGTCTATCAGATTAGCTGTCTCAAATTTCTTATCATCATTCAAAAGGCCTCCTACCAGAATAGGAGCCCCACTCCTTGAATCAGCCTCCATCCCAAATAAGCAATAACTGCCGCTACACCTACCCAGAAGTGCCATGGGACTTTTACCTCCTCTTGACTATCTTCAATGAACTCTCCAATTTCGACGGATTCCCCACATTGCGGGCAGTTACCGGCGTTTTCTACAGATGCAGGATTAAGGAACTTATCGCATGTCGCACACCAGGGCATTAATGAACTCTATTCGCGTCGAATGGCCAGAATAGCGACGTCATCCTCTATCGCCTCGCGTGAAAAATCCCTCGCTGATTCCAGAAGGGTTTTGGTAAGTACATCGGGAGATATCCCTGGGTCACGAATAATGTGTTGGGCAATACGGTCCTCACCAAAAAGATCTTCTCCGTTGCGGACTTCAGCCAATCCGTCGGTGTACATGAGGATCATATCCCCTTCTTCTAGCGGGATTTCGCGACTTATGTAAGTAGCGTTTGGGTTCAACATCAGCAGTGGCCCTGTTGCCATTAGCGACCGAACTTCGCGCTGGTGCCAAAGGAAGGCAGCTGGATGCCCAGCGCTTGCAAATCGTAGCGTTCCGGCCTCAGTGTCAAAAACCACGACTACGAGAGAGATGAACTCTTCCAAACGGTCGCTTCCGGCCATCTGAGCGTTAAGTTCTTCTAAAGCTTGCGCAGGGTCTCGAAATTGTTCGAGAAAGACCCTGAGTAGATATTTTGCTTGAAAAGCTGTGATGCTTGATTCGATTCCATGCCCTGCCACGTCACCGACAACAGCGACCAGTCTAGAGTCGGAGACCTTGTACAAGTCAAAGAAGTCACCTGCCATGAGTCCGGTTCCGGCTTGATAGATACGACCCACTTCGAATCCGCTGAAGTTCGGCAATTCATCAGGTGCTAGGCGACTGGCCCAAGCTCGAGGCGCTAGCGTCTCTTGATTGAGTGCTTCTTCGGCGCGTTTTTCCATTTCGAAGCGTTCGCCGCTAAGTCGTGCTTCTCGAACAGCGTTTCGGTTATAGAGAAGTGAGAAAATAGCTGGTATCGCAAGCAAGGAAAAGAGAGCTACCGCTGAAAGAGAGTTTGTAAATGCAACGATGAAGGATACAAGCGCAACGAGCACGTAGGTCATGACAGCATGAAGGTCACGACGGTAATCGCCCCGCGTTAATGCGATTGCTTTTCGTTGAGCGACAGAATCTAATTCCTTTAAATCGTGGAGGTCGGCTTCAAGACGCGCAAGGAGGCGAAGGCGGAGGCGAGCTGACCTGCTCCAGGCATACGCCGCTCCCGATGATACGACAGCTAAAGCCACTAACAATGGAGTTTTCATGACACCTCAAGCGTAGCGTCGGAAAACCGCCCGCACCGCTTTCAAACGGTTCTGAGCGGTATTTTATATGTTTTGCCCTATTTGCGCTGGTCAGCGGATATACGCAGGTTACGAATTTCTATTTCTCCCCCGTATTTTTATCGGCGTTGACCC
>PAEG01000034.1 GCA_002703045.1 Acidimicrobiaceae bacterium
TTTCTCGTTGTTCCGATTGGCAGGGTCGTTTCGTAACTGATGAGGCAGCCTTCCTTCAATCCATGAGCGATTTAAATAGTTGCAGCATCTATCGCCGAGAAGTCAGGATTTGCTTCTGAATCAACAATTACAGGAACAACTATCACAACACAATCAGACTTTGATACTGCGGCTCTCGTATCTGAAGTCGCTTCAAACTTCCCAGCTTCTATGACATCTTTAAGCCGCTTTGCTAGATCAGTTTCACCCGGGAAAGGTTCGATGCCAGCATTTACCAAATCAACCACTTCCTGATTGATATCTACTCCGACGACATTCTCGCCTTTTGAAGCTATTTGAACAGCTAGAGGTAGACCAATTTTTCCAAGGGCAACGACACAGGTTGTCACTTTTCTCCAATCAGAATACTATTCCCGCTGGATGAAGACTCGAGAACAGCTTCAGCAGCAACTACTGCTGCCATGCCTTCACGCATTGATACTATCTCGCCTTTTCTATTTTTTACTTCGTCGATAAATCCTTCGAATTCTGTCCGAAGGGGTTCAGGTTTTGCCATTGCGAAACGAATCATATCTCCTTCGCTAACACCTCTGAAACGCGATATTCCTTCCCAGGCGGGCGGGGCTTCACTGTTTCGAAAAAAAGTTAAATCAGCTAGCAGAGTATCTGCGACAAAACATCCTTGTTCGCCCGTAGCCACAACGAGGCGTTCTTTCATCGGTGATAACCAATTAACTAGATGATTCGTTACAACTCCATTTTCTAATTGACCTGTTACCGTTACAAGATCTTCGTGTTTTCGACCGGCTTTGTAAGCTGTATGGGCGGAAACCTGCTTAAATGTTGCTCCCCCAACCCATGCTGTGAGATCAAGATCATGGGTTGCTAAGTCTTTAACTACTCCTACATCAAGGATGCGGTTAGGGAAAGGTCCTATTCTACGCGTCGCTATTTGGAATAATTCGCCGAGTTCTCCATCGGCTATTCGCGTTCGCATTGATCTAATGGCGGGATTAAACCGTTCTATATGACCGACGGCACCAACCAAGTCTGCTTCTTCGAAGGCGACGGCAATTCTTTCTGCCGCAGCAATGTCCATAGCTAGCGGTTTCTCTACAAGGGTATGTATTCCCGCGTCGCAGAGCTCTATAGCAACTATTTCGTGAGCGACAGTAGGGCAGGCAACAATAGCGATGTCAATATTCTGTTCTATAAGCTCTGAGACAGAATCAAATATAAGCGATTTATCTAGTGCTCCTGTTTGATCACCGGCAGGATCTACAGCCCCTACAAATGTAACTCCGTCAGTACTTGACATAACACGGGCGTGGTTACGTCCCATCATGCCTAGGCCAACTAAACCTGCTCTTAAGTCCATGAATTTATTGCCTCAATAACTATTCCAACATCATGATCTGTCAAAGATGGATGAACAGGAATGGATAATACTTCTCGTGCGGCGCGCGCAGTTTCAGGTAGATCTATGTTTACCTCGAAGGAGGGCAATTTGTGAACGGGTATCGGGTAGTAAACTCCATACCCAATACCTTTCTCTTTAAGGTGTTCTTGAAGTGACTCACGCCGGTTAGTCCGGATTGTGTATTGATGATAAACGTGCTTTACATTTTCTTCCACGTAAGGTGTTTTAACTGTTGAAATTTGCTCGTTATATCTTGCGGCTATTTCGCGCCGGCGTTCTGTTCGNTCAAATAAGGAGCTTAATTGTGCTCTTCCAATAGATGCATGAATATCGGTCATCCGGTTATTGAATCCGACAATTTCATTTTTATAACGCTCTTCCATCCCCTGATTTCTAAGTAATCGAGCTTTTCGTGCGATTTCATCGTCATTGGTTACTATCATTCCTCCTTCACCTGACGTCATATTTTTAGTTGGATAGAAGGAAAAAATGCTGGTTCCAAATGAGCCGACTGCATCCCCGTTAATNCTNGCTAGATGTGCTTGTGCTGCATCTTCAAACAAAAGAAGACCATGCTGTTCGGCAAGTTTTGTGAATGCGGGCATATTTGCTGGGTGTCCATATAGATGCACGGGAAGGATACCTACAGTATTTTCCCCAATAGCAGCTTCGGCAGCGCTTGGGCTCATGTTGAAGGTCTGAGGATCAATGTCTACAAAAATAGGGGTTGCACCACAGAGGCTCACTGCGTTGGCCGTAGCAGCAAAAGTAAAGGAAGGTACAAGGACCTCATCTCCAGATTTGATTCCAGCAGCTAATAATCCAAGGTGCAGGGCTGAAGTCCCTGAGTTCACTGCAATACAGTGATGGTTAGCAACTAATTCAGAAAATTCTTGTTCAAAGGCTTCGACTTCTGCTCCTTGTGCGAGCATTCCACTTTCGAGGACACGAAGAACGGCTTCCTTTTCTGCTTCGCCAACAATAGGTTTAGAAAGGGCTATCACTTTCCCAAATGTACATGCTGGAAGAGAAATTAGTGGTTGATACAAGGAGAATATTTATCATTTTTCCAATGGTTCAAGAAACTAACAAAAGGCTTCTTTGTAAGTTGTCAATTCGATGCCCAAATTGTATTTCAGTGCAAATTATTTATTGGGTTACTCGACTTTTCTATATAACCCTGACTTGCGGCTACGTTTGATATGGATAAATAAGTCGTTTCTTGCTGGTAAACGGTAAGTTAAATTAGAAGTGGAGGCATCTCGTGCGTATGACTCATCCAACGAATGGAGATATCATTGCCGGGATTTCTGTAGCGCTTTTGGCATTACCGCAGGGATTGGCATATGCCGAATTAGCGGGGGTACCTGCACAATACGGACTGTATGCTGCTGCATTGCCGTGTCTCCTAGCAGCACTATTTGCATCTTCGCCCTATTTACAAACAGGGCCTGTTGCAGTCACCGCTCTTCTAACATTTGGTGCCTTACAAGGAATAGCTGAGCCCCAGACTTCAGAATATGTTGAACTTGCCGCTTTACTTGCTCTATTCGTCGGAATCATCAGGTTAGTCTTTGGGGTCTTACGGTTCGGGAAAATAGCTAATCTTTTGAGTGACTCCCTGATCCTAGGCTTTACATCAGGAGCAGCAATTCTTATTGTGTTTTCTCAACTTCCGAAAGCCCTTGGAGTCGAAACTTTGAATCGGGGTGTGATTCGGAGTGGTCTTAATGCACTTACTCATCCGACGCAGTGGCACGGTTTGGCAATTCTCTTTTCTGTCGGAACTATCGTACTTATGTTTGGAGGTAGAAGATTACATAGGCTTTTCCCAGGTGTCCTTATTTCTGTAGTGGCAGGGATTCTCATTAGTTGGGCCATAAGTTACTCCGGATCTGTAGTAGGGGAACTTGATGGGGGCTTCATATCCATTGATTTTTCGTTTGCTTGGTCATCGACTTCCCAATTGATAATCCCAGCCTTTGTTATTGCTATTGTGGGTTTTGTTGAACCTGCATCAATAGCGCGTACATTCGCCACTGAGGGGAAAACCACCTGGAACTCTGACAAAGAAATGATCAGTCAAGGTGTTGCAAATATTGCTTCAGCGATTTCTCAAGCATTCCCAGTTGGGGGTTCCTTTGGTCGAAGCTCCTTAAATCATTTTGCTGGAGCGACATCAACATGGTCAGGAGCTATAACCGGTGCTTTTGTGCTTCTCGCACTTCCATTTACTTTTCTTTTAGAATATCTACCCAGCTCAATTCTTGGTGCGACAGTCATTGGAGCAGTAANCCGGCTAATTAGACCGAAAGCCTTTTTTGATTTAATTCGAAATAGCTATGGGGATGCTGTTGTTGGATTCGGTACTTTGACAGCAACACTAGTGACNTCACCACGAATTGAAAGAGGAATTCTNATCGGCCTTTTTTTTAGTTTGCTAAATTCTTACTTGAAAAGATNAAACACGATTCATTGATTACAAAAAAGTTGGGCCACTAGTTTCCCANTGACCCAACTTTTTTTGTGGTCGGGACCGGCGTCGATCCGGTGACCTACCGCTTTTCAGGCGGCCGCTCTGCCAACTGAGCTACCCGACCCCACACAGCATCCTCCTCAATTAGAGAAGGAAAGTGTGGCGGTCCCGACGGGATTTGAACCCGCGACCTCCGCCTTGACAGGGCGGCGTGCACTCCAAACTGCACCACGGGACCTGATTTACAGTATCTAGGATACTGTTCGCTCCTTTTCAGTCACGATTGGTTCTAGGAACCAAGAGGTCACTCTACGCTATTGTGCGGCATTCACCAATTAACAGCTGGCATTTACCGTATTTTTTTGTACCCCGTACGGGATTTGAACCCGTGTTACCGGCGTGAAAGGCCGGCGTCCTAGGCCGCTGGACGAACGGGGCAGGGTCACCCACAAGGGGGTTCCGTCACGATAGCAGGATTGTTGGCTATAACGCATAAATAATGATGGAAGATTATAAATTGGAAAGAAATCTAGTCATTGATTGAATCCACAATAGTTGAGAGGGTTTGTCCTAAGAGGTGAAAAACCAGCCATAAGTTGTGATCAGGGTGACTCTCGCTGATTTCGGATGAACTTTCGAAATTTTCGTCGTCTATCTTTAGGCGTGTTCCCAGAACTAACCGAAGAATATTGATGCCTTGCATTATCTCGATGAGTGTGCTCTCGGAAACTTCTGCGTTGTTTGAGATTTCCTCGATTAATTTTAAAGATGCAAGATGTGATTGGAGAAGTTCTTCATGTGTGAGCTGTTCATATTCAGCATTTGCAGTCTTATCACTTTGGTATGCAACCGGAAATAGTCTAGTTGTTAGATAGCTGTTTCTTTCTGAAAGGACAGTCTTTAATTCTTGCGAAAGCTGTCGAAAGATTTGAAGTTGCCAATCTGGGGTCTCTACTTTGAAGGCCCCATTCTTTAAAGGAGTGATCATCATCTGGGTTAGTCCTGCTGTAATGTTGCCCACAAGCCGTGCTTATGCAGCAAGGAAACATCAAATTCGGCTTTTTCGCGTGTTCCTTGAGATACGACGGCTCGGCCATTGTTATGAACTTCAAGCATTAACTTATTTGCCTTGTCTTTTGAATATCCGAATAATTTCTGAAATACAAAGGAGACATAGCTCATCAAATTTATCGGGTCATTCCAAACAATCACTATCCAAGGTTTCTGTGTTTCGATGGTTTCAATTCTTTCTATGTCAGGTGAAATAGTTGAAACAACGAGAAATGCCTCTGAAAGTATTGTTTCTCCTTTCATCACTTACCTCTACTTTTCTTTTGTGACAACATAGGAATAAGAATAACGGATCTAGATTAGAGCTTAATCCTAAGTTGTTTAAGGTTGGGGAGGTAATAGATATGGAAGTGTTATGGGCAACACTGGACTTCTAATTATCCTTATCGTGGCAGGGGTGTTATTGCTTGTTGGAGTCTATGACCTGTTACAAGTTAGGCATGCTATATTAAGAAATTTTCCAGTTATAGGCCATGTACGTTATCTGTTAGAAAAAATCGGTCCAGAACTTCGACAGTACATTGTGGCTGATAACGACGAAGAACGACCATTTAATCGGGATCAAAGAAGGTGGGTATATGCCACGGCAAAAAAGGAAAACCCATACTTTGGGTTTGGGACGGATAATGATGTTGACCTTNCCGGAANTATTATCATTAAGCATTCTGCNTTTCCTATAGATNCTCNNATGGCTAAAAACATCATGCCATCCCCAAAGGTATTGGGGTCTTGGGGNAATCGCCCCAAAGCTTTCCGNCCCTCGTCTGTTGTAAATATTGCTGGAATGAGCTTTGGTTCCCTTTCGGGTCCAGCTATTGAGGCCTTGAACAAAGGTTCTCTTTTGGCTGGATGTCTTCACAACACGGGCGAAGGGGGAATTTCTTCGTACCACCGGCATGGCGGAGATTTGGTATATCAAATTGGAACAGGTCTGTTCGGGAGTCGAGACTCACATGGGAACTTTTCTATGGACGCAATGCTTGAGAGTATTTCTGAAACACCCGTCAAGGCTATAGAAGTTAAGTTAAGTCAAGGAGCTAAGCCTGGTATTGGGGGAGTTCTCCCAGCAAAAAAAGTTACTAGTGAGATTGCTGAAACTAGAGGGATTCCTAAAGGGGTTATGGTACAGAGTCCGTCAAAGCACACCAGTTTTGATGACGTTGATGGCCTTATAGATTTTATTGAGTTGATAGCAGGCGAGACAGGGCTACCAGTTGGAATTAAAGCTGCTGTTGGTCAAATAAATTTTTGGGTTGACCTCGCTGATCAAATGCAAGCTACCCGCAGAGGGCCCGACTTTATCGCCATTGACGGCGGGGAAGGGGGCACTGGTGCAGCTCCGTTAGTCTTTTCCGATACTGTCGCTTACCCGTTCCGAATTGGGTTTGCCAAAGTTTTTGATATTTTCTATTCCCGAGGACTTCATAGCGAGATTACATTTATTGGCTCTGGAAAGCTCGGTTACCCAGATACGGCGCTGGCAGCATTTGCGCTTGGTTGCGACATGGTTAATGTTGGCCGTGAGGCCATGTTGGCTATTGGATGCATTCAGGCTCAGCGTTGCCATACAGGGCATTGTCCAACAGGTGTAGCAACACAATCTGCTTGGCTTTCGCGAGGGTTGAACCCAAGTGACAAAAGTGTCAGAGTNATGAACTACATTTACGCANTNCAAGACGAGATTCTCCGTCTTTGTCATTCCGTTGGAGTAACGCACCCTGCATTGATTCCTGAATCAGNTGTGGAGATTGTCAATCAAGAGGGGGCAGCTGTATCGATTCTGAATTATTACGGCCTTTTATCAATCGATCAAAGGCTACAAGAATCTGATTTCCACTACCTAGAGGCTATTTAGATACTAAGTATTCTTCGTCATTCTCTATTGGGAGNCGGAAGGCAAGGTTNAGCCTAAGGGTCATGATCCATACGGCCACTGCACCACCTANATGAAANCCAACAAGNAGAGNTGGGACGTCCGTGAAGTACTGGGTGTACCCTATCGCCCCNTGGAGCACAGCNACTGTTAGNAGATTTTGAGCGCGGGGAAAGACGTGTTTTGTTTTTGCTAATTTGCTAATTTGGAGCACCGTGTATGCCATTACTATGAGAAAAACGATCATTGTTATCGCATGGATTCTTGCTACATCTGGGACATCAAAGGGAAGACGTTCAACTTCAAAACTTTCTNCATNTAATTGGANNGCACCTTCTTCTAAGCCTTCNAGTGCTTCTTTAGTTTGAGTNGTTTCTGCNCCACTATGTGGTCCGCTTCCAGTTACCAATGTCCCAGTNACCAATACACCTGAGGCGAGCAATACTAGTAACGAAGATAGGGAACGNAGAGAAGCTCGTGANGGTTGAGGAAGGGTATTGACAGAGAATTTCGCNCGGTGGTGTAATTCCACAGCATTCCAAACAAGGACCATAGAAATAAGAAAGTGAGCGATCACAAGACTAGGGGGTAGGTGCTCTCGAACAACTAATGCTCCAACAATGATTTGGAGTATTACACCAACAACTAAACCAAGAGACCACCAAGTTAAATCTTTGCGCCTTGGTTCTCTAAAGAGAGAACCAAGNACGGCCAATATAACTGCTAAAGAAACAATGCCNGTAATGACCCGATTTACGAATTCAACCATTGCATGCACATCATCTATCTCTGCTACGAGTTGATCATCTTCGCATGTAGGCCAGTCAGAACACCCTAAACCAGACCCTGTAAGTCGAACTGCTGCTCCAGTGACAATGATTAAGGATAAAAGCAGGACGGAGAGATAGGTTATACGTTGGTATTTCGCAGGAGTTAAACGAAATTTATCAAACATGTAAACAGTCCACCACAGACTTTTCTTTCCGACACTTCAACGACCGATTAATTTCAGCTATTTTTGAGTCTGCTACAACTCAGTTTGCAAAGGAAAGTATTTGAAGTTTGGTTATATCCTTGCTTTCGCTCTAGCCTCTGATTTGTGGNTANAACTTCTCNNCAAAAAGTTTCAATAANGGAAAAAATTAANGGATTCGTTACTCTTATGAAACTTCGCGTCGTTGAGTTACTTCTCGTGACAACTGTCCCAACNATGATTGTTGCCGAAGAGGGCTTACCTTCGATATTCCTTATCNTGGCTACGTTGCTTGGTGGGACTCTTTCTGCGGGTGGGGCTAACGCAATCAATATGTTCATTGATCGTGACATNGATCCGCTAATGGAAAGGACGANACACAGGCCACTCGTCACTGGAATTCTAANTCCAGCCGAAGCACTNACNTTTGCTATTTCAATNGAAGCTCTTGCATTTCTTTGGTTATGGCTAACGGTGAANCTTCTCAGTGCTGCCTTAGCGGTAGGCGCCTGCCTCTTTTACGTCTTTATTTATAGTTTGTGGCTTAAGAGAACCTCAAGCAGCAANATTGTNATCGGNGGNGCTGCTGGAGCTGCCCCCGTGTTAATTGGCTGGACCGCAGTGGAAAATTCTCTCGACTGGCCTCCACTTATCCTTTTCGCCCTTATTTATCTATGGACCCCGCCCCATTTTTGGGCTCTTGCGATCCGATANAGAGAAGACTATTCATCAGCNAAAATCCCTATGCTCCCCGTGGTTGCAGGACCAGAATTTACCGGAACNAAAATGGTTCTATANTCCCTNGAAGTATGGGCTGTTTCTATTATNTTTGCNCCGGTAGCAGGTATGGGNNTGATCTATTTATGTNGNGCNTTGGTGCTTGGTGCNGGNTTTGTTTACCTTTCCNTGCAAGTTCGTCATCACCAAACGGAAAAGTCAGCNATGCGCCTTTTTGGGTTTTCGATAACNTATCTCACNCTTCTTTTCCTCATCATNGCTATAGACGAGTTGGTTAGAAGCGGATTCTGACCAAAAGGGANAAATATCCTAAAAAATTGATTACCTGAATGTCTTCGTAGAGTTCGGCTAGAGACNCCTCTGACGGCTACGATCATTACATAATCCNTTCCTTANAGGGCNGGATTGTCTACCATGTTATGTGCTGACTTTTGGAGGTTCTCCATGTCAGCTATGACAATAAAAAAAAGAAAAACTGTGACTGAAAATCAAACGGAAACTGGCTCAAACGCAGCTGACTCAGCATCTGGCTCACTAGATATTGGTGGGCTCGCAGGAGTCTTCGGAACAAGTGACCATAAAAATATCGGCCGCCTGTATATCTTCTTTGGTTTATTCGGTGGAATGCTGGCACTGATTTTGAACATTCTCGTAAGATTCGAGCGAGCCAGTATCGGAACTGTTGGTGTTTTAGATTTTGGATCCTCAAATCAGTTTTTCCAAACATGGAGCCTGTCCCGGACTTCGCTGCTTTTTTTCTGTGTCTTGCCACTCCTTATAGGCTTGGCAACTTACTTAGTTCCTCTTCAGGTTGGTGCTCCATCCCTTTCATTCCCCCGCGCAGCTGCGTTGGCTTTCTGGGCATGGCTTATTGGAATTCTTATTCACGTGGTCACCGTCTTCGCTGATGGAGGTTTAGGCGAACCAAACCCAACATCACAATTTGCTCAAGGAATGGATCCAGAGGCGACTGAGCTCTCTATTCTTTCAATCGGCATGGTTGTTCTTGCCCTGCTAGTTGGGACCGTTTGCGTCATAGCCACAATCATTTCTCAACGACCTCAGGGAATGACACTATTTGAACTTCCATTATTTAGTTGGTCGATGCTTGTTGCTGGCAGCATCTGGATTTTAGCCTTACCAATTTGGTTATCGAATCTCGCTATTTCTTGGGTCGATTTTCTTGGAGCTGATGCNCTNAGATATGGCGCTGTTGAAAATATTTGGGGCCAACTTTCTTGGTTATGGTCACAACCCATGATNTTCGCCTTTGCCATACCTGTGCTCGGAATAGCCGGAGANATTATTCCCGTNTCTTCTGGAGTTNCCCAACGGCAATACAGAATNCANCAGATTGCTATCGGAGCAATGGGAGCACTNTCATTTGGNGCCTTTGCCCAACCGTTTTTCAATCCGGATGTAGCNGATCAAGCNGTCTTTGTCACCATGGGAATNCTTGTTCTAGTACCTNTTTTNGTATTTATGGGTGGNTTNGCAGATACCTCTATCAGAGGNAATCTCTCCTTTTCTGCNCATCTAGTTTTATCNGTNGTTGGAATGCTTGCCCTACTTGTGGCAGCNGCTGCTTCAGCATTTCATGTTTCNGGACCAGCGATAGGTGCNATTCAAGAGATTAATGACAGTTGGTTAGATGGCTTAATCACTTGGNTGCGAGACGTTCATGGAACTGTTATGGCAACAGCAGTAATGGAGCACGTCCTTATTGCNTCTGTCATCGGTGTTGTCGCTGGACTTTACTACTGGTCGCCCAAGATCTTCGGGTACCAATTAAACCGTAATGTNGGAGCTCTTTCTGCGATAACGNTGCTCGGAGGTCTTGTGCTTTCTGGTGGAAGCAACATAATAAACGGCATCCTTGACGAGGGCGATGAAGTATTCAATTCCTCAGCTTATGAAGGTGTGTGGGATACGGATGCTGTTGAATTCTTTAANATTGTTGGTGCAATAGGAGGTGTCCTTCTCCTNGCGGGTATTGGGCTTGTAGTACTTGACTTAACCATTTCNGTGATCCTAAGAAAGGGAAATAGCGAAAATGCAAATGACCCGTGGGNNGGCCATACCTTGGAATGGTNGACTGACTCTCCTCCTCCAACGGGTAATTTTTCTGATGCTCCTGTTGTCGACAATGAACGTCCTCTCTTGTTTCCGGCGGTAACTGGNGGAGATGANCAATGAACATGACAACGACAAATCTTCCTGCCGCTCCGCCAGCCAGATCTAGAAATATTTTGGTAGCGGTTGGCTTTGGGATAGCAGCCGTTCTGATGTACTTCGGAGGACTATTTGGGGTTTACTTGCGGGAACGATCACAAGTTCGCTCTGTCGGAGGGTCTTGGATACCTGAGAAAGCTCANATTGAACTCACACCCCCTGGAATGATTATCTGGACACTGCTGATATCAGTTGCAGTTATGCAATGGGCTGTCTACTCAATCAAACGCGATGACAGACAGCATGCCCTTCTAGCAGTAGGTACAACCCTTGTAATGGGAGCAATGGTTTTGGTTCAGCACGGATGGCAGCTATCGCAAATGAACTTAGTTGCCGATGAAGGCCCCACTACTGCAGCTACATTGATTTACACCATAGTTGGAAGCTATATGGTTGCATTCGTCATTGGTATGATNTTCGTTGCCCTTATGGGNTTTCGAGCNCTTGCCGGCCAATACAGTAGCCGCCAGACAGACGGCATCGTCGCGGCATCTCTGTATTGGTATTCCTTAGTTTTTATTTATTTCATTATCTGGATAGCCGTCTTNATAGCGAAATGAGTGTCACGTGATTGTAGGTAATTTCTAATGTTCTCTCCAGGATTCAGAATCTTTATGGGATTTGCNGGTTTTGGTCTTATCGCTGCCTTCTTTTANGGNGTGGTGAGTGGCGATGGCGGCGGAGCAGANTATCTGGGGTTCGTTGATGCTGAAAACTGGACCGGTGCTGTAAGTCTCGGATGGAAGGGCGGCATCGGAGACCACGTTGGCTACATCGTTCTAGTAATGCTATTTATCTGTTCAGCTTGGTTGGCTATTATGCTTACAGCTTTTCGTGATGCTGACCCTGATGCAGTTGCGGAACTTAATGGTGGCGAACTCCCACCTGCCCAAGGGCCCGTGAGCTATAACTTCTGGCCAGTAATCGGAGCATTTGGATTTGGAACATTAATTATCGGGCTGGTNACTCACACAGCTATTTTCGTTGTTGGCCTTTTAATAATTGTTGCAACAACGTTCGAGCTTATGATGAGTGCATGGGCAGATAGGGCAACAAGTGATCCAGTAGCAAATGCTGAGCTTCGNAATCAGATTATGAAGCCGATTGAGGTTCCGGTGCTAGGAACTATAGGNATAGCCGTTGCAGTTCTTTGTTTCTCTAGAATCTTCTTAACTGTCTCGAAATCATGGGCGATTTGGCTGGCTGTTATTCTTTCAGCAGTAGTTTTTCTCGGTGCCTTAGCTTTTGCCTTAGCTGAAAAAGTAAATAGAAATCTTCTAGCGAGTGTCCTAGCTTTTGGTGCAATTGCATTGCTTACAACCGGTATAGTCTCAGCTACGGTCGGCGAGCGAGAAATAGCTCACCACCATGGCAGTGAGCATGGTGATGAGCATGGTGATGAGCATGGTGATGAGCATGGTGATGAGCATGGTGATGAGCATGGNGGGGAAGGATAAAACAAATGATAAAAAATAGAGATAATCTCATTTGCGATGACCTAAATAAGCCGTCTCCAAAAAATACGAAACCTTCTGAATTTGAGAATGAAAAAAATCGAACTCACCGCTGGGCAATTCTCTTTCTTGCTGTCATTGCTACCTTGTTTATTACTGGTTGTGCAAGTAACGCTCCACTCGACACACTTGACCCTGCAGGGCGAAAATCGACTGATATCAAAAACTTAATTAATCCAATCTTCGTTATTGCAGGTGTTGTCTTTGTCATTATTCAGGGAGCTGTTCTGTACCTCGGGTGGAAATTCAAAGTACGTGAACCCAAATACGGCGAAGAGTCTTATGACGGTGGTTACCCAGATGAAGAATTCCCAGAGCAAGTACATGGTCACTTCGCCGCTGAAATTGGCTGGACGATTGGACCAACTATCCTTATGGCAGCAATAGCAATATTCAGTGTGGGAGCGTTACTTAGCCTTGACGACGTTGACGCAGCCCCTGACGAAGCTGTATATCCTGAAATGGAAGTGCTTGTTGTCGGACAGCAGTGGTGGTGGGAATTCCAGTATTATCTCGATGGCGTTGATGGTGCTGAGCAACCAGATTTCGTTACTGCTAATGAAATTGTTGTCCCAGTTGGGCAAGATATTCGGATTCACACCACATCCCGAGACGTACTCCATAGTTTCTGGATACCACGCCTGAACGGCAAGAAAGACTCTGTCCCTGGAAGAACATCCCCATGGGTACTTCAATCAAATGAGATTGGCAGATTTGCAGGTCAGTGCACTGAGTTTTGCGGTTTAAGTCATGCATACATGCGTATGTATGCCGTATCTCTCACTCAAGAAAATTTCCAGATATGGGTTGATAATCAAATGAGAACACGGGAACCCCTCCAAGAAGGTGACGAAAACTATGAAGGGGAGCAAGTGTTCCTTTTAAATTGTGCCCGATGCCATGTCATTAATGGAGTTACTTCGAGAGACATTTCCGGAAGCGTTCAATTAGACTCCATGGCTTTGTACGGAAATATAGAAGAATACAGAAACCATTCCGATGGAACGCTTTCGCAAGGTAAATACACCGGATCCGCGAACCTAACATCAGGAGCAGCTCCGAATCTCACCCACTTTGCTACAAGAAGTAGCTATTCGGGTTCATTTTTCCAGCTGTACCCTGACGCCCAAGAGATGGCTGATGCTGGAAACTATCTTGACCTTGCAGGAAGTGACTATGCCAGGGGAACGCTCGAAGCGTGGTTGCGGAATTCTCCGAAAGAGAAGCCTAACGCTCAGCCNGAGCAGGCTCGGGGTATGCCTAACTTGAATTTGAGTGAGGCAGATATTGATTTANTGGTCGACTATCTAATTTCACTGGATTAANTATGAAAAACACTTGGAAGAAAAAAGGGAGTTCTTATGGCAGTTGTTGAACAAGAACAAGCTCCACTCGAACTAGAATCAGGCAAAGGTCAGATTACTGAACGTCCCCTCGGAGCTTTCACGCGGCCAGGTGACGGTGGGGGCTGGCGAAGCTGGCTGTTTACCGTTGATCATAAGAAAATCGGNATTATGTACGGNGCAGCTGGCCTGCTTTTCTTCNTCATTGGNGGTATCTATGCACTCTTCATGAGGCTGCAGCTTGCTCGGCCCGGCAATTCGATTCTTTCNGCGGAAACATACAACCAGGTATTTACCATGCATGGGGTGGTGATGATATTTCTGGCTGCGATTCCCCTAGGTGCAGCGTTTTCGAATTACCTTATTCCTCTCCAAATAGGGGCCCGAGATGTTGCATTCCCAAGACTGAATGCTTTTAGCTTCTGGGTTTTTCTAGGTGGAGGACTTTTCCTTCTAACATCTATGTTTATTGGAGGCTGGTGGGAGAACGCTCCTGATGGTGGATGGTTCGCTTANTCTCCAAATACAGGAGTGCTCTTTTCCCCAAGTAAAGGAATAGATTTTTTCGCAATCGGACTTCAAATCACTGGTATAGCCTCCCTCGTTGGTGCTATTAACCTAATCGTGACCGTGCTTAATATGCGTTCGCCGGGAATGACATTAATGAAGATGCCAGTTCTTACTTGGATGCTNTTCATCGTGCAGATGCTTCTTCTATTCGCAATGCCTGTTATTTCNGTAGCTTTATTTCTTCTCACATTTGACCGCTTGTTCGATGCGAATTTCTTCAATGTGGCAGAAGGCGCTGACCCATTACTTTGGCAGCACCTGTTTTGGATTTTCGGCCATCCAGAGGTCTATATTCTTATNCTTCCAAGCTTCGGTATTATNTCAGAGATCATCCCAACGTTCAGNAGGAAACCAATATTTGGATATCCNTTTATGATNTTCTCAGGAATCGCCATTGGATTTATGGGTTGGGGAGTATGGGCTCACCATATGTTTGCTTCGGGAATCGGACCTGTGGCTGTAGCAGCGTTCTCAGTTTCAACAATGTTTATTGCGGTCCCNACTGGAGTAAAGATATTAAATTGGCTCGCAACGATGTGGGGAGGACGAATACGTTTTACTACTCCAATGCTGTATGCAACATCAGTGGTAGCAATGTTTACGATTGGTGGTCTNTCNGGTGTNACTCACTCTCTTGCTGCTGCAGATACGCAACAGACTGATACNTATTACATCGTGGCCCANTTCCACTATGTTATTTTTGGTGGAATTATTCTTGGGTTCTTTGGCGGGTTTTATTTCTGGTGGCCGAAAATGTTTGGCTATTTCCTATCGGAAAAGATAGGAAAATCGAGCTTTTGGGTTATGGTTNTCGGCTTTAACCTCACATTCGGGCCTATGCATATTCTTGGGTTGCAGGGCATGAGCCGCCGAATCCAAACCTATTCAGAAGGTCAGGGATTTGATCTCTGGAATCTCGTAGCAACAATCGGTGCTTTCTTGATTGCAGTTGCAACCGCAATGTTTATTGCNAANGTCTATATAAGCTGGCGTGCTCACCGAGCAGGGAAGACCCCTGCACCTGGCCCCGATCCATGGGACGCACGATCCCTTGAGTGGATGACTGCTTCCCCAGTGCCAGAGCATAACTTTGATGAAACAATTGAAGTTGAACGTCAAGACGAGTTCTGGCATAGGAAGTGGGGCAAGGACGAAACGGGTCGNGTAGTAAGACGAGCGACATCTGAAGAAGTTGCCCATGACGGAAGCAACACCAACGTACANCTTCCCTCCCCATCCTACTGGCCTATCGTCGCAGCTATTGGCTTACCTATTATCGGTTATGGGTTGATATATAACCTATGGCTATGTGTATTTGGAGGACTATTTGTTCTCGGCGGGCTATATGGCTGGGTCTTTGAACCTGTCGATGATCCAAATGCTGACGGGCACCATGATGACGATGGCCATGAACACTCGGATGAACCCCGAGCTGAAGAAACAGATGAAAATAGTTCTGAGGAGGTTTCCGTTGACTGAAACAGCAACTGACCAAACATCTAATGATCACAGTGAGGATCATGTATCTACGCTTGGGGTATCAAATGACAAGTTAGGAATGTGGGTCTTCCTGGGTTCCGATTGCTTGCTTTTTGGCGGACTTATTTCTACCTACATGCTCTACAAGGATCGAATAGGCCCTGATGATTTAGGCCCTGAAGAGATGTTTGATATTCCTTTCACCTCCGTAAGCTCATTTGTCCTATTAATGAGCTCTCTAACAGTTGTTCTAGCGATTACCGCACTTCGGCGAAACGACATCCGCCGTTCTAGAATTTGGTTACTTTCAACAGCTATTCTTGGAGCTATTTTCGTTGGTGGTCAAGTTTATGAATTCACTGTTTTCTACCGCGAGGGACTTGGTTATACGACTAACTTGTTCGGTACAGCATTCTTCACCCTTACGGGTTTCCATGGAGTACACGTTTCGGTAGGAGTTATTATGCTCATGTCCATGTACATCCAATCGATGCGAGGAAAGTTAACTTCAGATAATGAAGAAAAACTTGAAATCATCGGCCTCTATTGGCACTTCGTGGATGTTGTATGGATCGTAATATTTACAATTGTCTACCTTTTCCCACAATAGGAGAAACCAGATGGCAACAACTGACCAANTAACCGAAAACACCGAAGAAAATGTATCTTGGGTTAAAGAGGACTGGGTGTACATCAAGACTGCTATTGTGCTCGCAGTCTTTACTGCAATAGAAGTTTTTACCTATTTTGAATCAGTCCACCAAGCCCCAGAGTGGCTCCTTGTACTTACTTTGTCATTTCTTATGGTTATTAAGTTCTTCCTTGTCGCAGCAATCTTTATGCATCTGCGCGATGATAACGCAATCTTTACTAAAATGATGGTCCTGGGCTTATGCATTGCNTGGCCCGTTTACTTTNTCTTGGCATTTNCCTTCGGATTTTTACCTGANTGGAACCCCATTCTTAAAGTATTGTTCCTCCTTGTACCTCCAGCTATAACAGGATTTTGGCTGGGGTACTCATTCAAAGGTGGAACCGGAAGTCACCACTAAATATCATTCTAGGTTCCAAAAATAGGCTGAAAATAGTTACCGAAAAATTGTTACTTTGTCTCNGAGTCATGGCAGGCTGGGGTAGTGGTATTTGCAGCTAATCCCCAAATCTGGAGATTCCAATTTCACCCTGAGGTGTGGATTCTTATAGCTGGAGTGCTTTTTTTAGCACGTTACGCCGTAAAAGTCTTAGCGCCTAATTTCGTTCGACCAAACGAAGAAATCTATACCCGTAAAAATTTCTACGCATTCTGGGCGGCTCTCTTTGCGCTCTGGTTTGCTTCAGACTGGCCCATGCATGACATCTCAGAAGAATATCTTTATTCAGTACATATGGTCCAGCACATGATTATCTCGCTTATAGTCCCACCTCTATTACTTACAGCTCTTCCTGTATGGCTCACAAAGGTAATATTCGGAACTTTCAGTGGAGACAGAACCTTTACAAAGAGAATTTCAAATCCGATAGCAGCTGGTGTCTGTTACAACTTAATTGTGATTGTGACTCACTTGCCATTCGCAGTGAATTACTCAATTGAAAGCGGTGCATTTCACTACTTTCTACATCTAGCAGTTTTTGTTTCTTCCCTTTGGATGTGGCTTCCAATTATCAACCCTATGAAGGAATATCGGATTAGTCTTCCAACTCAAATGGTGTACCTTTTCCTGATGTCAGTTGTGCCTACAGTCCCAGCAGGATTCTTAACATTTGCAGGCGGAGCGCTCTATGACGCTTACGATCACCAGGTAAGACTCTGGGGAATTGATATAACCACTGACCAGCAACTTGCAGGGTTAGTTATGAAACTTGCAGGAAGCATATACCTTTGGGTATGGATAGCGGCACGATTCTTTCAATGGAGTAGGAGAAACCAGCCAGAAATGGTCCTAGTTGAAACTAAAGCTGAGAATACTAAAGTCTTATAANATTTAACTATTCAGGTGGTGCGATTACATCGAGCCCACAGAATGGCTGAAGAACGCTTGGAACTTTAAAGCTTCCATCATCCTGTTGGTAATGCTCCATAAGGAAAACAAGCGTCCGACCTATAGCACAAGCTGTTCCATTTAACGTATGAGCAAGTGGGTTGCTCTCCTCACCCCGGATACGAGTCATCATCCTTCGAGCGCTATAGTCAAGATAGTTTGAACAGCTTGTCAGCTCTCGGTACTTCTGCTCAGAAGGCAGCCACACTTCGCAGTCATACTTCATAGCAGCCGGAGCACCTAGATCCCCAGCAGCCACCAAAATAACTCTGTACGGCAACTCAAGCTCGTTAAGGATCTCTTGCTCTAAATTCCGAAGATTCTCCAGTTCTTCCCAACTATTAAGCGGATCGCAAAAAGAGAACATTTCGACTTTATCAAATTGATGAACTCGGAAAATTCCACTTGTATCCTTTCCGTAGGTACCCGCTTCCCTTCGAAAACATGAAGAGAACCCCCCATACCGTATGGGTAGATTTTTGGCATCTAAGAGGTCCCCGCGGTGAAGTCCTGCAAGAGCCACCTCACTCGTGCCTGTAAGGTAGAGATCATCTTCGGCTAGTTCATAAACTTGCTGTCTATCAGTTGGGAAAAACCCAGCATCTAACATCATCTGCTCCCGAACAAGTACAGGTGGTACAACTGGGGTAAAACCATGGTTCATTAATTTCGAAAGAGTGTATTGAACGAGAGCGAATTCAATAAGTACAGCTTCACCTGTTAGGTAGGCAAATCTGCTTCCCATATTTTCAGCAGCTTTCTCTTTCTCTACCCATCCCATGTGCTCTCCGTATTCGGCATGGTCCATAGGGGGAGGCTTATTTTGCTCGCCAACGACTTCAATAACCTCATAGTCATCCTCTCCGCCAGTCGGGCATCGAGGATCAGCTGGGTTAGGTATCGATATTGCGATTTCCCTAAGGCCATCAGAGGCTTCCCCAAATTTTGCTTCGACCTTTTGAAGTTCAGCTTTGATTTTCGCAGCGCTATTAATTTTCTCTTCACGTTCTTCGGGAGATGCCTTACCTATATCCTTCGAAGCCCGATTCTGATCTGAGCGCAACTGCTCTACCTCGGCTTGTAAGGCTCGACAGGCAGTGTCCAGATCTAAAACCTCATCCAGCGTTTTCTCATCAACGCCTTTATGGATTATTCCGCTTCGATAATCTGTATCTTCTCGTAGTTTTCGTAAATCAATCACTCCATTGAGACTATCCGCACAAAAACCTCAACATATGGAATTAACCTACGCATTTAATCTTCAAGGGAAAGTAAAAACTAGATCAAGGATGACACCTAGGAAAACACATGCAAAACTTTAACTATGCTTCCTGATATTGTCCGTCAAACCGCGACGAAATTTAGTGACTCATCAGCATATATTTCCCAAGATGGGAACAGAATTACATACAGGGAACTAGATCAGCTCTCAGAAGAAGTAGCAGCATGGATGCGATCCAAGGGATTAGGCGAGGGATCAGTAGTAGCTTTGTGCCTCCCTAGCTGCATTGAATACATACTTAGTTATCTTGCCGCCGCAAAATTAGGTGCTATAACAGCAGGGATCAACCCTAGGTTTACTGACTCAGAGCAACTAGAAGTTCTTGAAGTCCTCAGACCTAACCTGATTTTAACCACGAACGATATCGATAGCTCAAAGCTGAATAATGTAGAAGTCGAACAGGTTGAAATCTCTAGAGCTTCTGGCGAATTCATGCCAAACAACAGAATTCAGAATCAAACAATTAATGATCTTCCTACTGACCCCGATAGAGCTGTTTGCATCTGCTTTACCTCTGGAAGTACCGGAATCCCCAAAGGAGCACTATTTACAAATCGTCAACTCCAAGCGATAAGTACTATCGACACAGGAGGTGCCTGGGGTGGCGCTGGTCATAGGTACGCAAGCACTGAATTCGCTCACGTCGGCGTTATGACAAAATTACCGTGGTTGCTTGCAAGCGGCGGTACCACACACCTTATAGAAAAGTGGAGAGCAGAACCTATTCTAAGACTGATACATGAACACCGAATATCTGCAGTAAGTGCGATAGCTCCCCAAGTTGCTCTTATGTTAAAAGTTGATGAACTCGATAGATTCGATTTCTCTTGCGTGAACGCGATTGTTAGCGGCGGAGCTCTAGCACCACCCGAATTAGTGAAAGCAGGCCGAGACTTCTTTGATGCGCCATGGTCAATTCGTTACAGTTCCACAGAATCGGGAGGTGTCGGCTTAGGGACATCACTCGATGCAGATGATCAAGAAGCGTTGTACACGGTTGGCCGTCCTCGTTCGGGAGTTGAAGCATGTATAAGAGACGATGAAGGGGAGCTAGTCACCGTTGGCGAAATCGGTGAAATATGGCTTCGATCTGATGCCATAATGAGTTGCTATTGGAACGACCCTGATTCAACACAGGAGACAATTATCCAAGGATGGCTCAAAACCGGCGATTTAGCGTTTCAAGATTCTAGAGGGTGCTTCCATTTAGCAGGAAGAACAAGTGAGATGTTTATCAGAGGTGGTTACAACATTTTCCCGTTAGAGATAGAAAAGGTTCTTTCGACGCATCAAAGTATTTCTGAAGTTGCTGTCATACCAAGAAAGGACGAAGTGATGGGGGAAATAGGCGTTGCTGTTATTGTCCCCAAAAAAATTGATAACCCACCAACGGTGGAAGACCTTCGAGAGCATGCACAGGAACGGTTAGCTCANTATAAACTTCCCGAAGCANTACGTATCGTAGAGGCACTTCCCAGAAACACATCCGACAAAATCGACCGCNTAAAACTTCGTGATTACGAAGANACCCATAANCANANTTAGGACGACTCTGAACGTTCGATNATGCGCTCTATCCAGTTAATGTATGTTGCACTTTCTTGCGCCCCAGGAACAGGTAGAACCTTGTTGATTAGAGTTGTAGGCACTGCAGTGATCCCTTGANTTATTGCNTCGTTATGTTCGGCTATCACTTGTTCAGCTAGCTTCTCTTTCCTTTCTTCAAGATGTTGGAGGAAATANGAAGAGTCNTCACCTATTTCAGATACCAACTCAGCAAGTACTGTCCAGTCAGAAATTGTTCTATTCTCAGAGAAATAGGCTTCAAGTAGTCTTTGGTGCATCTGCATTTTTTGTTCTGGCCAGAGAGCGGAGACCAGCTTATGACCTANCTGCGCAGGAAGGCTTCCACTAGGGGGGTTAGAAGNCCCTTCCCAAGGACGAAAATTTACCCGANGNTCTTGGCTCCCAATAGTTTCCCAACCTTTGGAGTAGCGTTCNAACTTTTCACGGCTTGGCGTTTTCATTTCAGGTTTGAGAAGAAAGCTCTTCCAAGTTATTTCCACCTTGTTACCAAAATGTTTCTCTACATCCTCAAGACGAACTGTCCCGACGTAACACCATGGTCATAAAAAATCAGACCAAACGACTAACGAAATAGGACTGTCCATATTTTCAATGTTAATGGATTATTAAGCTCCGACCTCTAATCCAAGGAATGCAGCAGCAACACCAGCAACGACAGACAAACAAAGATAAACGGCGGCAACTAGTCTTCGATTATCTTCTAGCCCATCACTTACTTCCATCATTACGGTGGAGAAAGTAGAAAAGGAACCGAGGAATCCAGTTCCGATGACCGTCACTGTTTCAGCTGATGGAGACCCACCTAGCAGGACTCCCAATAGGAAAGACGCAATTATATTTGCGACAAAGGTCCCCGCTGACTTACTCCACCTACCAGAATTTTGCAGCCCCCACCTTAATAGAGAACCACCTGCTGCAAGGAGAAAAAATACAACAACAACCGAAATTTTATTCTGCAAGAATGCGGTTATGCCCCAGCTTATATTCATTAAAGAACTCATGGCTGAGCCTTAGTTTGTCTTATTACAAATTTTCCAATCTGGTATGCGGCTAACCCTCCAAGAACTGAAGAAGTAAGGAAACTGACAGCATCGAAATACTCTTGTGTTTTTAGTGTCGCTGCAATCTCAACAGAAAAGGAAGAGAAGGTTGTAAAGGCCCCACAGAAACCGCCCCCTGCTGCTAAGAAAAGAAGATCATTCCGGTCTTTGGTGAAGAGGCCCATCATTATGCCTAAAGCTGCGGAGCCAGAAATATTGATTATGAGAACATGCCAAGGCCACTGGGTGACTNTTGGGAGGACTTCTAGAAGTCCCCATCTCGCCAAGGCTCCCACAGCTCCNCCAAAGAAAACCGCAAATATGTGCTTATGATTCACACTTCATGACGCTACCGGTCAAACTTCAGAATACTGTGCGCACTATGTTGATCTAGGAAATGCCACTACTGCTATATCCATGAGACAATATAGAGGTGGACGTATCTAGGCTCCGGAAGGAATACGAAGAACAGGGAATAGATAGTGCGAATGCCCTAGGCGATCCAATGGAACAATTTCAAATTTGGTACGTTCAGGCTAAAGAAGCGATGATCCCCGAACCGGATGCAGCAGTGATAGCCAGTGTAAATGAGGAAGAATACCCCTCATCGAGATTTGTTTTAGTGCGCAAAGTTGATGCAGATGGGTTTGTTTTCTTTACCAACTATCGAAGTGACAAAGCAACTTCCTTTTCGCTTTCACCNAAGGTTTCTTTAACATTCGGCTGGCTACCCTTGCACCGTCAGGTAAGAGTTCACGGGCTAGTTGAAGTCGCTAAAGANAAGGAATCTGATGATTACTTTTCTCAACGGCCAAGAGGTCACCAAATTGGCGCA
>PAEG01000035.1 GCA_002703045.1 Acidimicrobiaceae bacterium
TTTCCATCCTTGTCTTGCCACCAGTCAGGACCGCGAGGAACATCACTCATATCAGAAGAATAGTTCGACTCAAGCCCCCTCGCATGAATCTCGAATGTGTTTGAGCGCCGGGCGGGATTTGAACCCGCGATTGTACGGCTTTGCAGGCCGTTCCCTTAGGCCACTCGGGCACCGACGCTTGTCTAGCACTAACGTGCCTTCACAAATAGTACCCTACTCCGATCAAATACCGACCAGCTACAGAGCATTAGTTTTCCTGAGCGGATGACCGGCCTCGAACCGGCGACCTCAACCTTGGCAAGGTTGCGCTCTACCAACTGAGCTACATCCGCAGAGACTCAAGTATAGGAAACAGAAAGAGAAATAGGCAATCAGAGGTAAATGGAAACACAANNCTTNAAAGAAAANACNGNTTCAGTACCTTNAAGTTAGCTCCGAAGATCTATCTCCANAGTGAGGACGCCATCGACAAGGGAACCNTTTGCGTCTCCAATGATTGCATAGTCCATATAGTCTTGTTGGGCTTGCTCAATAAANAGTTGCCGCTCTTCTCCGCCAACAGGCGGGAGNTCCCTTTTTTTNACTGCAGCAGCTCTAGCTTNAAAGCGTTGCACCATTNCTTCTATATCAAATTCATTTTCCATGCAATCAGCATAGAGCAAGTGGCTACAAGTCTGCAGAACCGGCNGATTCACTGGTTCGAGAACCAGACCCTAGANTCGTAAGTTTGCTTTTGGCTCGNGGGATCATTNTGAGGANNTTTCGAAANGTANNTTCTTTTTTGCTTAATAGATCTTCACCATGCTCANCNACGAAGCGGGCTCGTGCCCATTGCCCTGTCNTGCGCCAGTAGTACCACAANCCGAANAGAGCNACCACAGCAATAACTATCAAGGCGATTACCGCCCTTNTCACTTCGAACGACGAAGTNATAAGTTGTGAAGTCTCANTCTCTCCNGGAATNTAATCTTTNTCAGATTCTGTTATCTGCGCAANNACTAAANCTGTTTGGCCTATTAGATAGNNCAGGTTCAGAATAAGAGCGCTTANATACATACTGGCTTTTTTCATCCTGAGTTACCCTTTCTGATGCTCAGGACAAGAATAGGTTGTTCTCCCCCCAACCTTGTACCTTTCTAAAGGAATTCCGTCCTTTGGACATAGCCCACCCCCTACCCTGTGGTCTTGAAGAGNTCCCATGTGGGATCCCCCTAGAGACGTTAGTTCAGTAATGGTCTTTGAAAAGAGACTATACAAAGTTCCCATTTCGTCTTCACTCAAGGAGTCTGATGGTCGCCGAGGGTCNATAGAAGACCGCCAAAGAATTTCATCTGCTAGCAGNTTCCCCAACCCTGCGATTCTGCCTTGATCCATTAATCTAGCTTTTATTGGGCGCGATGACCCCATAAGTACNTTTAGAAGTTCCTGTTNCGTAACTGCATACAGATCATACCCAAGTGAATCAAGATCAGGATTCAGCTCTACACCNCCCAGACGTCGAGGGTCGCGAATCCGCATACTCCCACCATCTGAGAAATGTATTACAAAGCGATCCCAGGAAGGTTCGTCCCGCACACTGGAATATTCTAAATATTCAATAGGAGCAGAACCGTCAACAATAATTCTTCCAGTCATGCCGAATCGGATTCCTAGAATATCCCCGTCAACAGTTTCCAGATAGAGCAACTTACCGATACGGCTCGCATGTAAGAAACTTCCCCCTACTAAAATCTCTTCAAGTAAGTGTGGAGAAGTTTGCCCCTTCAAATAGAGCAAGTCATCGGCTATTACCGACGAAATTGTNCGGGCAAGAGCAGCNTCTGCCCCTCTTCGGTAGTATTCAACTTCTATNCCTTCAGGCATGGCCTCTCACGCTTAGAAAGTGNCTTAGCTCTGGAGAAGCGCANGGAGAACATCTCCGACNCCTTCTGCTGCTAGAAGGAATCCATCGTGTCCATTGGAATCGTCGATCTCAACGTAAGCACATTCACCGCCTGCTCCAAGTATTAGTCGTTGGATTTCGCTTTGTTGATGAGGCGGATACAGAGAATCTGTGCTGATACTGGCTGTCGCTACAGTCGCAGAGATTCTTTTGACGGCTTCTTCCATCGAAATTCGTCCTCGGGCGAGATCATGAGTATCCATGGCCCGATTGAGAACGAGATATGAATTCGCGTCGAAGCGACGCACTAACTTTTCTCCGTGATAGTCCAAATAAGATTCAACTTGAAAGCGGTCCCACAAGCCAAAGAGTGAATCTTTTTCTACGAGTGCTCTTCCGAAACGTTCTTGAAAGCTTTCATCGCTTCGGTAATGAATCTGCGCAATAGCTCTCGCTATTGCAAGGCCAGCATAAGGGCCGTCACCTGGTTCAGCGTCATAGTAATCTCCGCCTCTCCATCTGGGGTCTAGCGCTAGCGCTGACCTTCCTACAGCACTCCACGCTATTTGTTGCGAACTGGCTGCTAAGGCGGTTGCTATTGGTGCGATGCGTAGAACGCGTTCAGGGAACATAGCTGCCCACTCAAGGACTTGCATGCCGCCCATTGATCCTCCTATAACAGCATGCCATTGGCGNACTCCAAGATGATCTGCGACNTTTGCCTGNGCTCGGACGATGTCACGAATTGTTATNTCTGGGAATCGCGACCCNTATGGNCGGCCGAGATGAGGGTCTAATGAGGCTGGCCCTGTACTCCCTTGGCATCCACCGAGGACATTTATGCAGACAACGAAATACTCATTAGTATCCACTGCTTTCCCGGGACCAATCACTTCATCCCACCAGCCTTTTGTTGGGTGGGCGGCGTTGCTTTCTCCGGTCACATGTGAATCTCCGGTTAATGCGTGACATACGAGCACCGCGTTAGAGGAGTCACTGTTTAGTGTTCCCCATGTTTCGTATGCTTGAACAACTTCAGCAAGGCTGCCACCAGGTTCGAGAGCGAAAGGGTAACCGTCTGTTATGGTTAGAAATCGACGGTGACCTACAGGGTCCCCAGGGAACCATGCACCGGAAACTGGGAGGTCGGTTGAATAGTCTCGTGGGTGCGCGGGAACAGCGTTTACTGATCCCTCGCTGGGGCTCTGACCACCTTCAATAATGTCTAACCTTGGTCCTTTAGATTTTGCTCGTCTCACGAGTTCCATTTTATCCTTCTTCTAAATAGACNCACTGCNATAAGTGATAAGTTGTNNTTTCTNTTTTCTCACACTTTTTTGCNTAGTCTTCGACTAAACCCCATCCTAACCNTTTGGCTAGTGGCACCTTGGGTGTNAATCCCAGGTTGCCGTGTTCATTAANGAACAACTCTTGATGNACTGTCAGTCAACCAGCATTTGACNGAAACNCCAACATAGGCTNCGAATTGCTAGCGCCATGCGGGTAGGCGATTTAACCACCATTCAAAAACATCGTTATCTNTCTNATANGCTTTTGCTGTTTCNTGGCCNAGCTTNTGAAGNTACGANGCCCANAGAGGTTCAGACTCTGCCAAGTACGCTTGTTGTGCATATTCTGCTCCTTGGTTCCACTCAAAAGTTCGCTCTGGAAGTGGTATCTCGCTGATCTGGGTAGCTGACAACTTCAAGGTATCCGATGACATAGCCGCTCCCGCAGCTCTTGCGAAAGCTCTGGCGCTAGCAGCTGGTGAACTAAGCGCCGCAGATATGAGCCAAACATTTTCGTAGTCACACTCCACAGAGATCACTGGCGTTGATGGGATAAGGCGACCTTCGGGATCTGGAAGCACTTCAAGGATTTTAGTTTGTGTTGCTACGAGAATTTTTGGCCTCAAACGATCTTTTACCCAATGGAAAAGTTCTAAGTTGCCTTTCCTCAAAGCATCTAAATCGACTACCGGTTCGATCCAGTTTTTGTTTGCATATCGAAATGTGCCTTGCCCCCAACGATTACGGAATGGATCGATCATTCCTACCGTTATGAGGGGCGCCCAATCTCCTTGGCATAGGTGCTTTTCAGAGACATAATCTTTAAGCCCGTAGAACTGATCCCGAAATCCTGCAGTGGATGAGGAAATGTTTTTTAGTTCTGGCCCCTGAAGGTTGACACAGGGAACTCCGCTAACTGCAGAAATAATTTCTGTCCAGTTATCTTTTTTNCGTCTACCAATAGGAGNTCTTTCCTCTATCTCAGGACCATCCCACAGTTTCAGTTGAGATTCGCCTTCTACGGGGCCGAAGATCGGAGCGCAGACGTGCACACCGGCTTCAAATATATCTGATCCGCCAATCCACATACCTATAAGATCCATTTGTTCTTCGAGGTTTTCACGTATTGGAAGAGAGTCAGCTGCTGAGAGAAAGGATTGCGGTTGAATCATGAGCAAAATGCCCTTTTCTGAAAGCATCGATGACCCAACAAGAAGAAAGAACCCTGCAGTATCTGCGTATGGGCCAGCGGAGGTCTTCCAGCGGTCACGAAGTTGATTTGTTGATTCTAGGGTCCGGACAGTCTGATGTTGAAGCTGATTTTGGAAAGGTGGATTTCCTATCACTGCTGAAAATCCTCTAACAGGAGGTGATTGGAAGGCTTCTATACCAGTTTCTAGTGAATCAGCAGTTACAAGATTTTTCTCAGCAACAATCCATTGTTCTTCAGAAGCCCAAAGCGCCAAGACTGTTTTAGTGACTCGAATAGCATCTGGGTCTAGATCGATGCCCCACAAGAGATCTTTAACAATGATCGACGGAGAAAGACCCAGCGTTTGGAATACGTTTGCTGCGGCCAGTAGAAATGAACCTCCCCCCACTGAAGGATCACACACAGGGCCGGGAGGAGCCTTNCTTAAAGCAATGTCGGTCAGTTTTTGTGCAACTTCGGTAGGGGTGTAGTGGACACCACTGTTACGGCGAATCGAGGAATCTAAGCAATGTTCATAGGCTGCCCCGACCAGTTCTGGGGTGTATTCGATTTCGTCTGGGGCTACCAGATTTCCGCAGGAAAGAAGTTCAGGTTCCAAAGAATCTCGAAGTAGTCCTTTGTTAATGGCGGCTCCCCTAGCTATAGCTGCAGCTATTTCGATCGGGGTAGACCCGTCTTTCAAAGATTTTTGAAGCCATTCAATTAATATTGGGTTCATAGGGAATCACTCGAAAAACTCATACCTAAAAGTTTACGAGTGTTTCACTGTGAAAAAACTATCTAGTTCCCTACTTTTCTGGTTCCCAATCTCCGAGACGCTGTAATCTCTGGTCGTTAGAGAACATTTCTACAACAGGGATATCAAGGCCGACGCGCTTTTGAAGACGTTTAACGATCAGTTCTTCGTCCCATAGTAGCAGGGTGACTACGAGGCCTTTAGTTCCAGCCCTCGCCGTCCTGCCGGATCGGTGGAGATATGTTTTATGATCAGGCGGAGGGTCGTAGTGAATAACGACTTCGACATCATCTACATGAATTCCTCTTGCTGCTACGTCAGTGGCTACTAGAACGGGGAGATCTCCTCTTGCGAAACGGTCTAATGCTTTTTCTCTCATATTCTGACGAAGGTCACCATGAATAGCTTGGGCTTTAACCCCTTCATTTGTAAGTTTTCTAACGAGGTGATCGCACCCTGCCTTGGTATTGCTAAATACCAAAGTCCGTGACGTGGAGGAGGCTATTTTAGCAGCGACTTTGACTTTATCTCGCTCGTGCACATGGATGAATCGATGTGTCATTTCTTCAACTGTGATTTCCTTTGCTTCGACTTCGTGCATACAGGGGTCAGTTTGATATCTCTGGATTAAAGAATTGACAGCCCCATCCAACGTTGCGCTGAACAATAGTGTTTGGTGCTTTCTTCCAACCTTTCTTAGGATCCATTCTACTTGAGGGAGAAAACCCATATCAGCCATGCGGTCAGCCTCATCAATGACGACCATCTCCAATGACTCAACAGAAACTTCGCCTCTTTCAAGAAGGTCAATCATCCTTCCAGGTGTAGCAGCAATGAGATCAATCCCTTTCTTTATGGTCTTTATCTGGGTTTCAATGTTCGCGCCTCCATAGATTGCGGCTATCTTTAGCCCCCGAACACTNGTGATNGGCAAGAGCTCTTCACTTACTTGAACTGCTAATTCTCGGGTGGGAACAAGCATGAGAACTCTTGGGTCTGCGGTACTAGATTTCTCAGTTAAATCGAGATTTTGGATCATAGGAATACCGAAAGCAAGGGTTTTCCCAGACCCTGTCTTAGCTTTACCGCAGACGTCTCTACCGGAAAGCGCGTCTGGGATTGTAAGGGTTTGTATAGGGAATGGTGAAGTTATCGCGCGATCTAAAAGGACCTCACAGATATCTTTGTCCACACCAAGATCACTCCATGTTTGATTAATTGTCATAAAAACCTGTTAAAACATTTTGGATTAGAAGACAGCTATGCCGTTTTCTCCATATGGATTGGTGAGAGTAGGGAGTATGCACAGTCATCTAGAATACATCTTCTGACACCTCGTATGGGCATGTTAGGAAATACCTCAAACTGAATCNGCCCGTGTGAGCCGAACTAGTTCTATAGGTTCTTTAAATCCCTTGATTTGGTGTTTCCCGATNGGAGTAGATGGAGTATTGACCATTAATGAAGTAATCATTGAACTTGTAGCCAGAACTTGTCCTGGTTCAGCTTGGTCACATAACCGNGAAGCCATGTTGACNGCGTGTCCAAGATAGTCTTCTCCGTCTACCAGCAATACTGGTCCAGAAGCCAAGCCTGCGCGCAACTCGAGAGGCGCATCAGATTGGGCCAGAGAATCTAGCATTTCCATAATAGCTTCGGTAGCGGTTTCGGGTTCTACTGCAACCAACATTGCTCCATCTCCCAGCCATTTAGCTATACGTATGCCTTTTCGCGAAGCAACAGTCCTAACCAGAAATCTAAAATCATTGAGGACCTCTACCGCTGCTTTNTCCCCCCATCGATCTGTAAAGGTNGTGAACCCAGANAGNTCTACNAACGCGAACGTTCTCTCGAACCTATCNTCGTATGGATTCTCTTCAATCATGTTTCCCCAATGCNTCAAACTNGAAACTACTCTNATAGAAGCTGTTGTGCTGAGATTTCTTAGGATTAATTCGCTTGATCCGGTAACTCTTCATCGACATCGCCGTCTTTGGGGCCAATAGGAATAGTTGTTTGCTCTTTTTCAGCACTTTTAAGAGAGCCGTTTTCTCGCCGTTCAAACTTGAAGAGGGTTCCAAGACTCAAAAGAAGAAGTACGGAAAACACCCATACATTAATCCGAAGNCCAGCAATGTNTGTTGCTTCATCTATGCGGAGAGCTTCTACCCAAATACGCCCAATGGAATACAATGCAAAATAAACAACGAACAACATCCCTTTGGAAAGTACCTTCATTCGATCAATTTTGANTAGTGCCAGAACAACCATCANATTCCATANCGATTCATAGAGAAANGTCGGGTGGAAAGTGNCTTGTTCAATATATTGGGCAGGGCGATTCTCAGGGNCAATTTCTAAAGCCCATGGGNGNTCAGATGGGCGACCGAAGAGTTCTTGATTAAACCAATTCCCCCATCTTCCTATCATTTGCGCAAGAGGTATTGCGGGGGCTACGACGTCGATAGCCGTTCGCAGGTCTAAATTAGCCCTTCTGCAATAAATCATAACNGCCAGGTAGCCGAANATAACTCCACCTANAATGCCNAGNCCNCCCTTCCATATTTTGAGTGCATCTCCCCAATTCCCTGTGAAACGGCCCCAATCGGTAATGACGTGATACATGCGAGCTCCAACGATGCCGGCGGGGACACCCNACATCGCTATCCCTGCCGCATGATCGGAACTTAACGAACGGTCNGTAAATCTTTTCGCTGCAAGCCATACTGCGGCTANAACNCCAAGAGCGATCATAAGGCCATACCCNCGAAGGGTAAGAGGCCCTAAGTCAAACGATCCTGAATTGGGACTAGGAATTGAACTAAACACAATCTTCCTTGAGTGGTTACGGTGTTCCCGCAAGTAAAATCATTCTACATGCAGANATTGGCCTACTATGCAGAATCTTGAAAGCGACCAGATGAATAGTTCACATCAAATTGAGTATCTTCTACTTGAGTACGCTAGACGAATAGATAACGGCGACTTTGTAGGTATAGGAGAACTGTTTAGTAGAGGAAAGATTATTGTCGATGACTCAACTCACATAGAAGGGCCCGATGATGTGAGTTCAATGTATACAAACACAACTCGTAGATACGAAGATGGAACGCCTCGGACACATCACGTCACGACGAATATCGAAATACATATAGTAGGAAGCTCAGCTGAATCATCATCATACTTTACGGTATTTCAGGGAATGAAAGACTTCCCGCTTCAGGCGATTATTACGGGTCAATATTTCGATTCATTTCATTTGTTCGATGATAGATGGTGGTTTACCAGCCGGAAGATAGAAATAAGACAAATCGGAGATGTAAGCCGCCATCTACTTATTGAAATATGACATCTGAATTTTTGCGTATTGCATTCCTTGTATTAATGGTATACATTAATACAAGGAATGCACGCTTCCTAAATTGAAAGGGCAAATTGTTCACAGGGATAATTGAAGAAGTCGGCATAGTAGAATCCATCTCTCCCAACGGTTCGGGATCTACGTTTACTTTTTCGGCAAGTAAAGTATTAGACGATATCGAAACTGGTTCTTCGATTTCAGTAAACGGTTGCTGCCTTACTGCGATTAGCTTCGGAAAGAACTGGTGGACCACGGATGCCGTACCTGAAACTATGAATCGAACAACTTTAGGCCTTCTAAATGAAGGAGATCCGATAAACCTTGAACGCCCTCTCCAGACCTCCAGCCGATTTGGTGGGCATATCGTTCAAGGACATATCGATGGAACAACGACCATACAGAGCATAGAACTTCAAGACGACGAGTCTTATCGTTTTGCTTTTGATCTTAAACCTGAATGGGAACGATACGTCTGCCACAAAGGCTCGATAGCCATAGACGGAATTAGCCTTACTGTCGCTGCTGTAAGTCCCAGCAGTTTCGAAATCGCAGTTATCCCCCACACATGGTCAGCAACTAACCTCGGACAGAAAGTAGATGGGGGTTCAGTTAATATCGAAGTAGACATCCTTGCGAAATATGTTGAGCGTCAACTTTCAGNGAACAAGCAAGACAACTTAGAAGTAGAGTAGGTATCGTGTCCGAACTCAATACGATTCGAGAAGCGATTGATGCCATAGCAGCTGGAGAATTTGTCATCGTAATAGATGACGAAGATCGCGAAAATGAAGGCGACCTCATTATCGCTGCTGAGACAGTTACTCCGGAACATATGGCGTTTATGGTAAAACATACGAGCGGAGTCGTTTGTTGCCCAATTACTAATGAACGGGCTGACGCACTACACCTTCCATTAATGGTGGCAAACAATACAGAAGCGATGGGCACCGCATTTACTATTTCAGTAGATCTAGCCGAAGGAACGACAACAGGAATATCTGCGAGTGATCGAGCCCTAACTTGTCAGGCCCTTGCAGATGACGATGTCGTCGCCAGCGGCTTCGCTAGACCGGGCCACGTCTTTCCTCTTCGAGCACGCGCAGGTGGAGTTCTTAAGCGAGCTGGCCATACCGAAGCGGCAGTTGATCTAGCAACCATGGCTGGACTTTCACCTGCGGGAGTCATATCAGAGATTGTTTCCGAAGACGGGACCATGGCACTCCTCCCTGAGCTCCTAGAATTCTCCAAAACCTATGGAATCCCTATCATTTCAATCGCGGACTTGATCAGGTACAGAAATCGTCATGAGCGACTTGTTGAACGGTTCTCCACTGCGCGAATCCCAACGAAATACGGAGAATTTACCGCCCATATATACCGAAGCTCTCTTGACAATATAGAGCATCTTGTATTTGTCACTGAAAAATTTGACCCTAGCCAACCTCCGCTAGTTCGCGTGCATTCAGAGTGTCTAACGGGTGATGTTCTCGGCTCATTGAGATGCGATTGCGGCTCCCAACTTGATTTAGCCATGCAACTCGCTAGTGAATCCGGAAATGGGGCGATTGTGTATTTAAGAGGGCATGAAGGGCGCGGAATCGGACTCGGACATAAAATGAGAGCATATGCACTACAAGACGAAGGAATGGATACGGTCGAGGCCAATGTTGCCTTAGGGCTACCAGTCGACTCAAGAGAATACGGAATCGGAGCACAAATTATTTCGGACCTTGGAATAACAAAGATGCGCCTTCTAACAAATAACCCTGCAAAATATGGCGGCCTCGAAGGTTACCATCTCGAAATAGTTGAACGGGTGCCTCTTATTGGAGGTTCAAATATCGAAAATATCCGCTACCTCCAAACAAAAGAGGACAGAATGGGCCACCTGCTTAGCGTAGACGAAGGGAAAATAGCTGAGGAGAACGAGTGAACTCTGAAAATTTTCAAATAGGTATAGTCGTAAGCAGGTTCAATGAGGAGATTTCCAATCGCTTACTAGACGGCGCATCGACTTATCTGCAAAATAGTTCTGACTTCATTGCGGATATTTCAGTCCGTTGGGTTCCCGGCGCTTTCGAAATCCCATTTGCATGCCAAGAGGTAATCGACAAGACACAGGTAGACGCGATCATTGCTTTAGGCTCTGTAGTCAAAGGTGGAACTCCGCATTTTGATTTCGTTGCCGGAGAGTGCATAAGAGGGATTCAAGCAGTAAGCCTCTCGACGAAAACCCCGATCTCTTTGGGGGTGCTAACTACTAACACCTACGAACAAGCCCTAGAAAGGTCAGATAGCAACTACGTCGATCATGACGGATCCTCCGGAGATAAAGGCACATCAGCCGCAGAGGCTGCGATTACTATGATTCGACTGGTCCGGTCATTGACTGACTAACACCAGGACAGCAGCAGAATTCTCCCCAAAAGTAACTTCCCTGTCCTTCAAAGAAACTTCGCCGACAACAAATACNAAATTCCACACCCCTTGNGGAAGAGAGATNGNNTGTTCGGAAGCTCCAACATTTAATGCGCTGANCAACTTACCCCGACTGAAGCTAATCACGTCACTATCTCTCGCCGTAACCCAGCGCAAAGGTGTATCTAGTTCAAGGTTTTCCTTACGGATNGCAAGAAGCTTTCGATACTGCATCAACCAAGAATCNCCTNTTGCCTGTTGATATTCCACAGTGTCNTCANAGGTGCGATTCCCGATCGGCATCCATGGANCTCCTGTCGTAAACCCAAATTCGGAANCTCCACTCCATGGNATTGGAGTTCTAGCTCCNTCTCGTCCATCNGATTCNATAACATTTCTTGTCGCTACGGGGTCAGCAAGTTCTTCTTGTTTCANTTCGATNCTTGGTAGCCCTAGNTCATCTCCTTGATAAAGNACAGGTAAACCTGGGAGAAAAAATAAAAGAACNGAATANGCCAGNGCACGCTGNTTTCCCTCTTCTCCCCCACCGAACCTTGTCGGAGCGCGAGGGTCATCATGGCTNCTTAGAGCCCAAGACAAGTCCTCAGGTGCAGCGTCAAGGGCATCTCTAAACGTATCCCACATAGATTGCGGNTCCCAAGGAACATGCATGGGGGCAAAGTAAAAAGCCCGATGTAAAGCATCCCCTGAACTCACATATCTACTAACCCTATTGGGGTCATTGTCACGAAGGTANACTTCTCCCAGAAGCAGTGANCCATAAGGCGCTACAAGNTTTCTCCNCCTTCTAAAGATNTCCAGATTTCCAGATTGGTCAAGGTCATATCGNTGGTCAAATGAAGCGAACACTTGTCTAGGGCTCATATCCTCAGTGATCTGAAAGCGAATNGGATTATCNGGCATTAACATGTTCTTCACAAGCCCCTGTGCTACATCAATACGGAAACCATCGANATCTCGCNANAGCCAAAACTTAAGGATCTCATCAAACTCTTGGATNACTNTCGGGTTGTTCCAGTTCAGNTCAGGTTGCTCTGGAAGGAAGAGGTGGAGGTAATANTGNCCTGACTNTTCATCGAATGTCCAAGCTGACCCACCGAAATGCGACACCCAATTATTAGGTGGACCTCCATCAGCTGCAGGGTCTCTCCAGTGATAATAACCCCTGTAATCGTTGTCTATCGACGACCTAGAGGACTTGAACCATGGATGCTCTGAAGAAGAGTGATTGGGGACAAGATCGATGATGACGCGGAGCTCCTGCCTATGTGCTTCTTCGATCAGAGCATCAAAATCGTTAAGGTTTCCGAAGAGGGGGTCCACTCCNCAGTAATCGCTTACGTCGTAACCGAAATCAGCCATTGGTGATGGGTAAAATGGTGTAATCCAAACTATGTCAACGCCCAACCAAGANAGATACTCCAGTTTTCCAGTAATGCCTGAAAGATCTCCNACCCCATCTCCGNTNCTGTCAGCGAACGACCGGATATAAATTTCGTAACCTACGCCACCGTCCCACCAGCCTGAATTTTCCTTTCTTATTATGCTGTCCATGATTCCCTACCCAACGCCCAAATACCATGCGGCTCCGTGGGNTAATGAGAGAGCGCTTTCGTNTCAACCAAAACAAAACCTAACCTTTGAGCTACNAACTGGGACCGGTGATTATCTNCCAAAATAGTGCTGTAGAGACAGTCCTGACCAAGTTCTTCGAATCCATATCGAACAGCTTCTTCTCCTGCCTCCGTAGCGTATCCCAACCCCCACCAATCGGGGTGAAGTGCCCAGCCTACCTCAACCCCCGGCCAGTCATGCCGTTCAGGATTGTGCAAACCTGCCCTCCCGACGAAACTTCCAGATACCTTTTCCTCTAGCGCCCAGTGTCCTGTTCCACGCAGCTCCCACTGACCAAGCCACCAGGCCATGGCAGTCCAGGATTCGGAGATTCCTTCACCATCGAGGATTCGAAGCGATTCACGCAATTCTGGAGTATCCATCATCGTGAAGTAGCTTTCAAGATCATCATCTCGAAACGGGCGCAGAATGAGTCGCTTTGTTTCCAACGTAGGGCAGGCAGTCATATTTTCACCCTGCTGTATGTAGTTCAGGTTCCAAAATCTATGACTGCTCTAACCACTTCACCGTTTTTCATCGCATCAAAGCCATCGTTAATTTCGTCGAGGGTGATGGTACGAGAAACCATTTCATCAAGCTTCAGACGACCACCTAGATACAAATCACATAGATGTGGCATATCGACCTTGAAATTATTAGATCCCATCATTGAACCCTGGAGTTTTTTTGACCCAAGAAATAAATCTGCTCCAGAAACTTCAATATTCTCGCCGAGTGGAACCATCCCGATAATCGTTGCGGCACCCCCCTGACGTATCATCCCAAAAGCCTGCTCAGCTGTTTGTTTGAGCCCTATGCATTCAAAACTGTAATCCACTCCTCCACCGGTAAGCTCAAGAACTTGCAGCACTGGATCTCCATCATTTGGATTAACGGTATGTGTAGCGCCCAATTGCACAGCCCATTCAAGTTTCTGGGGTTCTAAATCAACAGCGATAATTTTCCGTGCCCCTGCAAGGTGCGCTCCTTGGATAGCCGATATCCCAACCCCGCCACAGCCAATGACAGCAACAGTGGAACCAGGCTTAACCTCAGCTGTTCGAAAAACAGCCCCAACACCGGTTGTCACTCCACACCCAATCAAAGCAGCACGGTCTAAAGGCATATCTGGAGTAATCTTAACTACTCCATTTTGATGAACCAGCATCTCTTGCGCAAAAGAACCCAAACCTGTGAATTGGTTTATCACTGCCCCTTCGCTATCGGTAAGTCGTGGCGGCTCTTCCATAGGACGACCAGAGATTTCTTGACGCTGAGAGCAGATATAGCTATGACCTGTCAAACAACGATCACAATAACCGCAAAAAATTGAAAGGCAACTGATGACGTGATCACCTACCTCTATTCCTACTACATCTTCGCCTACGTCTTGAACGATGCCTGCAGCTTCGTGACCGAGGAGCATCGGGTACATAGCAAGGTGGGACCAGCTCCCATCAATAAAATGCAAGTCACTATGGCAGAGTCCAGACGCAACGGTCTGAACAAGTACTTCGTTTCTCTGAGGCTTATCTATNGATATNTCTTCCACGTTTAAAGAACCGCTGTCATCGCGCAATATTGCTGCTTGCATTTTCCCATCCTCCTTTTAGGTTTTCCCGAACNCTACCTCATCTTTACCTAATGCGACAGCANANCAGNCGGGNNGNGANTATTTGATCAAATTTAGCTATTCAATACCNTAAANATTCGNTCAAGAAGTTCTTCGACAACATCGANACCGGTTGCAAAGTTCAGCCTNGCGAAAGATCCACATTGTTCCCCAAATTTCTCCCCAGGTTCAAGGGCTACCTGCGCCTTATGAAGTAGCTCTTTTGAGGGTTGATAAGAAAGGCTGGTATTCGAGAAATCTAGCCATGCTAGATAAGTTGATTCAGGTAAATGCATAGTAAGACCTGATGGGTCTTCAAGTATTCGACCATAGATATAGTCTCTATTACGTTGAATCTGTTCCTTAACATCCTGCAACCATGACTTTCCATGCTTCCATGCTGTTACGGTTGCTGCCGAACCAAAGGAGCTTGGTAGGCCAAAATAGTGGTCGGGGTATTCCGCCAATTGTGATCTCGTCGAAACTGAACCCACATGAGCTACACAGCACCTAGCTCCAGCTAAATTAAAGGCCTTACTCGCCGAACCAATAGTGACTGTTCTATCGCTCAGGTTGTCATTATTAGAGAATAAAGATAAGTGTTTGTTCCCCTCGAATACCAAATCAGCCCAAATTTCATCACTTATTACTATAAGATCGTGCTCGGCTACTATTTCAGCAAAGTCATTTATCTCCTCCCTCGTATATGTANGACCGGTCGGATTATGTGGCTGACAGAAAAGAACAACCCGAGCCTTCGAATCGAGTGCNTCCTCAAATCNATTACCATCAAATTTCCAATNNGGNCCTTCTAACTGNACGTCAACCACCGTCCTNCCGGCTTNTTCGACNGCTGCCCGAAATGGCATATAAATAGGTGAGAAGAGCACAACTCCATCACCNGGCTCTGTATGNAAAAGCATCACCACTTCCAATGCATTCATAGAAGAAGTNAANACTCGACATTCTTCGACTGGTGGGAGCCAACCATGCGATTCCTCGACCCACTCGCACCAAGCCGGAATCAGCAGATCAACATCATGATATCTATATCCGAAATCGCCAAGATCNACCATTTTTTGAATCTCCNAGAGAATTCTAGGTGAAGGTGAGAAATCCATATCGGCTACCCATGCTGGAATGACGTCTGGGCCATACTTGGACCACTTAACTCCCTTTAAGGATCGAAGCCTTTGACGATCAACCTCCATACTGCATTCCACGAAACCCTAAGCCTGATTGATCGGTCCTAGATTCCGCACATGAGCTGATAGTTGCATCGGACATTAGCTACAACCACTCGTGTTCCCACAACTCTGACATGTATAGCAACTTCCTGATCGCCCCATTTGTATCCCACACTGCATACAAAATGGAGCGTCTATTCGAATGAAAGTACGTAATTCTTCGGTACTTNNAACNCCNNCTCCCGANGGGGGATCTGGCTTGATATCAATGCCCTGTTCAGNGCNAGCAGTAGCCTCTTCAATACCTGGAAGCGTNGGCTGAATNCTCTCTCCAGTAGTAAAGATATTCATTTGCGCNCTTTGCTCTGCAGCAAGGTACTCAATGGACAAACGNCTAAACAAATAGTCGATCANGCTCGAAGCAATNCGGAGCTCCGGATCATCGGTCATGCCTGCCGGNTCGAATCNCATACCCACGAACGCCCNAACATAAGCATCTAANGGCACACCATATTGAAGGCCATGACTTATCGCCATAGCGAAGGCGTCCATGATTCCGGCCAGCGTACTCCCTTGTTTNCTAACNCGAATAAAGATNTCTCCGGGCCGACCGTCATCNTACTCTCCTACCGTTACGAACCCCTTGCANTCNGCAACTCGAAATTCAAATGTTTTGCTCGACCNCGACCTCGGCAACCTCTCACGCTGAGGACNTTCNACCGANGAAATAACCGACTCGGCAGCACTGACTATAGAGCTAGTCGACTCTGGGGCTTCTACAGCTAACGGCTGGGCGACCTTGCAATTATCNCGATAAACAGCAAGCGCTTTTACACCAAGCTTCCAAGCATCCATATATAACGCTTCGACATCTTCTACAGAAGCATCATGTGTAAGATTAGCGGTCTTTGAAATAGCACCAGAAAGGAAAGGTTGAACAGCCGCCATCATCCTAACGTGGCCAAGAGGTTCGATAACGTGATCCCCCATTGAACACGCAAAAACATTTCGGTGTTCTTCTTTCAGGTAAGGGGCTTCTTTTGCGCTCCCATAACTGTCGATATGTGAAAGAATCTCCTCACGTTGATCAATGCTGTATCCCAAATTCTCCAAGGCGCGAACTACCGTCTGATTAACTATCGATAGTGTCCCTCCACCAACCAACGTCTTAGTTTTTTTAAGGGCAAGTTCTGGCTCAACTCCAGTAGTATCGCAATCCATCATGAAACTAATAGTGCCAGTCGGTGCTAGAACAGTTACCTGCGCGTTTCGAACACCATCATGCCCTGAGAAACGCACAACATTCTCCCAAACTTCTACAGCAGCAGCTGTCAAAGCAGCAGGAACTACTTCGCTTGGGAAGATTTGACTTACAGCATCACGATGCATTTCAAAGACAGAAAGCATCGCATCTCGATTAAGTTCAAATCCTTCGAACGAACCTAATCTTGCTGCTATCTGTACGGAAGTTCGATAAGCTTCTCCGCTCATAACTGCAGTAATGGTCGCCGCAAGACTTCTTGCTTCATCAGAGTCATAGGAAATACCAAGAGCCATTAAAAGCGCCCCTAAATTTGTGTAACCGAGCCCCAGTTGCCTGAATTTATTTGCATTATCATTTATTCTTTCTGTCGGATAATGAGATCGTGAAACAAGCATCTCTTGGGCGCTAATCATTAGTCGAACAGCATGCCGGAAGCCATCGACGTCAAAATCAGCATTATCATCTAAAAACGCCAATAAGTTAAGTGAACTTAAATTGCACGCAGAATCATCTAAGTGCATATATTCGCTGCAGGGGTTACTCCCATTGATTCGTCCACTTATGGGTGTGGTATGCCATTTGTTAATAGTGGAATCAAACTGAATTCCGGGGTCAGCACANCTCCAAGCAGCATCCGCTATCTTGCGAAATAATTCACGCGCCTTTACCGTTTNGGTTANTTNGCCAGTAGTTCTAGAAACAAGTTCCCAATCTAAATCTTTTTCNACTGCTTCCATAAATTCGTCACTGACACGGACAGAATTATTTGCGTTCTGATACTGCAACGAGAATAGGTCTTTACCNTCGATGCCGACGTCAAAACCTGCAGATCGTAGTGCTCGGGCTTTTTCCTCTTCTCTTACTTTTGAATCTATGAATTCNTCAATATCGGGGTGGTCCACATCTAAAATCACCATTTTCGCCGCTCGGCGTGTTTTCCCACCTGACTTGATAGTTCCAGCGCTAGCATCAGCCCCTCGCATAAAACTAACTGGTCCGCTGGGCGTTCCCCCACCTGCGATTTTCTCGGTGCTTCCACGAACTCGGCTGAGATTCACCCCTGCTCCGGAACCACCTTTAAATATCCTGCCCTCATCGACATACCATTGAAGAATGGAATCCATTGTGTCATCAACAGAAAGGATAAAGCACGCTGAGCTCTGCTGTGGCGTATCTGGAACTCCGATGTTGAACCAAACCGGTGAATTAAACGCTGCGTATTGATTTACAAGAAGGTACTTAAGTTCGTCAACGAACACCTCGCGTTCTTCAACGCTCGCAAAGTAACCATCTTCCTGACCCCACTGAGCAATCTGGTGAACAACTCGATCGATCAAATCTTTCAGCGAAGATTCCCTCTCTTCTGTCCCAAGCTCACCTCGAAAGTACTTCTGCGAGACTATGTTACTAGCAGTAGCGGACCAGCTAGCAGGGAACTCTACATCATGCTGTTGAAAAGCAATCGACCCGTCTGACCAATTCGTGATACTCGCTTCCCGCCGCTCCCAGCTAATCGATTCATAAGGACTGGAGGTTCCAAAGGTTCTTCGCCGACTGAACCCTATCGATGGGACTTGATTTACTTCGCTCATAAATGACCTCAAAACCTTAATTATTNGAATAAAAATCTCTCTTGAGAAACTTTTGATTTACCCAGTGCAGCTTGTTTTAGAATATGGAATAGCCGGAATATTACATTGCCCAGCATCTATCACAAGCTACATTGAGTGCCTTGTGGATTGCTATGGGAAGGATTGTGGATTTCTTTGTGGATTAATTCTTAATTTTCCCCAACATAACCAGATAACTTATTGATATGGAAACTGATCTTGATTCACTTCTAGAAACGTACATTTCAGATCTCAGANCTGGGGTNTCAAGTNCACCTTGGGTAATGCTGAANATGATTTCTTCCAAGAACGGANTAGCAACGCTAAACGGAACTTCTGGNCCATTAGGTGGGCCNGCAGATAAGGCATTATTTCGAACNNTACGAGGGCTGGCCGATGTCATTTTGGTTGCTGCTGGGACAGTAAGGACAGAAANTTACTCAGNNCCTGCTATATCTGATCGGACGACTCAAATTCGGGCTTCTCAAAATAGATCCCNCCTACCAACAATCGCNGTCGTNACNAATAGCTTAAATCTTGANCCGGAGTCACCTCTCTTTTCNTNCCCCGATTACCGTCCTGCGATTCTGACATCGAAAACAGGCCTNAACGAAGGNACGNTACCTCTCTTCAAAAACNNAGATACCTTTCAAATAGGAGAATCATNNGTTGATCTTAAGGAAGCNNTACCTACCCTGGCGGAAGCNTACGGACCCGTGATNCTTGTTGAAGGAGGNCCAAATCTNAACCAGCAATTAGTAGATCTTGACCTCTTCGATGAATTCTGTATAACAGTCAGCCCNAGATACTCTTCAGACCCCNAATCNCANATAGTGACGACTGCAGAAAGTTATCAAACNGGNGAGGTNATCTTAGATCGTNAACTNACNGTTGGAGANTTTACTTTTCAAAGATTTTTAAGAAAACGATCTTGANAGTTAANAAACTTGNTTCTCTCAGCCTCGCNTAAACCGTCGGCAAAGAGCCATTNNTTAGCTACTTAGAATCAATCTTTGCCCGATGTAGATAGAGCTGCCACCATTTAAATCCGCTAGGCGATCAATGGTNTCTCGAGGATCTCCATCGGTATCAATAGCACTTGCAATTGACCACAAGGTATCACCAGGAGCAACAATGTATATTTCTCTCGGAGCATTACTCGTAAGATCCGCTCCGACTTGTTTCTCCCCAACACCTACGACTAGCGAGATAGCTGTCCAAAAGAGAGCTCCTACAATTATTAGTAGCAAGCCGACAAAGAGCCTCCGCCGAAGGTAGCTACGGGAACCTACTGAGATATTTTTACTGTCACCAGTAGGAACATCTACCTCTCGTTGTGACGAAAATCCTATTAACTCGCTTTGATATTGTTCGTTAAGTACTGGGTTGAACTGAAGATTTTGTTTCATATCAACATTCTCCCAAACGGGTGTGACAATTATTCCAGTAGACATTTCCATGTTTCCTTAGTTGGGTACTTGACATCGAACAATTGTTCGGCGAACATAGGTTCTACGAACGTTTGTTCCTATAATTAGGATATACGAACATATGTTCGATTACAACCATGTAATTTGAATTATCTTAAAAACCCTTTAAATGAGGGGATGAGGAGGCATCATGCCTGACAATCCACTAACGAAAAGACAGTCGCAGATCCTGGAATGCATAGACAGCGCAATTCGTGATAAGGGCTACCCTCCCACTGTGCGTGAAATCGGACAAGCTGTTGGACTGAATTCTCCATCTACCGTCCACAATCACCTTAATACCCTTCAAGATAAGGGCTACCTTCGTCGGGACCCAACAAAAAACAGAGCCATCGAAGTCCATTGGGATGCTGGCTCAGGAGCTGTTATTGACAGGCGGCCCGTTACTCATGTACCTCTTGTTGGAGATGTCGCGGCAGGATCTGGCGTTCTCGCCGCGCAAAATGTCGAAGAAGTCATGCCTCTCCCCTCAGACCTCACCGGAGAAGGCGAGTTATTTATGCTAAGAGTACGTGGTGACTCAATGATTGAAGCTGGAATTTTTAATGGTGACTTTGTCGTGGCAAGAAAACAGGAAACAGCCGATTCAGGTGAAATAGTCGTTGCAGGCATTTCCGGCGAAGAAGCGACCGTAAAGACTTTTAATAGAGAAGGGTCTTGCATAGTTCTCGAACCAGCAAATGCAACAATGTCACCCATGCGATTTGAAACAAATGCTAACCCTGATGAACAGGTCCAGATTTTTGGCAAAGTTGTGACCGTGCTTAGAAAAATTTAGAGACCGTTCTCTATCAAGCTTTTCAGAACTAAGTAGTACGAATCAACTGCTGGTTTCGTAATTCTTTCCTCTTGAGTATGTGCCAGAGTCGCATCTCCAGGGCCAAAATTCGCTGCTGGAATTCCTCGCTGATCAAAAAATGCCACATCAGTCCACCCGAGCTTCGCTCGTACTTGAAGGTCGTGTTTCCCAATCATTGATGCCAGCATTGGATTGGAAAGACCTGGTTTTGCGGG
>PAEG01000036.1 GCA_002703045.1 Acidimicrobiaceae bacterium
GGATCTGTAACTGACTTCACAGGGCTACTTAAAAAAACTCCTTCGGTGGAAGCGGTCAACGCCGCATTTAAAGAAGCTGCGAGTAAAGGCCCAATGAGGAAAGTCTTAGACTACAGCGAAGATCCTCTCGTCAGCGCAGATATTGTTGGTTCTCCGGCTAGCTGCACGTTTGACGCAGGACTAACGATGACTCAAGGAAAACTCGTGAAAATATGTGGATGGTACGACAATGAATGGGGATACTCGAATCGATTGGTTGACCTAACCAAAATAGTTGGAACACGCCGTTCCAAGAAGTCGAAGAAACGTTGACTTCCATGAAAGTTGCTTAAGTGGACCTCCCGTCCTTAGAAGATTTAGGTAATTTAAATGGAAAAAATGTTCTCGTCCGTGCTGATTTCAACGTTCCAATCAATTCTGGGGAGATCATCGATGACTTCCGAATCAAGGCCGCTATCCCGACCTTGAAATACCTACTCGAAGCAGGAGCAAATGTTACAGCTTGCAGCCATTTAGGGCGGCCCAATGGAGCGCCAGATGAGAAATACACGATGGCCCCTGTTAGAGAACGTCTTCAAGAGCTATTGCCTGCTGTGACCCTTATTGAAAATCTGCGTTTTAATGAGGGGGAAACGGCAAATGAGCAAGGCTTCGTTAACGAGCTGGTTTCTGGTCAAGATGCGTATGTCAATGATGCATTCGGAGCTTCCCATCGATCGCATGCATCGATCGTCGGACCCCCAAAGGTATTGCCCTCTGCCGCAGGACGACTGCTATTCAAAGAAGTTGAAGTTCTGAGCGCTCTTCGAAATTCGCCGCGCCGTCCATTCGTGGCTATTCTCGGCGGTTCGAAAGTTAGTGACAAGATAGGAGTGATTGATGCCCTGCTTGAAGTTGTTGACGAACTGATTATAGGTGGAGGAATGTGCTTCACCTTCCTTAAAGCAAAAGGCCACGAAGTTGGNTCATCGCTATTGGAGNCAGANTATGTCGACTACTGCGGTGGGCTNCTAGAAAGTGGAGCCCCTATTCGTCTTCCTCATGACATCACNGCAATGGATAGCGAAGGAAAAATCGGAGATCCANCTTCTGGAGGGNTTGTCAGGCAAGTGGGAGTAGAAATTCANAATGGTTGGATGGGGNTAGACATAGGTCCAGGAACCGCNGCTGAGTTCGGTGATCGTATTGCTGAAGCTAGGACAATTTTGTGGAANGGNCCTATGGGCGTGTTCGAGGATGAACGATTTGCCGCTGGGACAAAGCACGTTGCCATATGCATGGCAGAAAACAACGCTGCTTTTACTGTTGTCGGCGGTGGTGATAGTGCCGCAGCAGCGAAACAATTTAATCTTGAAAATCAAATGGACCATGTTTCAACAGGAGGTGGAGCGAGTCTCGAATTGATTGAAAAAGGAGATCTTCCAGGCCTCAATGCCTTAAGAGAATCTCTATAAGGTATGTTAGGAAATAGCTTTACTTAAATAGGGAGTAATGAACTTGACTCGGAAACCACTGATTAGCGGCAACTGGAAAATGCATCTAAACCACTTTGAAGCTATCCAGATTGTACAAACCCTTTCTTACCAGCTGGATGACAATGACTATCAAGCTTGCGATGTTTCGGTTCATCCTCCCTTTACAGATCTTCGCTCTGTTCAAACTGTTTTGGAATCGGATAGGATCCCTGTCTCCCTAGGAGCTCAACACTGCCACTTCGAAGAGAAGGGGGCATTTACCGGAGAAGTTTCAGCAGGGATGCTCGAAAAACTTAATGTCAAATTTGTTATCGTTGGCCATTCAGAACGCCGGGAAGTCTTTGGCGAAGACAATGAAATGGTAAACATGAAAGTTAAGTCAGTGTTTAAGCACACTATGACTCCAATTCTTTGCGTCGGAGAAACTATCGAAGAGCGTGAAGATGGGCAAGCCCAATCGAAGGTTCAAAACCAAGTAAAAGCTGGCGTGACGGGGATTGGCAAAGAAAGAATTTCTTCTATGGTGATTGCATATGAACCTATCTGGGCCATCGGGACAGGAATGACGGCAACACCTGCTGATGCTCAGGAAATGTGCGCATTTGTTCGAAGCTGCGTCCATGAAATCGCCGGTAGCGCTGCGGCAAACGCTATCCGTATCCAGTACGGAGGGTCGGTAAAGCCAGTCAATGCTGCAGAACTCTTAACCCAGCCAGACATCGATGGGGCTCTAGTCGGGGGCGCTTCCCTTGACGCAGAGAGCTTTGCACGCATCGTTAAATACCGATTGCACTAGAAATAAAGTCCTTGGTTAAAAGCATTTTCGAAGCCAAGTAAGTGCCTAACTAGCCGATATACAGGGTAACATGCAGTTTCATGACTATATTTCTTGTGATCCTTGATGTCAGCACTGCTTTAGCATTAGTTGCTCTTGTACTACTGCATAGTGGGCGAGGAGGAGGCTTATCCGACATGTTCGGTGGAGGTCTTGGTTCACAAGCTGCTGGGTCAACTGTTATCGAACGTAATCTTGACAGGATCACTATCATCCTTGCTCTCATCTTCTCCTTTACCACTTTGGCGCTTGCGCTGATGTTGGACGAATAAAGAAACTANCCCTTACGTCTAATTCGCCTTTGCNCTGCCACTATTTTTCTTGTGCAGAGATACACTGACAAAGCGTTACTTGTCGGAGTGGCGGAATTGGCAGACGCGCTAGCTTGAGGGGCTAGTGCCCGTTACGGGCGTGGGGGTTCAAGTCCCCCCTCCGACACAGNTGCATGNGGCCCTAAACGAAATGTTTCTGTAACATTAAAAGATCAACAATTCCTTGTTGCCAAAGGAAAGCTCACCTAATGTCTGACATGACTAAGTGTCTATGAATAAGGAGTGAGTATTATGCAGAATAAAATCAGGATGCACGATGGAATTTGTGGAGCCGCCTACATGGTAAGTGTGATTCTCGCCGCAGCTGTATCAATCCAGTGGTTNTGGATTGCTGGAGTTGTAGCTGGACTGCAGATAGTTAGCCCCTTTACACGTTTCTGCCCTGTTTATTTCACGCTCAATAAACTGATGCCAGATACAGAACCTATTCAAGACGGCAGTCGCTAACAGTTAAGTAAAGATAAAACAAATTAGAAAGAGGTCACATGACATACATGAGTGGATTAATAGTTCGTGCAGCAGATACAGGACGGCTGCTCGCAGATATGGATGCTTTCGGACGCGCTGCGTTTGAAGAGGCTGGAGCACAGAACTTATGGATTACCCAAAACGTAATGGCAGGTGAAGCCGTAGGAGAGATCGGCATTGCAGCTGATTGGGATAGCGTTGATACCGCTGTAACGGCCCCCGATGACCTGAGGGCTATGCCAGAATTCGTCGAATCTATGCAAGCCGCAGGAATTCAAACGCTTCGGAGGAGCCTTATGGATGTCCGAATGGAGCGGGGCACCTTGGATGGGAAGTTCGGAAGTTTAATCGTAAGCGCCGGTAACCTCGCTGAAGATGAAGAAGCAACAGCTGACGCTATCTGGGCACATATGGAAAACGGAACTAACGGAATCCGCTGGACGCAAGCAATCGCGGCAGGGCCATTAACGGGGATGTACGTTACTATCTCTACATCTGACTCCTTGGATGCCTTAATGGCAGCAAGCAATCAGATGTTCGCTGATCCAGCGATCCTCGGAATGATGGCAGAGCAAAATTTCCAACTTATTCAACGGTCTCTGTTTAGAAGGCTGGCATAATCGCCACCCCGTTTCCGGGGGCGTCAACACAGTCGTAAAGAAGACAGACCAGTGGATTTTTCATTTACTGTTCAATTCTGAGTAATTGCAACCCACTTGAACGAACAGGCTAAAGTGTGGTGATGGTAGATTTCAGGATCGAAAAAGACACCTTGGGGGAAATAGAAGTCCCCAAAGAAAAATATTGGGGTGCTCAGACTCAACGAAGCATCCACAACTTTGAAATCGGTAATCACCGGATGCCGATAGAAATCATCTACGCATTCGCTTACCTAAAGAAGGCTGCAGCGCTAGTTAACGCTGAGCTAACTGACTTCTCCCCGGAAACAGCGCAGGCCATATCTGATGTTTGTGATGAGATCCTCGCAGGACAACATGATGAAGAATTTCCACTTGTTGTCTGGCAGACCGGGTCAGGGACCCAAAGCAACATGAATGTTAATGAAGTTATAGCGAATCGCGCAACAGAACTCTTAGGTGGGGACTTCACGAAAGAGAAAATAGTTAGCGCTAACGATGATGTAAATAAAAGCCAAAGCTCGAACGATACCTTCCCTACAGCGATGCATNTAGCNGCCTATAGCAAAATTANTAACGAAACGATTCCCAGTATTGAGCTTCTCCANGAAACATTGGCAAGTAAGGCAGCCGAGTTNATGNCCATCACAAAAACGGGGCGAACACATCTCATGGATGCAACACCGTTAACACTAGGTCAAGAGTTCAGCGGGTATGCCATGCAGCTCCAGAGGGGGATGGAAGCAATGCACGACTCGCTCCAGAGGTTGCGTGAGATAGCGCTCGGAGGAACTGCTGTAGGAACTGGGCTTAACACCCCGAAAGGGTTCGATAAGAAAGTAGCCCAGAAAATCTCTGAATTGACAGGCCTTCCTTTCGTAACTTCTGAGAACAAGTTTGAAGCTTTAAGTGCTCATGATGCAATGGTGGAGATAAGTGGGAGTTTGAAAAGANTNGCCGTAAGCCTGATGCATATCGGAAATAACATCCGTATGCTNGCAAGTGGGCCACGGTGCAGCATCGGAGAAATTTCTCTTCCTGCNAACGAACCTGGCAGCTCAATTATGCCCGGGAAAGTGAACCCCACCCAATGTGAAGCGCTGACAATGGTAAGCGCCCAAGTGATCGGAAACGATACCGCTGTGGCTGTCTCCGGAAGTCACGGCCACTTTCAGCTGAATGTTTTCAAACCAGTAATGGCTCACAACGTTCTCGAAAGCGCCCAACTTCTTGCCGATGCATGCAGAAGCTTCAACGACCACTGCGCAGTCGGCATCGAACCCAACATAGGACGGATAGAAGGACTGCTCAGCCAGAGCCTTATGCTCGTCACTGCCCTAAACAACCATATTGGCTATTACAAGGCAGCGGAAATAGCTCAAGCAGCTCATCTAAATGGAACGACATTACGTGAAGAAACAATAGGGCTTGGTTACCTAAGTTCCGAAGAATTTGATCAAATTGTCGACCCGGAAAAAATGGTCGGCGAGATAGATAAGTAAGGAGTAAGAGAATATGGCGACGAAATCAATAATTACAGGATTGGTGTTAATTGTGTTGGGAGTGGTTGTAACCGCTGCCTCTGATTCAAATAGCGCTACATCATTAATTCCTGCTTTTGTAGGGGTGGTTTTTGTAACATTGGGTGTAGCCGGAAGAAAAAAACCAGACCTCCACCATCACTTTATGCATGGGGCTGCGATGCTTTCCCTGCTGGCAATTCTTGGTAGCTTAGGATCCTTGATAGGGCGATCTGGCTCATCTTGGGCCGTGTTTTCCCAAATAGCGACTTCAGTAATAAGCGCTTTCTTTCTTGTTCTAGCAATTCAGTCGTTTAAGGAAGCACGAGCAGCCCGCCAACTCGAAGGCGCATAAAAGGTAGCTAATGTCCGAAGAAATTCTCTGGCCTCCACAAGAAAAGAATCAGGAACCCGCAGAAGAGAAACCGGCGAAAAAGCCTGAAGCTAATAAGCAGACGAAAATTGAAACCACGCCAGTGGATCCAGCTTTCGCTAACGCACCAATGGTAAGTCTTTCAGAGGCTGCTAGGCAGACAAACAAGTCGCGAGGAACCATCCGTAATTGGCTTGTGGAGGGGAAAGTGCCGGGAGCCAGAAGAACAGAGACCGGTTGGCAAATTCCAGTTCCATCNCTGGTGGCGACAGGACTATGGGANAGAACATCACCCCCAGANGAAGTTAAAGAACCTCCTGAGCNNGACAGNCTCTCAGAACTTGAATCCGAGCTCGCTCGAGCACGNATGGAGCTCCATTCAGAGAAAAAACTTCGCGAGGCTGCCGAGAGAAANGCTGAGGATCTTCGAGTAGCTATGCGGATGCTAAACGCCGGACCACAAAACCCTATAGACAAAGAAAACGTCAGTCAGCAGGTGAGACCTACTCAAGATAGATGGGAATTAACGCCAGCTACAGTCGTCGACGCAGTGCAAAAATTTCGAAGGAAACTTCTAGGCTGAGATTAGTCTTTAGGGTCAAGATGGACGAAAGCTGGAGCTCCAGCCATAAAGGGCCCGATTAGATCTAGCATTCCGGTCTCGACACGCCACTGAAGATAGGCTTCTTGGGCGCTACGATCGCGCCATTTCTCCCATAAGATAACAGTATCGGTTGCTTCCATATTCACGAAAGTTTCCACACTTTCACAACCTTCGAATGCTCTTGTATCTGACAAAGCGGGTAATAGAACATCGAGAAACTCTGAACCTTTGCCTTCAAGGCATTTAAATTCAACATAGACAGTATGACTCATTTGGAACTCCTTTTTCTGAAAAATCGTAGGAGGAATAAACAGCTTCGACAAATCAAAACCTTCTGAAGAAAAAAGCAAAGCAGAAAATTACAGCGGAAAGAATGCTTGCATTGCGTTAAGATAAAGAGATAGCTCGATTAGGGATTCAAAATAATGGGAAATGGAATGGACCAAAAAGAACTCGCTGAAATTAAAGAGCTTGTCTGTGATGAAGTCGATACTCGAGCATCAATGCTGATAGAAGCATCGCATGCAATACACGAGAATCCTGAACTCAACTTTGAGGAGCATTTTGCCCATGAGCTCTTGACGGGGATTCTAGAAGATGAAGGTCTCTCACCTACTCGAAAAGCCTATGATCTCGATACGGCATTTGAAGCGAATATCGAAGGTACTGGGCCGACTGTAGCGGTGCTTTGTGAGTATGATGCCTTACCAGATATAGGCCATGCTTGCGGCCATAATATCATCGCGACCGCTGGCCTTGGAGCTGGCCTAGCTGCCGCAACTGTAGCGAAAAAAATGGGAGGAAGTTTACGTATCCTCGGAACACCAGCAGAAGAAGGAGGAGGAGGAAAAGTTTTCATGGGCGATAGGGGAGCGTTCGAGAGTGTCGATGCCGCACTAATGGTTCATCCTGCTTCTGGTGACCTTGTAAGAATGAATACCATAGCTATCCACCGGCTCCAAGTTGAGTACGAGGGCCAAGCAGCACATGCCGCTGCCTCCCCACATAGAGGCAAAAACGCCCTAGATGCAGCAGTCCTCGGATATCAAAATGTTGCTGCCCTTCGACAGCACATCAGACCAGATGAACGAATACACGGTATTTTCACTGACGGTGGAAGGAAGCCAAACATTGTTCCTGAATACTCTTCGATGGAATGGTACGTCCGCTCAAAAAACATGAGAACTTTGGAACCTTTAAAGAAACGGGTTCTTAACTGTTTAGAAGCTGGCGCTATGGCATCTTCGTGCACGATGTCGCACTCTTGGGTTGACCCCTACTATGCGGACATGGTCGACAATGAAACTATTTGTACGTTATATGCTGCAAATGCCCACAGGGTAGGAAGAGACCCCATCGAACCCGACAGCGAAAATAAAGTTGTAGGTAGCACAGACATGGGGAACGTTAGTTATCTAGTTCCTTCTATACATCCCATGATAGGAGTGGCGCCCCATGGAGTACCGATACACACTCCAGATTTTGCGAATCACGCTAGAAGTGAATCAGGAGATAGCGGTGTGATTGATGGAGCGAAGATTCTTGCAATGACTATCGTTGACTTATGGGCAAATAACGGAAGTATGGAAACCGCCCAGCAGGAGTTCACTACTGCTATTTCACAATAATCTTAGCTGAGGAGATGGCTCGTTTAGGGCGAACATTGTTTACTTATAGTTCGATAAAGGTGGAAAATGTAAATGNAGTTGGTGTACCGGGCGCTTTGGCAAGAATCAAGGCCAGACCCAGAANCTTCAATTAGAAAAACTCTTTCCAACTGGAGCTCCCCACAGACAATAGAGGTNTTGAATGCAAACGGGGATAGTGGTCTCGCAGTAACAGAGATGCGATCAAGCTTCGAAAGGGATAAACGGGTCACGATACGGGTTACCCGTCGTGATGAGAAACAGTACGTCTGGGTTGATGTCGAAAATTTCTCTGCATCCCNTGGATTNGANTCGATNGANAAAATCCAGAGCCTCATTCAANACCTCATAGATGACTCTGAAAAAAANCATGGAAATCCAAGGCGTGGGGAAATACGCTTCCAGAGTCGAGTGCAAATTGCCGGCTCAGTCGCTGTGAAACTGATACCTCAATCCAACCGCAAAGCAGCGATTATTTGCATCGCCCATGATCCGCTTCGCGAAGAAGACCAGAAGAAGCTCGCAAAGCTACTTGCGCGACAGTTCGCTGGCTCATCGTTAGTTGTGTACCTTCCTCCCGGTGATCTTGGAAGGTTCCAAAACGAAGTAGGGGGCGACTTGTCTCTGTACCCAGGTGAAATACGGATATATCCACCTGCTAAGAAAGAATCACGCAATGTAATTTCTATCCCCCCAATAAGTGCCCTAAATATTCAAAAAACAAAACACGAAAAAATATCAGCAAGAGTTCTTCAAGCACTTCAATCAAGCCTTGTCGCTACCCCAGTACCTCAGGTTTGCGAGGAAGGCGCGCGCCTCCTCCGAGGTTTCCAAAACCCTGACGATGAAAAGATGCAAGAAAGACAGAATGTTGATTTTGAGAATTTACTTAAAGAAAATGAACGACTCCGAGANACTGTAGCTTCCTTGCATTCGGATAGGGATCATGACCTTGAAGCAATTGATCACCTTGAAGATCAATTGCGAAATACAAAGGGGATGATGCAAGAATCGGAAGACTGGTGGAGGGGGCTTCTTGATGAAGAAAATGAAAAACGGGTAGCTGCCGAAGAGGAACGCACTGATGTGGAGTTACGTTTTATAGATTTTGCTTTGTCCGAGAATCTTAAACGTATGCGTAAAGAGTCTGTTTATTCAATTTCGTCAATTACGGAAGCTCTCGAAAGGGGAAGAGCTGTTCTCAGAAAAGTTCAAATCCCACATAATGTTTCGAACATGCTCGAAGACCTCGAAGGGAATCAGCGCTCACGGACTTGGGGGCGATCAATTTGGGATGCGCTATTGGCCTTCAACGTATTTGCAGAATCTCAATTCAACGGCAATTTCTTAAAGTGGTGCGAGACGAGCGGTGATGCCTTTGTTTGGCATGCGCAAAATATCTCAATGCGCGAATCAGAAACTGTGCATAGCAACGAACGACTTCGGAGCCAACGGATTCTTCCAGTAGCAACTGAACTTGACCCAAATGGAAAGGTATTCATGGAAGCCCATCTTAAATTTGGGGGTAGCTCTGCTCCCCGCTTGTATTTCTATGATGACTCTAAGGGAACCACAGGAAAAATTCATGTCGGCGGATTAGACCCACATAGTAGGTGGGAGAATACAACAACTTAAATCGCGAAGTTACGAAATGTCTTCTTCGACGTCACGATCTCGGAGGGTTTGAACGACTTTTAGGCTTACTAGGACGAAGATCACGCCAACAATTCCTATAACAATCCATAAGAGCCTTGCCCCTCCGCTGCCAGAACTTTCCGATGCCTTGGAAATATCTGCTTTTGCAAAAGGTATGGCTGCAGAGCCTTCCAGTGTTTCGAAGAGATCTATCTCCCAAGTTAAAAGAGGCCCATTCTGCTCATCNGCGTTATGTTCCATTATTTCGCCGGGAAGCTCCAATGAGATCAAATACTCCGGCTCAGGAATACCCAATAACGTCAGAAATAAACGAGGGTCCATATCNTCATCGCCCAACGCNGAATCGCCACCAANNCCAGCTCCATCATCTACCANTTCTTCCCATTTAAANGTGAGNATATCTCCGTCAATGCTCAACGGGAAACTATCATCGCCTGCATCAATCAAACTTTGACCAAATCCAGTAAAATCTGCGCTNAATCTAAACCCNCACCACTCATCATCTTCGAATTCTTCTGCGGTTGCATTTCCAGGGATATCTTCGAATAAATTGATCCCAGTGCCTTCGCCTTCAAAGGCAGTTTCACAATCAAACGCTTCGGTGTCTCCTGATTCCTCACCAAACACTTCACCCAGTTTCTTGCTAATCGCCATACTTCCTTCGATTGAACCACTCCCGTCACTATTGACGACCATAGAGAAATCAGCTTTAAAGCAGCTAGTGCACAACCCAGCAATTAGTGCGAGCGCGAAAAAAGCTTTAAGGGGTCGAAAGAAAAACATGCCCAATCATAGTTGAAGTGATCTTTTATAGGCGCTCAAAAATAATATTTGTATAGTCTCCTGTTTCGATAGTGATAGTAAGGGGATCGACTATTAGTTCTGAAGCCCCATCCTTCTCGATATAGGCGAGTACTGCTGCTGATGGAAGAGAAGACACTACTGCAAGTAGAGGACGGTTATCAGTAGCTCCGGATTTAGCGTACCTTTCAGCGAACTCACGCTCAAGTGTCCATGACCATCCAGATATATTTGCTTGTTGGCCTCCTCTAAATACAGTTACATGATCCGGAAGAGATAAGAGTTTCGCGTTCTCTTCGGGGGTCATGAAGTTAGAGCGAAGATGCGCATATTGAGAAAAAAGCGCTCCGAGGGCATTGTCACGCTTAGAAATATCGCCTTCGAAGTAGGAAGTGAAATAATCGCAGCTATCCCAAACCCTTCGCCATAAAGGCCAGTAATCCTCTGCAATTATTGTTCCGTTTTTGAATTCTTTATAGAAGTCTCTAAATTCTTCCACCTGATCATCTTAGGAAGTAATTTGTTAACACTGCTAGATGCGGAAAAGCGACAGTACTGTCTAGAGCGGCTACTCTCTGAATACTGCGCTTAGATAAGGGGGATTTATGAAAGTTATGCTTACTGGCGGGACAGGTTTTATTGGTGGACATCTGCTCAAAGCACTCACGTCCGAAGGCCATGATGTGCGCCTACTTGTCCGCGATGCGGAGAAGTTAGAAAGGATGATAGAACTTCAAAGTATCG